>DAIRGV010000050.1:0-15990 GCA_036794405.1 Candidatus Dormiibacterota bacterium
TGTCGTCGGTGACCGGCGGGGGGACGAAGACGCCGTCCTTGTACATGAACAGGTTCTCGGCGCTGCCCTCGGAGACGTGGCCGTCGGTCGTCAACACGATCGCCTCGTCGTAGCCGTTCTCCTCCGCCTCGGCCTTGGCCAGGGCCGAGTTGGCGTAGGCACCGGTGATCTTGCCTCGGGCGGGCAGCGACTGGTCGGAGACGCGCCGCCAGCTGGAGACCATGCAGCGGATGCCGGCGTCGACCTCGACGTAGTTGCCCATCGGCGCGGTGTAGATGAGGAAGCTCTCGGCGATCCCGGCGAGCCGGACGCCGATGACCTCGCTCGACTTGAAGAGGAGCGGGCGGATGTAGGTGTCGGTCCGGTACTCGTTCCGCCGGAGCAGCTCCAGGGTGAGCTTGACGAGGTCCTCCGCCGAGTGTGGGAGGGTCATCTTCATGATGCTTCCAGAGCGCCGGAGCCGGTTGTAGTGGTCGGGCGCCTGGAGCAGGAAGAGCTGCTCTCGGGGCGCGTTCCAGTAGGCCCGGATGCCCTCGAAGACGCCGGTGCCGTAGTGCAGGGCGTGGGTCATGAGGCCGAGCCGGGCGTCGTGGTAGCGCCGGAATTCGCCGTTCAGGTAGACCCAGCTGTTGGGGTGCTCGGGACCGCCCGTCACCTTCCGCGCGGTGTCGGTCTCAATGCTCATCCGACCTTGATTGTAATCTTGTGCTCGCCGAATGAACCTCTACGACATCATCGCGGACCTGCGCCGCGAGCACGCCAACGAGACCGCGTCCAAGACCCTCGACCTGGTCATGGTCGAGCTCGGCCACAGCCGCGACAACCTCCGCGATTCGCTGAAGCGGATCGACCGGCAATCGGTGCCGCCCGGTGGCGACGCGGTGCTGAAGGAGCTCGAGGAGCGCGCCCACCGTCGCCACCTGGACAACCTGACCTATCCCCTGGTCCGGCTCCGCGGTTTCCGGCCGCCGCCCGAGGCGGTCGACGAGGGCATGTTCGGCATCGCCATGCTGCTCGGCGGGACCTCCCTCTTTCTCCTGGTCCTGGCGGCCGCGGCCGTCGTCGCGGGCCTGAACGGCATCTATCACTTTCTCTAGATGGCCGAGTTCTCATTCGACGTCGTCTCCGAATACGACGGCTCCGAGCTGACCAACGCGATCGACCAGGCTCGCCGCGAGACCGGCACCCGGTTCGACTTCAAGGACACCGCGACCACCTACGAGGTCAAGACGGGCCAGCTGGTCATCGAATCCTCGAGCGAGGACCGGGCCCGGGCCGCCTACCAGGTGCTGATCGAGAAGGCGGCGCGCCGCAACCTCTCGCCCAAGCTCTTCCAGGCCGGCGAGCCGAAGACGATCGGCAAGGGCCGCGGCCAGCTCGAGGTGAAGCTCAACGCCGGGATCTCCGACGAGCTCGCCAAGGACCTTCAAAAGCGCGCCCGCGCCGCCAGCCCCAAGGTCCAGGTCCGGATCCAGGGTGACCAGCTCCGGGTCTCGGGCAAGGAAAAGGATTCGCTGCAGGCGGTCATCAAGGCGCTCCGCGAAGCGGAGGACATCCCCGTCCCGCTGCAGTTCACCAACTATCGGTAGAGGTTGACAGCGCGGTGGACGTGATCCCCGCGATCGACATCCGCGGCGGTCGCGCCGTGCGGCTCACCGAGGGTGACTTCCAGAGCGAGAAGGTGTACGGCGACGACCCCCTCGCGATCGCCCACCGGCACCGCCAGGCCGGCGCACGGCGTCTCCACGTCGTCGACCTGGACGCCGCCCTCGGCCGCTCCGGCACCAACCGGCAGGTCGTCTCTCAGATCGTCTCCGAGGCCGGGCTCGAGGTCCAGGTCGCAGGCGGCGTGCGCGACGAGGAGACCGCCTCCGAGTGGCTTCTTGCCGGGGCCGCCGCGATCGTCATGGGCACCGCCGCCATCCGCGAGCCCCAGCTCTTCGCCGAGGCGGCCGGCCGCCACCCGGGACGGGTCCTGGGTGCGCTCGACCTGCGGGGAGGCACCGCGCAGGTGGAGGGCTGGACGGCGAGCGAGAAGGTCGAGCTCCGGGAGCTCCTGGGGAGCTGGACCGCCCTGCCGCTGGCGGGGATCATCCTGACGGTGGTGGAGCGCGACGGGACCTTCGCCGGCCCGGACCTGGGGGTCCTCCGCCAGGTCATCGGCGCCACCCGCCACCGGGTCATCTACGGCGGCGGCATCGCGAGCCTCGCCGACATCCGGGCCGTGGCGCGCGCCGGCGCGTCCGGGGTCATCGTCGGTAAGGCGCTCTACGAGGGCAGGATTGACCTGGCGGCCGCTTTCAGCGCTGGTTAGCGTCCTCCTCCTCGCCGGCTGCGGGGCCTCCTCTGCCCGCAGCTCGCCGGACGACGCGACTCTCCACCAGGACATCGCCGCCGGACGCGCCGGCGCCGAGGTGACCCTGGACGGCACCGTCGCTGCCGACCCGGTCCAGGTCGGCACCCACGAGCACCTGACGGTTCGCACGCCGGCGGGGGACTCGATCGAGATCGACCACAACACGACCCTGGCTCCCGCGGTGCCCGCTCACGCCGGCGACCAGGTCGTCGTCCACGGCCTCCTTTACATCGACCCCGGGCCTCGCCCGGGTGTTCACTGCACCCACGCCCACACCTCGCACGGCTGCCCCCTGCCGGGCTGGATCGAGTTCGCGGGCGGCTATTACGAGTGACGGGAACGGCGCGGCCCTCTGCGGACCGTGCCGTTCCCCTGGTTTGGTCCTAGCCGCGGTGGCGGTTGAGGCAGCCCTGGAGGCTATGAGCCGGGCAGCTGCCGGCGATCGTCGCCAGCACGGCGCCGGCGAGAAGGTCCCGTCCGAGCGGGGTGGGGTGAACATCACACTCTGTCGGTGAGGTGCGGATGAGAAGCCCGGCGACGCAGGAGCTGCCGCCGGCGGCCACCGCGGTCGCGCGCCAGGCGTCGAGCCCCGACGCGACGAGGGCTCCGTGGGCCCCGGCCGCAGCAATCATTGGCCCGTTCAGGAAGATGGCCCCCGAGGTGTCGGCGTAGTCGAGCGCGTAATAGGTCACGGCCACGATGAGGCCGGTGTAGCCCGTCCCCCGGACCTGCGCGAAGATCGCGTTCAGGTTGGCCCGCATCGTGGCGATCACGCCGCCGAGCCCAAGCGCGCAGGTCCCGAAAGCCGGTCCCGTGGCGCAGTCCTTCTGGAAGCGGAAGACGTCGTTGGCGCCCAGGGTCAGGGTCACCAGCCGGGTGCCCGGATGGGAGCGCAGGTAGCTGAGGGCGAAGGCCATCTGGCTGGTGCTATAGGCGACGTGAAGGGGGAAAAACGAGCGGTAGGGGCGACAGACGTTGTCGGTCCCTGTCAGCGAGAGGAAGCCGCCGGTGGCCTCACCGGGGCAGGTCGCGTTGACATCCGACAGGTTCAGGCGCTGGGCGACGATCTCCGGGTAGCCGATGAAGTTGGCTGCATTGGCCGGGTCGAGCAGGGGGCTGAAACCGAAGGGAACCGAGTCGCCGAGCGCGAGGTAGCTGTGTCCCTCACTCGTCGCTGAAGCGGGCACGGCGCCCAGCAGCGACAGTGCGAGGGCCGAAACCAGGGCCAGGAATCGCATTCTCATGCAAACACCCCCGAGTGGCGGCCAGCCGGTAGGCCGGCCTGTGTTGAAGAGTCTAGGTTCGGCGGCCGCTTGTGGCATGGTTTGAGCTGTGAGAGGCGATGTGCGCGGGGCATGAGCACGAACCGCGGGAGGATGCCAACCTCGCGTCGTTCTACCGCAACCTCGCCCACGGCGAGGGGCCGCTGCCGCGCCGTCTCCTCCGGGCGGCAGCGAACCTGGTCCGCCGCGGCACGCGGCGGGCCGGCTGCTGCGGGAACTACGGCGAGCCCGGCTGTTGAATGACGCGGCAGGAGGCGCGTGACGCCGGTCTGATCAGCTAGCCGGGACGGTTGAGCCAGCTCCCCACGACGAGCGACAGCCCCGTCCGCTCCTCCTCGAAACCCAGCCCCGCGTAGAAGTCGGTTCGATCCGCGCTGAAGAGCGCGACGTGGTGCCCGGGCACCCGCTCCAGCAGGCGGCGGACGACGGCTGACCCGATTCCCCGGCGACGGTGGGCGGACGCCGTCCAGACGTCCACCAGCCAGGCGTTGCAGACGCCGTCGGCGAGCATTCGCGCGGTGGCGATGACCGCAGCTCCCCCGCCCACGATCGCGGTCGCGTAGCTGTTCTCGAAGGAGCGACGCAGCTCGCCGGGAGTCCTCCCGTTGTTGAAACGGTCGGCGGTCAGGGCTGAGCTGAGCGCCTCCCAGTCGACTCCCGCGAGGTCATCGCGGACGGTTATCGGCGCCGCGCTCATACCGCCTGGCCGTTGGGCCTCAGCTGGATCTGGTTGAGGACCACATTGGCGGGCTGGGCGAGGGCGTGGACGCAGGCGGCGGCCACGTCGTCCGCGGTCAGGGGCGCGAAGTTGCGCGCGATGACCCCGGCGCCCTCGTGGCGGACGGCGACGTCGTAGAAGGGCGTGTCCACCGTCGCCGGTTCGCACAGCGTGACCCGGATCTGCTGCTCGGCGAGCTCCTGGCGGAGCGATTCGCCGATCGCTGTGACGGCGAACTTGGTCGCCGCATAGACACCCGCACCGAGGCGCGCGCTGCGGCCGCTGATGGAGGACATCAGGAGGATGTCGCGGACGCCCTCGGGGGCCAGCCTCCGGTAGCCGTGGTAGACGGTGTAGAGGACGCCCATGACGTTGGTCTCGACGACGTCGTGCCAGTCCTTCGGGTTGCCCTTGGTGATGTGGCCGTAGAGGCCGTAGCCGGCGTTGGCGACGATCCCGTCGAGATGGCCGCCGAGCGCTTCGGCCGCTCGGTCGACCGCGACGCGCACCTGGTCCTCGTCGCGGACGTCGCAGCGGTAGCTGTGGATGCCGTCCTGCACGCCGTCGGAGAGGCTCCGGGAAAGCCCGGCGACGGCGGCCCCGGCGGCGACCGCCTGCCGGGCGAGCGCCTCGCCGATGCCCGTGCTGGAGCCGGTTATTAGGATCCGGCGGCCCTTGAGGTCGGGGTTGCTGGCCATGAGCTGTCAGTCCTCCTTCGCGAAGCGTGGTTCGTGGCTTTCGAGGTTCTCGGCCGTCCGCCGGGGGATCATTGACCGGCGGCGAAAGCCGCGGACCCCCTTGCCGGACTGGTGTCGGTACGTGGCGCCCACCTCGAAGGGCTCCGGATAGCGAGCGAACTGCCGCGCCAGCTCCGCGCCACTCATGTCTCGGAGACCCTTTCCTGAGCCCGGCCGATGACCTTCAGAGCGAGCACCTCCTCGGTACCCTCGAAGATCGCAAGGACGCGCGCGTCAAGGAAATAGCGCGACACGTCGGTCTCCTCGCCATAGCCCATGCCGCCGAAAAGCTGCATCGCATCCCGCGTCACATACTCCGCCATCCGCGAGGCGTAGAGCTTGGCGAGGGACGCCTCGACCTGCCCCGTTCCCTGGTCGAGCAGCTCGGCGGCGGCGTAGGAGAGCCGGCGGGAGGCGTGAAGACGGGTTCCCATTCGGCCGATCAGCCGCCGCGCCAGCTCGTGCTCCGCGATCGGCCTCCCGAAGACCCTGCGCTGGGCGGTGTAGGCGAGGGTGTCGCGGACCGCGGCATGCATCACGCCGACGGCGCGGGCGGCGGTCTGCAGCCGCCCGGTCGCGAAGCCCTCCATCTGGAGGTAGAAGCCGCGGCCCTCTTCCCCGATCAGCGCCTCGGGCGGCAGCCGGTAATCCTCGAAGACGAGCTCGAACGTATGCAGCCCGCGGTAGCCGACCGTTGGGATGGCGCGGCCACGGAGCATCCCTCCGCCGTCCTGGCGGTGCTCGAAATCGTGGCCGGTGTGGCTCGGCTTCTCGGCGACGAAGAGACTGAGGCCGCGGTGCCCGGCCTCTCCGCCGGTCCGGCAGAGCAGCATCAGGAGGTGGGCGCGACCCGCGAAGGTGCACCAGAGCTTGGCGCCGTTGACAGTCCAGGAGCCATCCGCGGATCGCGTGGCCCGGCACTGGATCCCCGCGACGTCGGAGCCCTGGTCGGGCTCGGTCACGGCCACCGCGACGAGCAGCTCGCCGGAGGCGATCCCGGGCAGCCAGCGGCTCTTCTGCTCCTCGCCGCCGGCGCTCAGCAGGGCCCGGACCAGGATCTCGGGCCGCGTCATGAGGGAGCCCCCGGCGGCCAGCGAGGCGGACGAGAGCTCCTCGGTGCCGATCAGCATCACGACGTGATCGGGTGTCCCCGCCAGCGTCCCGCCGTAGGCCTCGGGGATGGAGAGCCCGAACAGGCCCAGCTCCGCGATGCCAGCGATGATGTCATCGGGGACGTCGCGGTCCTCGCGATGGATCTGCTGTGCCCGGGGCGCGATCTGCCGGGTGGCGAAGTCGCGGAGCGTCGCTCGGAGAAGCCGATGCTCGGCGGAGGCGCCCAGGTCGTCGCCCGAGTGTCCCGCCAGCAGCAGGTCCGCCACCCGGTCGAAGGCGGGGTCGAGCACCTCGGCGCCGCTGTCGGCGGCGGTCGCGGCGGCAATCGCGGCTGCCAGCGGCTCCCCGGTCCCTTCCGCCCAGCTGCGGGTCGCGGCGGCGGCGGACGCGCGCGCAGCGCTCCAGGCCGCCAGGTAGGTCTCTACCTCCCCGGCGATGTCGGGCTCCAGGGGTTCGCCTTCATCCCGAACGACTCGCCTCGCTCGACCATTACCAGGGCCATCTTGCGCGACGCCTCGTCGATCATCTCCTCGCCCAGCATCACGGCGCCGGTCTGCGCGACGTCGGTCGCCTGGCGGTAGGCCTCGAGGATGGCGACCGCCTTGTCGAAGTCCTCCTGCCGGGGCGAGAAGACCTCGTTGAGGACGCCGACCTGGTCGGGGTTGAGCGCCCACTTGCCGTCGAAGCCGAGCATCGCCGAGCGCCGGGCGAAGGTCCGCAGCCCTTCGGCGTCGCGAACCTGGCTGTAGGGACCGTCGATCGGCTGGAGGCCGTTGGCGCGGGCGGCGACCGCGACCCGGGCCAGGAAGTAGTGCCAGAAGTCCCCCGGGTAGTCGGGTTGGAGCCGGCCCACCGTCAGCTCCGGCAGGCGGAGGTTGGCCGAGAAGTCTCCGGGGCCGAAGATCAACGTCTCGGCCCGGGTCGAGGCGCCCGCGATCGCGTTGATGTTCTCCATCCCGCGGGCGGACTCGATCTGCAGCTCGAGGCCGATCCGCCGCTCCAGGCCGAGCTTCCATTCCAGCTGGTTCAGCAGGTGGTCGACGAAATGGACGTGGGAGACGTCCTCGACCTTGGGGATCATCAGGCAGTCGATCCGGTCGCCGGCCCCCTCGACCACGGTGACGATGTCCTCGTAGCACCAGCTGGTGTCGCAGGCGTTGACCCGGACCGTCCTCACCTTGCCGGAGAACCCGTAGGTCCGGAGCGCCTCGACCACCTGGCCCCGGGCCTCGACCTTGGCGCCGGCCGCCACCGAGTCCTCGAGGTCGAGGAAGATCTGGTCCGCCGCCGACTGGTCCGCCCTGGCGTGGAACCGCGGCCGGCTCCCGGGCACCGCCAGGCAGGAACGGCGGGCTCTCACGCCCCCCTCGCCTCCTGCCTCACCGCTTGGCTTTGGCGCGGGGGCCTCTGCCCGCCTCGACATAGCGCTTGAGGCTCGCCAGGGTCCTCGCCACATCGCCCGGCAGCTGCTTCTCGATGATCCCGAAGAAGATCCGGGCGGTGAACCCGTTGGGCTCGTAATCCATCGCGTAGGTGACCCTGGTGCCGTCACCGCGGGCGGCGTAGGTGTACTTCCAGGTGCCCCTGATCGGTCCCTTGACGAAGTTCCCGGCGACCGTCTTGCCCGGCGTCACGGTCGTGTGCTCGACCTCCAGCTCCTGCTTGCCGCCGGGGGTCTGGATGACGTACCGGAGCTCGGTGCCACGGCCGAACGGCCCCTCGCTCAAGACCTCGATGCGCTCGAGGTTGCTCGACCATTGATTGGCGTTCGCGAAGTCGCCGTGGACGACCGCCCACACCTTCGCGATCGGCGCCTCGATGTCGACCGACTCGCGAATCTTGGCCACTGCCATTGAATTATCGGCGCTGACCGCCCGGCTACGATGGGTGGCAAGTGCGCGAACCAGGGACCCTGCCTGCCGAGCCAAGTCGGGGGCGAGCACTGGGAGCGCTGCGACACCGCAACTTCCGGCTCTATTTCATCGGCCAGGTCATCTCGACGGTGGGCACCTGGATGCAGAGCGTGGCCATGCCCTGGCTCGCGCTCACGCTCACCCACGACGCCTTCCACGTCGGCCTTGTCATCGCGACCCAGTTCACGCCGATGCTGGTCGCGGGCCAGTTCGGCGGCATCCTCGCCGACCGCTTTCCGAAGCGGCGGATCCTGGTCTGCAGCCAGCTCGCCTTCATGATCCCCGCCTTCACGATGTACTTCCTCACCTCCCACGGCCTGGCCCAGTACTGGATGGTGCTGGCAGCGGCGTTCGTGGTCGGCTCGATCAACGTGATCGACGTCCCCTCGCGCCAGGCATTCGTGATCGAGATGGTCGGGCGCGAGGACCTCGTCAACGCGATCGCCCTCAACTCGACCATCTTCAACGGCTCGGCGGTGATCGGCCCTTCGGTCGCGGGGGTGATCATCGGCCTGGCCGGCGTCCCCCTCTGCTTCCTCGCCAATGGAATCAGCTTCATCGGCTCGGTCGCCGCGCTACTCCTGATGACCAACCTTCCCGCCCTGGTCCGGACCAGCCAGCAGGGATCGGTGCTGGCCCGAATCCGGGAGGGCCTCGACTACTCCCGCCGGGACCCGGTGGTCGGCACCCTGCTGCTGAACGTCGCCGTCTTCTCCCTCTTCGCGATGAACCGCTTCACCCTGCTGCCGATCTTCGCCGACCAGGTCCTCCACATCGGTGCCGCCGGCTTCGGCTTCCTGACAGCGAGCCAGGGCATCGGCGCGCTGGTGGGAGCCCTGTCGCTGGCCGTCCTCCAGCGGCGGCTGACCAGTGGCAACATCCAATTCGCGGTCGGGCTGGCCTGGTCGGTCTTCCTGGTCCTCTTCAGCTTCAGCCGTCTCTACCCGCTCTCGATCGCCCTCCTGATGCTCGCCGGCTTCTGCCAGATCATCTTCGTGGCAACGGCCAACACCCGGATCCAGGCCGCCACGCCCGACCACCTGCGGGGGAGGGTGATGGCGCTTTACGCGCAGGCGCTGATGGGCGTCGGCCCGGTCGGGAGCTTCCAGGCAGGGACCCTTGCGCACTTCTTCGGAGCGCCGGTGGCGCTTGCCTTCGGGGCCATCGTCTCGGCCGGCTTCGTCGGGGCCACGCGCCTCGTCCGCCCGGCGGTGTTCAAGGCCGACCCCCGGCCCCGCCGGAAGAGCTAGGCACGCCCCAGGTAGGCTTCGAGAACCGCGCCGAGCAGGAGAAGCGGTCCGAGCCAGAGCAGCGCTTTGACCAGCTCCGCCTCCGCCGCCAACAGCCGGCGCGTCCAGCCCCCGTCCCGCTTCATGTGGATGACGGTCGCTCCGATGTGGATCGCGAGGCCGCCGGCAATCGCCGCGACCGGGATCTCGATCAGAGCCCCGGGCAGGATCCCGGCCACCGCCAGGCCCCAGGAGGAAACCGCGGCCAGGTATCCCAGGACCGCCCCCGGAACGGCGGTCAGGAGATAGCCGGTCAGCCCCATGGTGACGCCCGCCAGCACCCCGGCGACGATCAAGGCGACCAGGTCGTGGCCGAAGATTCCGACCGCCACCGAGATCGGGTCGGAGCGGTCGGCGGCCGCCCCCACCGCGGCGACCAGCGGGCGCGCGAGGCCGGCGGGGACGAGGCCCGCCGCCAGGTAGCCGAGCACGGCGCCGAGGGGGAAGGCGGCGAGCGCCGAGAGGATCGGCCCCGCGCGGGCCCGAAGCAGAGCCGGACCGCTGGGCGCCTTCTGAAAGGCCGCGGCAACCGTGCGGACGGCACCGCGGAGGCGGTCACGGCCGCCGGTCTCGCGGGAGAGCAGGGCCTCTCGGGAGAAGCCGCGGAGGCCCATCCGGAGGAGGATGAAGGCACCAACCGCCATCACCGCGGCGAAGCCCCAGAGCAGCTCGCCCCGACCGACCAGGATGAGGCCGGCCTCCACCTGGAGGACGATCGACATCGGCAGGATGATGAAGGAGGCCATCACATTGGCCGCGCGCATCGTGCGGGCATTGGCGCTCACGATCACGGCTCCGGCGACCATCGCCGCCACCTGGCAGATGGTCGACACGCCGAGGGAGACCAGGATGCCGAGCGGGAAGTAGCCGAGGCCGGGGAAGGTGACGGCGCAATAGACGAAGAGCGCGCCGAAGCAGAGTACGAGCGAGATGCTGAGCACCGAGGCAACCTTGCCGACGTAGATCTCGGCCTCCCGGAGCGGGGACGAGAGGAGGACCTCGAGCGTCGCCCGCTCGCGCTCACCGACGAACGACTCGAGCGCCAGGACCAGCGAGTAGCTGGCAGGCAGGAAGACGACGAAGAAGGCGCCCACAATCGAGACTCGCTGGACGAGGTCGGTGAGCCCGCCGCCGAAGACGACCAGCGCCCGGATGGCGGACCCGACCCCGACCGGGACGACGGCGGCCAGTCCCGCCATCGCCAGCACCAGGCGGAGATCGCCGGCGGCGTCGCGAAAGTCACGCTCGGCGACGAGCAGGACTTTACGCCGGTCGAGCTTCATTCTCGGCCCGGTTCCCGATGATGGCCAGGTAGACCTCCTCCAGGGTCGGCCGTTCGATCACCTGGCGATGCTTCTTCAACCCCGCCGCGCGGATCAGCCGCTCCCGGTCGCCGGCGGCGAGTAGGAGCCCGCCGGCCATGATCCCGATCTCCCCCGCCAGCGCCTCCGCCTCCTCCATGTCGTGGGTGCAGACGACCAGCGCCGAACCCTCCCGGCGGAGACCTTCGAGGTAGCTCCAGGCGACCCGGGCGCTGTCCGGGTCGAGCGCCGAGGTCGGTTCATCGGCGAGCACCAGCCGGGGCCGGTGCATGGTGGCGCGGATCAGGGCGACCTTCTGCCGCATGCCCTTGGAGTAGGTGCCCAGCCAGCGGTCGGCAGCCGCGCTCAGCCCGAAGAGGTCCAGCAGCTCCCCGATCCGCCGCTCCCGGGTCTGCCGGTCGAGCTCGTAGACCCGGCCGAAGTAGTCGAGGTAGGAGCGTGCGCTCATCCTCTCGTAGAGGCCGGGCACCTCGGGGACGAGCCCGACCTGGGCGCGGACCGCGTCGGGGTCCTCGCGGCTGTCAACGCCGCCCACGCGCACCCAGCCCGAGGTCGGTTCGAGCAGCCCGGCCATGCACCGTAAAGCGGTCGTCTTGCCCGCCCCGTTCTGGCCGAGCAGGACCAGGCAGGTGGCCGCCTCCACGCTCAGCGTGATCTCGCGAACGGCCCAGACCTCGCCGTACCGCTTGGCAACCTGGGAAACCTCCAGCACGGACGCGATTATCCAGCCCTAGAATTTCGGCAGCTTACAAATGCCGCGCAAGACACCTGCCAAGTCACCACTTGACGTGCTGTTGGCCGACACCCAGCAGCTGGTCACTCGCCTGCTCCGCGAGAACCGGGCCCTGAAGACCCACAACCAGCGCCTCGTCTCGGAGCTGGATCGGGTCAGCCGGGGCTGGGACAAGATCAAGGAGCTCGCCCGCCTGGCCCCCCGCAAGACTCGCCGCTAGCCGAGCCACTCGAGGAGGGCGGCCAGCACCGGCGCGGTCGTGTCCGGCCGCGTTCGGGGCCGGCGTCGCCGGCCCGCGACCTCCAGCTGCAGGGCCACCCCGCCCGCCACCTGGACGGTGGCCGTGATGGTTCCCGGCCAGGTCGCGTCGAAGGGCCGCCCGGTCCTCGCCGCGAGTCCGTGGGCGGCGGCGACGGCCAGGAGGCGGTCGGCGAGCTGGCGCACGGCCAGGGACGGCGCCGGCCCCAGGCCCAGGATCAGGTCTTCGGGCAGCTCCTCGCGAAACCCGTGGACGTCGACCACGACCAGGCCCGGACGGCCGAGGACCTCGCGCTTGAAGGCGCCGATCTCGACATCCCAGTTGGGGTCGCCGGTCTGGCGCCCGACCACCGTCAGGGCGGTCGACGCCGTCAGCTCGGCCAGCGTCTCGGCCAGCCCGCCGGTGCCCATGTCGGCCTGCTTCAGCTCGCCCCGGCGGATGCATCGGACCGAGTGCGGCGCCGTGAAGAGGTACGGCCCGGTGCCGGGGCCGCAGACGAGGAGCCGGTCCGGCTCCTCGGTGCCCCGGTGCTCGGTGGCCCGATAGGCGAGCTCGCGCCGGGCCCAGAGCTCGAGGCCGGCGGTCAGTCCCTCGGCAGGCAGCGCGGCAGCTCCTCCAGCGAGGCGATCCCCTCCCGCTCGAGGTAGGCGGCGATACCGTCGTGGACGGCCGCGATCGCCCCGCCGTCGATGAAGGTGGCGGTCCCGACCTGGACCGCGGTGCAGCCGGCGATGAGAAATTCGAGGGCATCCTCGGCGGTCGCGATCCCGCCGACCCCGACCACCGGGATGCTGACCGCGCGCGCCGCCTGGTGGGCGAGGTGCACCGCCAGCGGGCGGATGGCCGGACCGCTCAGGCCGCCGGTCCGGTTGGCCAGCCGGGGGCGCCGGGTGCGGAGGTCGATCGACATCCCGACGAAGGTGTTGACCGCGCTGAGGGCGTCGGCGCCCTCGGCCTCGACCGCGCGGGCGATGACGCCGATGTCGGTGACCATCGGCGTGAGCTTGACCCAGACCGGCAGCCTCGTCCGGCGCCGGACGGCGGCCGTGACCCGCGCTGCCGCGATCGGGTCGTTGCCGAAGTACATCCCGCCCTGGTCGACGTTGGGACAGGAGATGTTGACCTCGAAGCCGGCGACGCCGGGCACCCCGTCGAGCCGTGCCGCCAGCTCTCCGTACTCCTCGACCGACTCGCCGTTGAGGTTGACCAGCACCGGGAAATCCCAGCCCGCCCACGCCGGGGCATGGTCGCGGATCAACGCCTCCACACCCGGGCCCTGGAGCCCGATCGCATTCAGCAGGCCGGAGGGCGTCTCCACGATCCGCGGCGGCGCCGTGCCCGCGCGGGGCCGGAGGAAGATCCCCTTCGAGACCATCCCGCCGAGGGCGCGCCGCTCGAGCAGCGGCACCTCGGCGCCGTAACCGAAGGTCCCCGAGGCGGCCAGCACCGGTCCCCGCAGGGCCAGGCCACCCAGCACGACGCCGAGGTCGGTCATGCCGTCAGCCGGTAGTGGAGATGGGAGGGCAGCGCCGACCAGTCGATGTCCGCCGCCCGATAGACCGGGCCCTCGCTGCAGGCGCGGTCATACCCGCCGCTGGCCTTGGGCACCGCGCAGCCGAGGCAGACGCCCGTCCCGCAGCCCATGTAGGTCTCGACCGCCACCTGGGCCTCGGGCCAACGCCGGGCGACCGCCGCGAGCATCGGGTTGGGGCCGCAGGCGAGGACCGCCCCAACTGCGGGGACCGCGTCGACGGCGCTGCCGGCAAAGCCCTGGCTGCCGTCGTCGGTCGCCCAGAGGACCCGGTCTCCCTGCCACTCCGAGCAGAGATCGCTCGCCGTACGAGCGCCGTGAACCCAGGTGACCTCGAGGCCGACGGCGCGCGCGGCCAGCGCGGTGAGCGGGAAGGGCGCGGCCCCGAGCCCCCCGCTGACGAGCGCGATCGAACCCCAGGCCGGGTCGAGCCGGAAGCCGGCGCCGAGAGGCCCGAGCAGCGACACCGGGTCGCCGGTCCGCAGCGCCAGGAGCGCCGCCGTGCCGACTCCTACCGCTCGGAGCAGGATCTCGATCCGGCCAGCGGCGGCGCGATGGACGCTGAACGGGCGGCGGAGGAGCGGTCCGGGCCGAAGCAGGATGTTCACGAACTGGCCGGGGAGGGCCGCGGCGGCAACCTCCGGCGCGGCGAAGGTGAGGACGAACAGGTCCCGGGCGACCTGGCGGCGGGCGACCAGGGGCGCCTCAGCCTGGAACACCGGCCCTCCACTCGGCGACCGTCCGCACCGTCAGCGCCTCCCCGGCCTGGACCGTCGACTCGAGGAGCGCGGCCGCGGTGTCGAGCGAGGTGAGGCAGGGGATGCGGCGCTCGACAGCCGCCCGCCGGATCTCGAACCCGTCGCGGATGACGCCGGCGCCCGACTGCTTGGTGAGGTGGCTCATCGTGTTGATGACGAGGTCGACCTCTCCTCGCTCGATCACGTCGAGCACGGTCTCACCCTCCTCCCCGATCTTCGCCACCACCCGCGGCGAGAAGCCCGCCCCCCGCAGCATCGCGGCCGTCCCCTCGGTCGCCAGGATCGGGCAGCCGAGCTGGACCAGGCGGGAGACGATGGGCAGGATCTCGGGCTTGTCGGCGTCGGCGATGGTCAGCAGCGCCCGGGCGCGCGGCTTGACCCGCAGCCCGGCCGCCAAAAAAGCCTTCTCGAGGGCGCGGTGGAGCGTTCGATCGATGCCCATCACCTCGCCCGTCGACTTCATCTCGGGGCCGAGGTAGGAGTCGACCGCGGAGAGCTTGGCCATCGAGAAGACGGGCGCCTTGACGGCCACCAGCGGCAGGGCGGGAACCAGGCCGGTCGAGTAGCCGAGGGACTCCAGCGACTCGCCCAGCATCACGCGCGTCGCCAGCCTGACCATCGGCACCCCGGTGACCTTGCTCAGGAAGGGGACCGTCCGTGACGCCCGCGGGTTCACCTCCAGCACGTGGACCCGGCCCCGGTGGACGACGAACTGGATGTTGAGCAGCCCCTTGATGCCGAAGTGGCGCGCGATCCGGATCGTGTAGTCGATGAGGTCCGCCTGCTCGGCGGGCTCGATGCCGGGGGCCGGGTAGACGGCGTAGGAGTCACCCGAGTGCACCCCCGCCCGCTCCACGTGCTGCATCACGCCCGGGATGACGACCGTGTCGCCGTCGCTGATCGCGTCGACCTCGACCTCCACCCCCTGCAGGTACTTGTCCACCAGCACCTCGCCGCGCGGGTTGGCGCTCAACGCCCAGGTCATGTAGCGCTCCAGGTCGCGGGGGTCGCGGACGATCTCCATCGCACGCCCACCGAGCACGAAGGAAGGCCGGACGAGGACTGGGTAGCCGACCCGTTCGGCGACCGCGACGGCGGCCTCGACGGTGGTCGCGGTGTCGCCCAACGGCTGCGGGACGCCGATCGAGTCGAGGGCGGCGGCGAACTGCCGGCGATCCTCGGCGAGATCGATGGCGGCGACGCTGGAGCCGAGGATCGGGGCGCCGGCCGCCGCCAGCGGCTCGGCCAGGTTGATCGCGGTCTGACCGCCGAACTGGACCACCACCCCGGTCGCACCCTCGGCCGCGAGGACATCGGACACCGCCCGCTGGTCGAGGGGCTCGAAGTAGAGGCGGTCGGAGGTGTCGAAGTCGGTCGAGACCGTCTCCGGGTTGGAGTTCACCATCACCGCGGCCCGGCCGGCGTCGCGGAGCGCCCAGGCGGCGTGGACCGAGCAGTAGTCGAACTCGATTCCCTGGCCGATCCGGATCGGGCCGGAGCCGATCACGACCGTGCTCTCGCGGCTTTCGTCGGGCCGGGCCTCGTCCTCCTCCTCGTAGCAGGAATAGAAGTAGGGGGTCGCGGCCTCGAACTCGGCGGCGCAGGTGTCGACCAGCTTGTAGGTGGGGCGTCGATCGGGCAGCACGAGCCTCGGGATCGTCTCCATCCGCTCGAGGAACCAGGGGTCGATGCCACTCCGGCGGGCGAGCTCGGCCGGTGTCACCCCCGCCTCGAGGGCGTGGAGGAGGGCGTGGAGCCGGAGGTCGTTGGGGCGGTCGACGAGCGCTGGGTCCCCGAGCTCGGCCGCGGCCGGGGGCTTCTGCTCCAGCGAGCGCAACGCCTTGGCCATCGCCTTCTCGAAGGTGCGCTCGATCGCCATCACCTCGCCCGTCGACTTCATCTGCGTCGTCAGCGTCCGGTCGGCGTTGGGGAACTTGTCGAAGGGCCAGCGGGGGATCTTGACGACGCAGTAGTCGAG
>DAIRGV010000051.1:0-15817 GCA_036794405.1 Candidatus Dormiibacterota bacterium
CTCCATCCCCCGCGACGACGCCGGCACTCGCCGGCGAGCCGGCCTACCGGCCGGCGGAGGGTTACCGGACAGATCGGAGTGGCACCGCCGGCCGATAAGCCGGCCCGGCCGCGAGCTCGCGGATCCCGGGGCGGCGGAGCCCCCCAGATAAGCCAGCCGCGAACACTCGCCACGGGGCCACCCCGAAAGCCATGAGCCCGACCCTGACCAAGCAGAAGCTCAAAGAGGTCGCGCTGACCCAGAGCGAATACAAGGTGATCGAGGAGCTGCTGGGGCGGGTGCCGAACGAGGTCGAGCTGGGAATGATCGGCGTGCTCTGGTCGGAGCACTGCTCCTACAAGACCTCGAAGCCGTTCCTGCGTCGCCTGCCGAGCAGCGGCTCCCGGGTCATCCAGGGCCCGGGGGAGAACGCCGGCGTGGTCGACGTTGGAGAGGGCTGGGCGGTCGTGTTCAAGATCGAGTCTCACAACCATCCGAGCGCGATCGAGCCCTACCAGGGGGCGGCCACCGGCGTCGGCGGGATCCTCCGCGACGTCGCCGCGATGGGCGCCCGGCCGGTGGCGATCCTCGACTCCCTCCGCTTCGGCCCGCTGCCGGCGAGCCGCCACCTGTTCGAAGGCGTCGTCAGCGGAGTCGGCGGTTACGGCAACTGCGTCGGCGTCCCCACCGTCGGTGGGGAGGTCTATTTCGAGGACTGCTACGCCGAGAACCCCCTCGTCAACGCGATGTGCGTCGGGGTGGTGCGGATCGATCGGCTGAAGCGGGCGCGCGCCGAAGGCCCGGGCAATCTCCTGCTCCTGGTCGGCGCCGACACCGGCCGGGACGGCATCCACGGCGCCTCCTTCGCGTCGCTCGAGCTGGACGAGAGCTCGGAGCAGCGACGGCCCGCCGTGCAGGTGGGCAACCCCTTCCTCGAGAAGTGCCTGATCGAGGCGTTGCAGGAGCTGGCGGACCATCCCGCCGTCGTCGGCATCCAGGACCTGGGGGCAGCCGGCCTGACCAGCGCCGTCGCCGAGGCGGCTTCGCGCGGCAACGCCGGCGCGCTGATCGACGTCGACCTGGTCCCCCGCCGGGAGACCGGCATGTCGGCGTACGAGGTGATGCTCTCGGAGTCCCAGGAGCGGATGCTGTTGGTTGTCGAGCGCGGCCGGCAGGCCGAGATCCTGCCGGTGTTCGAGAAATGGGATCTGCATGTCGCGGTGATCGGCGAGGTGACCGGCGACGGGCACCTGACGATCGAGGCGGGCGGCAGCGTCGCCGCCCGGATCCCGATCGAGGTGCTGACCGAGAAGACGCCGGTGCGGACGCTCTCCGGCCGCGCACCCGACGTCTCCGATCGGCGGCTCGACCTCGACAGCCTGCCGGCCGAGCCCGCCGACATCCCGGCGTCGTTGCTGAAGCTCCTCGGCCACCCCAACATCACGAGCAAGCGCTCGGTCTTCCGGCGCTACGACCAGCAGGTGGGCAACGCGACGGTGATTCTGCCGGGTGGCGACGCGGCCATGGTGAGGATCAACGGAACCACGATCGGGATCGCGATGACGACCGACTGCAATGCCCGGTACTGCGAGCTCGACCCCTACCTGGGGGCCCAGATCGCGGTCGCCGAGGCGGCCCGGAACATCGTCGCGACCGGCGCCCGGCCGGTGGCGATCAGCGACTGCCTGAACTTCGGCAACCCCGACAAGCCGGAGGTCTACTGGCAGCTCGAGGAGACGACGAGCGGGCTGGCCAACGCCTGCCGCGCTCTCGACCTGCCGATCGTCAGCGGCAACGTCAGCCTCTACAACGAGACCGATGGGCGCTCCATCTTCCCGACCCCGGTGATCGGCATGATCGGCGTGATCGAGGACTACGCCAGGCGGTTGGAGGCGGGCTTCAGCGTCGACGGCGACTTCGTGCTCCAGGTCGGCGTCCCCGGCAATGACCTCGGCGGCAGCCGCTACCTGGAGGTCGAGCACGGGCTCTTCGCGGGACGGCCGCCCGAGGTGGACCTCCTCGGCGAGCGTGCCGCGCACGAGTTCATGCTCGCGGCCGCCGCCGGCGGCCACCTCCGCTCGGCCCACGACGTGGGCGAGGGCGGGATGCTGGTCGCCCTGGCCGAGTCCTGCCTGCTCGGGGGCCGAGGCGTGATCTGCCCGCCGCTGCGGCCGCCGCCGGACCTGCGCACCGACGCGCTCCACTTCGGCGAGACCCAGGGCCGCTTCGTCATCAGCGCGCCGTCGCGGGCCATGCCCGAGCTCCAGAACCTGGCGCGCCGGCACCGGGTCGAGATCCAGCTTCTCGGCCTCACCGGCGGCCAGTCGCTCGAGTTCGAGGGCGAGTTCAGCGTTCCCCTGGCGGACCTGGCCGCGGCCTACTTCGGCGCGCTGGAAGCCGAGTGAGGGCTGCCTGAAGGGATGTGCGGGATCTTCGGCATCCACGCTCGCGACGAGGACGTCGCCAACCTCACCTACTTCGGCCTCTTCGCGCTCCAGCACCGGGGCCAGGAGTCGGCCGGGATCGCGGTCGGGAACGGGGGCGGCGTCGTCATCCACCGCGACATGGGGCTGGTCAACCAGGTCTTCAGCCCCACCGTGCTGGGAGATATGCAAGGGGTGGTTGCGCTCGGCCATACCCGTTATTCGACGACCGGCTCGAGCCGGGCCGAGAACGCCCACCCGATACCGATCCGGCACCCGGTTCTGGGCCCGGGCGCGATCGCCCATAACGGCAACCTGCTCAACGCCACCGCGATCCGTCGCGACCTGGAGGCCCAGGGCGTGGAGTTCGAGACCTCGCTCGACACCGAGGTGATGGCGCGGCTCATCGAGCACACCCACGGCAGGACCTGGGCGGAAGTGATCCGCGGCGCCTTTGCGCGAGTGGTCGGCGCCTACTCCTGCGGCGTCATCACCCCTGACCAGGTGATCGCCATCCGCGATCCCTTCGGCTTTCGCCCGCTCTGCATCGGCTTCATCCCCCACGCCGGCCAGCCCTCCCACGTCTTCGCCTCCGAGACCTGCGCGCTCGACACCGTGAACGCCACCTTCGTCCGCGAGGTTCAGCCCGGGGAGATGGTGGTGATGGACGACCACGGTCTCCAGAGCGTGATCTTCCAGAAGCAGAGCCGGCACGCGATGTGCGTCTTCGAGTTCATCTACTTCGCCCGCCCCGACTCGATCCTGAAGAACTGCGAGCTCGAGGAGGCTCGGATCCGGATGGGCCAGGAGCTCGCCCGCGAGGCGCCGGTCGACGCGGACATGGTGATCGCCCTGCCCGACTCGGGCACGCCGGCGGCGATCGGCTACGCCGAGGCCTCCGGGATCCCCTTCCGGGAGGGGCTGGTCAAGTCGCGCTACATCAATCGCACCTTCATCCAGCCCACCCAGTCCCTCCGCGAGGCGGGCGTGATGCTGAAGCTCAACCCCCTCAAGCGGACGCTGGCGGGCAAGCGAGTGATCGCGGTCGACGACTCGATCGTCCGCGGCACCTCCTCCAAGCGCGTCATCGACCTGCTCCGCCGGGCGGGCGCCACCGAGGTCCATATGCGGATCTCCTCGCCACCGATGCGCTTCCCCTGCTTCATGGGTGTCGACATCGGCTCCTCCAAGGAGTTGATCGCGGCCAAGCGCACCGTCCCCGAGATCCGCGAGCAGATCGGGGCCGACTCGCTCGCCTACCTCACGATCCCGGGCCTGATGAGGGCGGTGGGGAGGGGGACGATCGATGAGTTCTGCCGCGCCTGCTTCGACGGCTCCTACCCGGTGGCGGTGCCCCAGCAGCTGGAGATGGACAAGCTGGCCCTCGAGACCCCTTGAAGTCCGAAGGCCTCTCCTATGCCGCGGCCGGGGTCGACATCGCTGCCTACCAGCAGGCCCTGGAGCAGGTCCGGGCGCTGATCGAGTCCACGTTCGGCGAGCACGCCGGCAGGTTCGGCCTTTTCGCGGGCACCTATGAGCTGCCCGGGGTCGGCCACCTGGCGGCCTCGACCGACTCGGTCGGGACCAAGGTCAAGGTCGCGATCGCGCTCGGCCGCCATCGCGGGATCGGCACCGACCTCGTCAACCATTGCGTCAACGACATCGCGGTCGGCCGCGCCCGCCCGCTCTTCTTCCTCGACTACTTCGCCACCGCGAAGCTCGACCCGGCCGTCTTGGTCGAGCTGGTCGAGGGTATGGCGGGCGCCTGCCGGGAGGCGGGGATGCCGCTGCTCGGAGGCGAGACGGCGGAGCTGCCGGGCCTCTACGCCCTCGGCGATTACGACCTGGCCGGCTTCATCGTCGGCCTGACGCCCCCGGGCGCGATGCCCGACCTGAGCCTGGTCAGAGCGGGTGACGTCCTCGTCGGGCTGCCTTCAAACGGGCTCCACACCAACGGCTTCTCGCTCGCGAGGAAGGTCTTCGAGGGCGCCGAGCTCCCGTCCGAGCTGCTCGACACCCACCGCTCCTACCTGCCCGAGCTGACGAGGCTCAGCTGGAAGTCCGCCGCCCACATCACCGGCGGCGGCATTCCCGGCAACCTGCCCCGGGCGCTCCCTCCCGGCCTCGGCTACCGCCTCGACCGCACCGCGTGGCGGGTGCCGGCGATCTTCTCCGAGGTTCAGGAGCGCGGGCGGGTCACCGACGAGGAGATGCTCCGGACCTTCAACCTGGGCATCGGGATGATCCTCGTGGTGGACCGCAGCGCCGTCCCCGCCGAAGCCCTCGTCATCGGCGAGGTGGTCGCGGAGTGAGGCTCGGCGTCCTCGCCTCGGGCAGGGGTTCGAACCTCCGCAACCTGGTCGAGCGCGACTTCCGGGTGGTGGCGGTGGCGACCAACCGCCCCTCCTGCGGGGCCGCCGCCTTCGCCCGCGAGCATGGCCTCCCCCTCGGCGAGTTCTCCCAGAAGGGCTACGACTCGCTCGAGCAGCGCGACATCGCGATGCGCGACTGGCTGGCGTCGCTCGGGGTCGAGCTGGTGGTCAACGCCGGCTACGACCGGATCCTGAGCGCCGCCTTCATCACCGCCTTCGAGAACCGCATGCTCAACGTTCATCCGTCGCTGCTCCCCGCCTTCGGGGGCGGCATGGACGCGGTCGAGCAGGCGCTCAGCCAGCGAGTGACGCAGACCGGCTGCACCGTCCACCTGGTGACCGAGGAGGTCGACGCCGGGCCGATCCTGGTCCAGGCGGTGGTACCCGTCCTCCCCGGCGACAGCGTCGAGAGCCTCCGCGCCCGAATCCAGGCGGAGGAGCGCCGGATTCTCCCCGAAGCGATCGAAATGCTCACCCGAAACCATGCCGCGCGCTCTCCTCTCGGTTAGCGACAAGTCGGGGCTGCCCGACTTCGCTCGCGGCCTCATCGCCCTCGGCTATGAGCTCTACTCCACCGGCGGTACCCTGGCCGCCCTCACCGAGGCGGGGATCACGGCCCTGCCGGTGTCCGACCTGACCGGCTTTCCGGAGATTCTCGATGGGCGCGTGAAGACGCTCCACCCCGGCGTTCACGGCGGACTCCTCGCCCGTCGGGACCGGCCCGAGCACCTGGCCGCGCTCGATGAGCACGGGCTGAAGGCGATCGACCTCCTCTGCGTCAACCTCTATCCCTTCGTCGCGACCGCCACCCGCGAGGGCGCTGACTTCGAGGAGGTGATCGAGAACATCGACATCGGTGGCCCGGCGATGATCCGCGCCGCGGCCAAGAACCACGCGGCCGTGGTGGTCGTGGTCCGGCCCGACCGCTACCCGGACCTGCTCGCGGCGCTGGCCTCCGGCGGGCCCCCACCGGCGCTCCGGCGCGAGCTCGCCGCCGAGGCCTACTCCCACACCGCCGCCTACGATGCGGCCGTCTCCGGTTGGCTCCGGGAGGACCCCTTCCCGCCCGAGCTGCCATTCGCGGGGCGTCTTGTCCAGCGTCTCCGCTATGGCGAGAACCCGCACCAGGAGGGCGCCTTCTACCGGCTGCCGTCAGCGGTTGGTGGCCTCGGCGCCGCGCGCCAGCTCCAGGGCGGCGAGCTCAGCTACAACAACCTCCAGGACGCCGCCGCCGCCTTCGCGCTGGCGGGCGAGTTCCAGCACCCGGCCGCGGCGATCATCAAGCACACCAACCCCTGCGGCTGCGCGATCAGCGCCGACGTGGCCGACGCTTACCGGCGCGCCTACGAGTGCGACAAGGTCTCCGCCTACGGCGCGGTGGTCGCCCTCAACCGGCCGCTCGACGCCGAGACGGCGGAGGAGATCGCCGGGATCTTCGTCGAGGTCGTGATCGCGCCCGGCTTCCGGCCCGAAGCCCTGCAGGTCATGGCCGCCAAGCCCAAGGTTCGGCTGCTGGAGGCGATGCCCGCCCGGGCCCTCTGGTCCGATCTCGAGTTCCGGAGCGTGCCCGGCGGCTTCCTGGTCCAGGCGCCCGACCGAGGCCGTCTCGACCCCGAGGCGGCCCGGGTGGTGAGCAGCCGGCAGCCGACCGAGTCGGAATGGGAGGAGCTCGCCTTCGCCTGGAAGGTCGTCAAGCACGTCAAGTCGAACGCGATCGTGATCGCGCGGGACAGCGCGGCCGTTGGCGTCGGCGCCGGCCAGATGAGCCGGGTCGAGTCTGTCAACCTGGCGGTCATGCGGGCCGGTGACCGGTCAAAGGGGGCGGTGCTCGCGTCCGACGCGTTCTTCCCCTTTCCCGACGGGGTCGAGGCGGCGACCGCCGCGGGGGTGACTGCGATCGCCCAGCCCGGTGGCTCCATCCGCGACCAGGACTCGATCGCCGCCGCCGACCGGGCCCGGGTTGCGATGGTCTTCACCGGGGTGCGCCACTTCCGGCACTAGTAACATCGGCGGCGATGGCCGCCACCGCCGCCTCGCCCGACCCGGTGGCGGAGCCGAACCTGACCCCGCTGACGCGGGTCTTCCGGGAGCTTGTCGCGGCCGACCCGGAGGCCCCGGTGATCACCCACGAGGGCGTGACCGTCACCCGCGATGAGCTCAACCGGCGCACCAACCGGCTGGCCCGCGCTTACCAGGGCCTCGGGGTCGAACCGGGCCGCCTGGTCACCATCGCGCTGCCCAACTCGATCGAGTTCTTCGAGGCCTGCCTGGCGGCCTGGAAGCTGGGTGCGACCCCGCAGCCGGTCTCGAGCCGCTCACCCCGGCTGGAGCTGGAGCAGATCGTCGAGCTGGCCGACCCACCCCTGGTCGTGGGCGCCGCGGTCGCCGGCCGCCCCACCGCGCCCGCCGGCTACCAGCCCGACCCGGCGCTCTCCGACGCGGACCTCCCCGACCAGACGGCGGCGGAGTGGAAGGCACCGACCTCCGGCGGCAGCACGGGCCGGCCCAAGCTGATCGTTGCCGGTCTGCCGGCGGTGGCGGAGGTGGCCCAGCTCACGGCCGAGATCTACCGGATGCTGCCTGGTCGCGTCCACCTGGTGACCGGGCCGCTGTACCACAACGGACCCTTCAGCGCGGCGATGGGGAGCCTCTTCCTCGGCGGTCACAACATCGTGATGACGCGCTTTGACGCATTGACCGCGCTCGAGCTGGTCGAGCGCCACCGCGTCGATCACATGTACCTGGTGCCGACGATGATGCTGCGGATCTGGAAGCTGCCACCTGAGGAGCGCACCCGGCACGACCTCTCCAGCCTGCGGATCGCCTATCACCTCGCTGCGCCCTGCCCGCCCTGGCTGAAGGAGGCTTGGATCGAATGGCTCGGTCCCGACCGCGTGTGGGAGCTCTACGGCGGCACGGAGCAGCAGGTGATCACCGTCCTCGGTGGCGCGGAGTGGCTGCGGCACCGGGGCTCGGTCGGGCGGCCGGTCCGCGACGGCCGGATCCGGATCCTCGATCCGGAAGGCGCCGAGCTGCCGCCGGGCGAGGTCGGGGAGGTCTTCCTGAAGCGAGCCGAGGGAACTCCCCTCACCTATCGCTACGTCGGCGCGACGGCCAGGAGCCGCGAAGGTTGGGAGTCGCTCGGCGACATGGGTTTCCTCGACCCGGACGGGTACCTGTACCTGACCGACCGGCTCAACGACATGATCCTGGTCGGCGGCTCCAACGTCTATCCGGCCGAGGTCGAGGCCGCGCTCGAGGAGCACCCGGCCGTCCGCTCGAGCTGCGTCATCGGGCTGCCCGACGATGAGCTCGGGAGCCGTGTCCACGCCATCGTCCAGGCGCCCTCCGAGGTGCCCGACGAGGAGCTCCGCGCGCACCTCGCCGAGCGGCTGGCTCCCTACAAGCTGCCCCGCAGCTTCGAGCGGACGGACCAGTACCTGCGCGATGACGCCGGCAAGGTGCGGCGCTCGGCGCTTCGCGCGGAGCGGCTGGCAGGGTGACCGCCAACTTCGGCGAGGAGGGACGCCGGCTGAGCTACGGGTCCTACCTCAAGGTCCCCGGCTTGCTCGCCCTCCAGGTCGGGCTGACCGGGGCGCACGACGAGCTCCTCTTCATCGTCGTCCACCAGGTTTACGAGCTCTGGTTCAAGGTGCTCATCCACGAGCTTGAAGCCGTGCGGAAGGCGATGTTCGCCGGCGATGCGTTCGCCGCCCGGCACGGGCTCCGGCGGGTCCAGGTGATCGAGCGCGTCCTGGTCGAGCAGGTGGCCGTGCTGGAGACCATGTCGCCCCAGGACTTCCTCGCCTTCCGCTCCGACCTGGCACCCGCGAGCGGTTTCCAGTCGGTCCAGTTCCGCGAGCTGGAGTTCCTTTCGGGCCTCAAGAACCCGGCCTATCTGAAGCGGCTCGACGCCGAGGGGGACGAGCGCGACCGGCTTGCGCGGAGGCTTGCCGAGCCGACCCTCTGGGACGCCTTCCTTGCCCTCCTGGCGGCGGCCGGATCGCCCTCGTTGGAAGAGGTCTACCAAAAGCGGGCCGCCCACCCCGAGCTCTTCGACCTGGCGGAGTCGCTCCTCGACCACGACGAAGCGTTCGCCCTCTGGCGCTCGCGCCATGTGCTGATGGCCGAACGGCAGATCGGCGGCAAGACCGGCACCGGCGGTTCGACCGGTGCCCAATACCTGCGAGGCACCCTCGACAAGCGTTTTTTCCCCGAGCTCTGGGAGGTTCGCTCTCGGCTCTGACCGCGAAGTAGCATTTCGACTCGAGATGGGGGAGCTGGTCAGGGTCGAGCGGCGGGGGTCGACTGCGCTCGTCAAGATCAACCGCCCCGAGGTGCGCAACGCGCTCAGCCCGGCGGCGCTGGAGGAGCTCCGGGCGGCGCTTGACCGGGTCGGCTCCGAGGCCGAGGTCGCCTGCGCCATCCTCGCCGGGGAGGGTGGCACCTTCACGACGGGCGACGACCTCACCCAGACGGCGGGGATGGACGGGTCCGAGTTCGGGGCGATGATCGAGGGCTTTCAGGCGATCACCACCTCGCTCCGGGCGATGCCGATGCCGGTGATCGCGGCCATCGAGGGTTACGCGGTCGGCGGCGGCCTCGAGATCGCGGCGGCCTGCGACCTGCGGATCTGTGCCGAGGACACCATTTTCTTCTGCCCCGAGGTCCACCTCGGGCTGTTGCTCAGCAACGGCTCCTCGAGCCTCCTTCCGCGACTGATCGGTTCGGGCCGGACCCGCGAGCTGATGTTCACCGGCCGCCGCTTCGACGCCGCCTGGGCGGAGCGCTCGGGCCTCGTCAACCGGGTGGTACCCCGTGGCCAGGTGGTGCCGGCAGCGCTCGAGATGGCGGCTGAGATCGGTACCAACCAGCCGGCCGCCGTCCGCATGACGAAGCGGCTCCTGAACCGGGTCGAGGACGCCGAGGTGGAGGCCGCGCTCGGCGCCGAGACGCAGGCGACGCTCGACGCTTTCGCCGACCCCGCGGTGGTGGCCGCGCTCCGGTCCGAGCTGGACCGCTGGGCCGCCCGCAAGCGCAGGTGACGCTCGCCCAGCTCCTCGCCGCCCGTGCGGCGGAGCTGCCCGGCCGCGACCTCCTCCGGATGCCGGGCCGGACGCTAACCTTCGCCGACTTCGACCAGGAGGTGAACCGCCTCGCCAACGGGCTCCTCGCCGCCGGCGTGAAGCCGGGCGAGATGGTCGGGGTGATGCTGCCCAACTGTGCTGAGTTCGCCCTCCTCTGGCTCGCCCTGCTTCGGATCGGCGCCGTCGAGGCCCCACTCAACACCGCCTTCCGGGGACCCGGCCTCGCCCACCTCCTGGATCTCTGCGGCTGCCGTCTACTGGTCGTGGACGAGGCGTTCCTGCCCAGCCTGGCCGAGGTCCGTTCGGGCCTCTCGCGGCTGGAGCGGGTCGTCACCCGGAGGGAGCTGGGCGAGCTCCGCGGTGCCCCGACCGACCCCGGCGTGAGGGTGGCGGAGACCGACGTCGCACAGATCTTCTTCACCTCCGGCACCACCGGCCCGAGCAAGGCCTGCCTCTTCGACCATCGCTACGCCGTCCGGCAGGCAGAGATCTACGTCGCAGGCGAGGGGATCCGGCCCGACGACGTCCTCTACAACCCGTTCCCGCTCTTCCACATCGACGCTTCGGTCCTCACGCTTGGGCCGGCGATCGTCGGCGGCTGCACAGCCGCCCTCGGGGAGCGCTTCAGCGCCTCGGGTTTCTGGGAGGAGATCCGCGCGGTCGGGGCCACGGTCTTCGACTACATGGGCGCGACCCTGACAATGCTCTGGAAGCAGCCGCCGCGGCATGACGATGCCGACAACCCGGTCCGTCTCGGCTGGGGCGTGCCGATGCCCGAGTTCGCCGCCGGCTTCGAGGAGCGCTTCGGGCTGCGGCTGGTCGAGGGCTACGGGATGACCGATTGCGGCGTGCCAGCCTATCAGCCGCTCGGGGAGCGCAGGCGGCCCGGCTCCTGTGGCCGGGTGGTGCCGCCGTACCAGGTCGAGATCGCGGCTGACGGTGAGATCCTCGTCCGCTCCGAGGAGCCGGGTCTCCTGACCCTCGGCTACCACGGCATGCTGGAGGCGACGGCGGAGGCATTTCGCGGCGGCTGGTTCCACACCGGCGACTACGGCCGGCTCGACCAGGACGCCTGGCTCTACTTCCTCGGCCGCAAGAAGGCCGCCATCCGACGCCGGGGCGAGAACATCAGCGCGTTCGAGATCGAGCAGGTGGTGGAGAGCCACCCGGCCGTCCTCCAGGCGGCCGCCTTCGGGGTGCCCAGCGAGCTGATGGAGGAGGAGGTCAAGGTCTGCGCCGTGCTCCGCCCCGGCTTCAGCCTCAGCGAGCCGGATTTAGCGGCCTGGTGCTCGGGGCTGATGGCGCGGCACATGGTGCCCCGCTACATCGAGCTCCTGCCCTCCCTGCCCCTGACGCCCACCGAGAAGGTCGAGAAGTACCGCCTGAAGGAGGCCGGCGTCACGCCGAACACCTGGGACGCGGACGCGGTGAGGGCGTGAAGAAGCTAGACAAGCACAACCCCAACGTCACCTGCGGCAGCTGCCGGAAGTTCGACGGCCACACCTGGTGCAAGCACTGGAACTTCTTCACCACCGCCGACTCGCCACCCTGCCGGTTCTACAGCGCCAGGCCGCGGGCGGACATCCACGACTCCTCCGAGGTCTTCCCGCCAGAACCGCGGCCTTGACCGGCCGCCTCCGCCTGGGGGCCTGGCTGGTCTGCCTCGGGCTGATCGGGGCCGGGCTCTACGTGGCGCTGCTGACCCCGGCGGCTCCCGTATTCGACAAGGTCCAGGGACGGATCCATGACATCACGGTGGAGACCGTCGCGACCCCGACCGGGCACGACCGCAACCACGAGATCTCGGTGACCGGAGCGCCCTGCGGGGACTACGACTATCTTGAGAGCTGGGCGAAGGAGGCCGGCCTGCCGGTGATAACCGACCTCAACGCCAATGAACCGGTGACGATCTACACCGACCGGCGCAGCTGCGCCGGGTTCGGGGGCGGTGGCCACGGCCGGCTGCTGGCGATCGTCTACCAGGGCAAGCTCTATGCGACGCCCGGCTACCGGCTGCCGCGGAGCGGTACCCCGGCCGGCCTGCCGGCGGCGCTGCTCCTCCTCCTGATCGGCGCGGCCGGAACCTTCCTGCTCGTCCGCCGGACCCTCAACCGAGGTGCGGCGGAGCCGCTAAGATAGCGGCCAGAAACCCCGCGAGCCGCTGCCGCGGGCGCCCTTTAAGCCGGTCCTGAGAGGCCGAGAAGGAGGTTTTTTTATGGCTATCGGGCAGCGTCTCAAGCACGTCGTCGAAAGCCAGCAGTTCTCTCGCGGGCTCCTCGAGCAGATCATGACCCGCGCCTCCGAAATGGAGCGCGAGCCGCACCGCGCCGCCGGCCGGCTCCAGGGTCGCGTCATGGCCGCCCTCTTCTACGAGCCCTCCACCCGCACCCGCCTCAGCTTCGAGGCGGCGATGCTGCGCCTCGGTGGCAGCGCGATGGGTACCGACAACGCACGCGAGTTCTCCAGCGCCGCCAAGGGCGAGACCCTAGAGGACACGATCCGGATCGTCAACGGCTACGCCGACGTCATCGTCCTCCGCCACGACGAGGAGGGGGCGGCCAGGCGCGCGGCCGCGGTGAGCGAGGTGCCGGTCATCAACGCCGGCGACGGCCGCGGCCAGCACCCGACCCAGGCCCTGCTCGACATCTACACGATCCGCGCCGAGCTCGGCCGCGTCGACGGGGTCGAGATCGCCATGGTCGGTGACCTCGCCAACGGACGCACCGTGCGCTCCCTCACCTACCTGCTGAGCAAGTACCGCGACGTCCGGATCTGGTTCGTCGCGCCGCCGGCGGTGGCGATGCGGCAGGACATCAAGGACCACCTCGACGAGCACAAGGTGGAATGGAGCGAGACGGCCGACCTCGACTCCGTGCTGGGCAAGGTCGACGTCGTCTACCAGACCCGCATCCAGAAGGAACGGTTCGCCGACCCGGCCGACTACCAGGCCGTCAGGGGTGTCTATCGGATCACGCCGGAGATGATGGAGAAGCTCGGGCCACAGGCGATCGTGATGCACCCCCTGCCGCGGGTCGACGAGATCGCCCCGGAGGTCGACTCCGACCCCCGGGCGGCCTACTTCCGGCAGGCGCGGAACGGGCTCTTCATCCGGATGGCGCTGCTCGACATGGTCCTCAGCTAGATGGCGGTCTCCGGCGCCCTCAAGGCGACGGTGATGGACGCGGACGCCATCCGCCGCTCGCTGAGGCGGATCGCCCACGAGATCGTGGAGCGTAACCGGGGGGTCGAGGACCTGGTGGTGATCGGGGTCATGGCCAAGGGCGCTCCGCTCGCCCGGCGGCTCGCGCTCCTGCTCACTGAGCTTGAGCACTGCGTGGTACCGGTCGGGGCGATCGACCCGACGATGCACCGCGACGACCTCCACCTCGGGCCGCCGCGGGCCAAGGACGGCGATCCCAGCGTCCCCGACATCGATGGCAAGGCGGTGGTCCTGGTCGATGACGTGATCTGGCACGGCCGCACCGTCCGCGCCGCGATGGACGCCCTGATCGAGTTCGGCCGGCCGCGCTCGATCCAGCTGGCGGTGCTGGTCGACCGCGGCCATCGCGAGCTGCCGATCCGACCCGACTACGTCGGCAAGAATCTCCCCACCTCCGGCAGTGAGCGGGTCCAGGTTCTGCTCGAGGAGCTGGATGGCGTCGACCGGGCCGTGATCCTCCAGGAGCCGGGTCCGTGAAGCGATTCGCGGCCCTGGTCCTGGAGGACGGCCGCGCCTTCGTCGGCGAGCCCTTCGGCGCGGACGCGGTGGGCGAGGGGGAGGTCGTCTTCAACACCGCCATGACCGGCTACCAGGAGGTGCTGACCGATCCCTCCTACGCCGGCCAGATGATCTGCATGACCTACCCCCTGCAGGGCAATTACGGCGTTAACGACGCCGACGCCGAGTCGGTGCAGCCCTGGGTCAGGGCCTTCATCGTTCGCTGGGAGTGCGATCGGCCGAGCAGCTTCCGCTCGCTCGACTCGCTCGACGGCTACCTGAAGCGACACCGGATCCCTGGTATCCACGGCATCGATACCCGCGCCCTGACCCGCCACCTTCGCTCCCGGGGAGCGCTCCGGGCGATCCTCAGCCACGAGGCGGAGGAGCCCGGCCCCGGGCGCCTGGCGGAGCTGGCCGAGGCGGCCCGCCGGGTCACCCCGCTGGCCGAGCAGGACCTCGTCGCCGAGGTCTCCCGCCGCCGCCCGGTCGAATGGTTCGAGCCGCTGCCTTCCGAGCTCCGCCGCCGCGAGGCGGCCGACGCGACCGGGCTCACCGTCGCGGTGGTCGACTACGGCGTCAAGTCGAACATCCTCCGCTCCCTCCGTTCGAGGGGCTTCCGGGTGGTCGTGCTGCCCCACACCGCCGGCTGGGCCGAGGTCGAGGCGACCGGCGCCGACGGGCTCCTTCTCTCCAACGGGCCCGGCGACCCGGCGGTCCTCGACGGCCCGGTCGAGCTCTGCCGGCAGGCGATCGGGAGGATCCCGCTCTTCGGGATCTGCCTCGGCCACCAGGTCCTCGGTCGGGCGGTCGGCGGGCGGACCTCGCGGCTGCCCTTCGGCCACCATGGGGCCAACCACCCGGTCAAGGACCTGGAGACCGGCCTCACCCACATCACGAGCCAGAACCATGAGTTCCAGGTCGATGGCGAGAGCATCCCGCCGGGCGACTTCTTCGTCTCCCAGCTGAACCTGAACGACGGCTCGGTCGAGGGCCTCGCGCACCGTACGCTGCCCGTCTTCAGCGTCCAGTACCACCCCGAGGGCGCGCCCGGACCCCAGGACAACCAGCACCTCTTCGACCGCTTCACCGAGATGGTCCGGTCCGCCCGGCCGCTGGCCCGGACGGTCGCCGGGGCGGCGCTGCCGGAGAAGCCGCGGAAAGTCCTCATCCTCGGCTCCGGGCCGATCGTGATCGGGCAGGCGGCGGAGTTCGACTACGCCGGCAGCCAGGCCTGCAAGTCCCTCCGCGAGGAGGGGGTCGAGACAGTCCTCGTCAACTCCAACCCCGCGACGATCATGACCGACGACGAGGTCGCCGACCGGGTCTATATCGAGCCCCTGACGGTCGAGGCGCTGACCGCCATCATCGAGCGCGAGAGGCCGGATTCGATCCTCCCCACCCTGGGCGGCCAGACCGGCCTCAACCTGGCCGTCGAGCTGGCCGAAGCCGGCGTTCTCGAGCGGTACGGGATCCGGCTCCTGGGAACGCCACTGGAGTCGATCCGGATGGCCGAGGATCGCGACGCCTTCAAGCGGATGCTCGAGCGATTGGGCGAGCCGGTGCCCGACTCGCTCGTCTGCACCTCGTTCGAGGAGGCGGAAGGCCTCGCTGCCCGGATCGGCTACCCGCTCATCATCCGCCCCGCCTACACCCTGGGCGGGACCGGTGGCGGGGTCGCCGGCGACGCGGCAGAGCTCCGCCGGGTCGTGCTCGGCGGCCTTGACGCCTCGCCCATCCGGCAGGTCCTGGTCGAGCGCTCGCTGATCGGCTGGAAGGAACTCGAGTACGAGGTGATGCGGGACGCCGCCGACACCTGCATCACCGTCTGCAACATGGAGAACCTGGACCCGATGGGGGTTCACACCGGGGACTCGGTGGTGGTCGCGCCCTCCCAGACGCTGACCGACCGCGAGTACCAGATGCTCAGGACCTCGGCGCTGCGGATCATCCGGGCGCTCGGCATCGAGGGTGGCTGCAACGTCCAGTTCGCCCTCGACCCCCGTTCCGCGCAGTACTACGTGATCGAGGTCAACCCCCGGGTGTCGCGGTCCTCCGCGCTGGCGTCGAAGGCGACCGGCTACCCGATCGCGCGGGTGGCCGCCAAGATCGCGGTCGGGCGGCGGTTGGAGGAGATCCGCAACCAGGTCACCGGCAGAACCTTCGCCGCCTTCGAGCCGGCCCTCGACTACTGCGTCGTCAAGATCCCCCGCTGGCCCTTCGACAAGTTCCCCAACG
>DAIRGV010000103.1:0-3070 GCA_036794405.1 Candidatus Dormiibacterota bacterium
AAGGCCGCCTCGACGACTACCAGCGGAGCTACCTGGCGGTCCCGGAGATGGCGGTGGACCACGCGGTGATGGAGAGGACGAATGACCTGCTGGTGCTGGAGGCGGACTTCGCCTGGAGCGACGTCGGCAGCTGGGTCGATCTCCGCGACGTGCTCCCGGCCGATGCCGACGGCAACGCGGTGCAGGGCGATGCCCTGATCCTCGATGGCGGTGGCAACGTGGTCCACAGCGACGGCCGCCTGGTGGCGATGGTGGGGGTTTCGGACCTGGTGGTGGTTTCCACTGAGGACGCCATCCTGGTCTGTCCCCGGGACCGGGTGCAGGAGGTCAAGCTGCTGGTGGCCGAGTTGAAGCGCCAGGGCCGGGACGACCTGGTCTAAAGTCCGACTTTCCGCGGCTCCGCTACGTCAGCCGAAATGCCAAAATGCCATTACGAAGTGCTAGTCTAGAACCAATGGCCAAGGTTGTTGTCTCGATGCGTCAGGGACGCATCACCGTACCTGCCGGCACCCGTCAGGAACTCGGGCTCGACGAGGCCGCGGAGTTCCAGGCCGAGGTGCGCAACGGCAGGCTGGTGCTCACCCCTGCAGCTGTGGTTCCGCGCGGCGACGCTTGGGCATACAGTCGCGAGCACCGGTTGCGGGTCAAGCGCGCCCTTCGAGACGTCGAGGCGGGAAGGGTGCGCCGGCTCGCGGAAGAGGATCTCGACCGGCGAGCTGGCAAGTAGCGGTTGGCCGAGCCCTACCGCACCCTCGAGTTCACCGAGGAGTTCTTGGACAGCTATTCCAGCAAAGACTTCTCCGCTACCGACCGAAAGGCATTCAAGAAAGCGTTGCGACTGCTTGACGTCAACGAGCGGCATAACTCACTCCGCGTCCACGAGTTGGAGGGACCTCTTGCGGGGATCTGGTCCGCGTCGGCAAGCCAGAATCTGCGCTTGACCTTTGTCCGGTCACGGGGCGGGATCAAGCAGCTCCTTACATGTAGTCATCATTACGACCGCTGAACGAAAGCCGGCGGCGAACATCGCCGGGATCTTACGCAGCCGCAAAACCCCGAACGCTCGGGTATTGCCTACAATGTTGACCGGCCCGGTAATTCCGGCCAGACTCGTGCGATGCGCCGGGGATCCAATTGACGGAGGGTGAATCAAGGTGAATTTGAGGCCGGCAATTTTCGCGCTATTTGGTGCGATGGCGATTACCGCGTGTGGAAGCTCGAGCTCGGGCAGCTCAGGATCGGCCAGCGTCACTCCGCCGCCCGACAGCGCCCTGTTCACGGCGGGCACTCTCACAATCGGCTCCGACATCTCCTACCCGCCCCAGGAGTACTACGATCCCGCCGGCTCGACCAACGCCACCGGATTTGACATCGACCTGGGCAAGGCCCTGGCCGCCAAGATGGGACTGAAGTTCGTGGCGGTCAACCAGGCCTTCGCGGGTATCATCCCCGCTCTCTCCGCCAAGAAGTACGACGCCATCATGTCGGCGATGACGGTCACCGCTGATCGCAGCACCAAGGTGGACTTCGTGCCCTACTTCGTTGCCGGCGAGTCCTTCGTGGTCAAGTCCGGTGCCTCATACAAGCCGACCAAGCTCGCGGACCTCTGCGGTCACAAGGTGGCGGTCGAGGACGGCACCGCCGAGAAGGACGAGGCCACCGGCCTCAACGCCGCCGGCGGGGCCTGCGTCAGCAACAAGCTGACGCTCGACGTCTTCACCGTCGACACCGAGGCCCTGGCCCAACTCAAGAAGGGGGCTGACGATGTCCACTTCACCGACTCGCCCGTTGCCGGCTACGAGATCAAGAAGGACAGCAGCCTGGCGATTGCCAACACTGCCGGACCGATCGAGGTCGCCCCCGAGGGGATTGGCGTCCGCAAGGGCGAGAGCGCACTTCTCAACCCCCTCAAAGCGGCCTTCAAGGCGCTCCAGGATGACGGCACCTACAAGACCATCCTCCAGAAATGGGGCGTCACCGACGGGGACATCGCCAACAACAAGACCTGACCGGCGGTGCCGGCCTGACTGAGTGAGCGTTGGCATCGTCCTCGCCGCGCTGAGCTGCCCCGAGCAGGTCAACGGCTTTGATTTCCCGTGCTTCCGGTCGATCCTCCTCAGCGATGTCTGGTTCGGGCCGGCGCTCCTGGTTCTTGTGCTCACCATCGTCTCCCAGACCGCCGGGGTGATCCTCGGCCTACCGCTGGCGCTGGGGCGGATCTCGCGCAACCCGCTGGTGCGCGCCCCGGTCAACTTCTACCTGTGGATCTTCCGGGGCACGCCGCTTCTGCTCCAGCTCCTGTTCGTCTACGATGGCACCGCCGAGCTGACCAACAATTCACCCCTCCTGTTCTTTCTCAACCGGGACGCCGTGATCGCGGGCGCTATCACCCTGGCCCTCAACGAGGCCGCCTACATGACCGAGATCATCCGCTCGGGTTTACAGGCCGTCGATCCCGGGCAAGCGGACGCCGCCAAGGCGCTGGGCATGACGCGCTGGCAGACGCTGCGCCGCGTCATCCTGCCCCAGGCGCTCCGGATCGTCGTACCGCCGACCACCAACGAGTACATCAACATGAGCAAGAACACCTCACTGCTGTTCGTGATCGGGGTGCACGAGCTCCTTCAGCAGGCCTCCAACTTCTACTCGTCGAACTTCCGGACCTTCGAGGCCCTGGCGGTGGCCGCCATCTATTACCTGCTGATCACCAGCGTTCTGACCCAGGTCCAGAAGCGGATCGAGGATCGATTCGGCGAGAGGCAGGACCTCAACCGGGCTGGGGTGCCTGGGTTCTGGCGTCGGACGCTGTCCGGCGCTGGGCTTCACGGTGGCGGAGGGGGCTAGGTGGCGGCATTTGCGCGCCAACCCACCGAGGACGCCGGCATCGGGCCGGTGGTGCGGGCCACCGACGTTCACAAGCGCTACCACGACGTCGAGGTCCTGAAGGGGGTCAGTCTCACCGTCCAGCGGGGCGAGGTGGTGGTGATCATGGGGCCGTCCGGCGGCGGCAAGTCCACCTTCCTGCGCTGCCTCAACCACCTTGAGAAGATCGACAGCGGCAAGATCGAGG
>DAIRGV010000052.1:0-14755 GCA_036794405.1 Candidatus Dormiibacterota bacterium
CCCTACCCGTCTACCAGAGCCGGCGCTGGGACCCCGACTTCGTCGCGCTGCTGCGGGCCGTCGAGTCGGGCGCGGTCGGCCGGCCGTTTCACCTCGAGTCGTTCATCGGCGGCTATGGCCACCCCTGCAGCTACTGGCACTCCCATGAGCCGATCTCGGGCGGCACCATTTTCGACTGGGGCTCGCATTACTTCGACTGGACCCTGCTGCTCTTCCGCGAGCCGGTTGCGACCGTCTCGGCCGTGGCCCAGACCCTCGTCTGGCAGGACGTCACCAACTCCGACCACGTCAATGTCGACCTCCGCTTCGCCGACGGCTCCCAGGCCTCCTTCCTCCACTCCGACATCGCCACCGCGCTGAAGCCGAAGTGGTACCTGCTGGGTACGGGCGGAGCCATCGTCGGGAATTGGCGGCGAGAGGCAATCGTGGGCCGGGGAACGATGGACGAGCTGGTCGAGGACCGCCTGGCCCCCGCCGACTCCCCGGCGCGGTTGACGGTCTTCCGGCCCAACGGCGAGGGGGGCGTCAACGAGGAGAGTCTCGCCCTGCCACGCCGCCTCCGCAACGGCTTCTATCGCAACCTGGCCGATCACCTCCTGCTCGGCGAGCCGCTGGCGGTTCCCCCCGCGGAGGCGCGCCGGAACATCGCCGTGATGGAGGCCGCCGCCCAGTCCATCGCCCAGGGCGGCAAGCCGGTCCGCGTCGACGCCTAAGCTCCGCTTCGGCATCCTCGGCGCGGCTGGCATCGGGGCCGGGGCCTTGATCCCGGCCATCACCACCGCGTCCAATGCCGAGCTGGTCGCCGTCGCCAGCCGTGACCCCGAGCGAGCCAGACGGCTGTTTGCAGGCCGCGTCTTCGGTAACTACCAGGCTCTGCTCGAAGACCCGGAGGTTGATGCGGTCTACCTACCGCTGCCGAACAGCCTTCATCGCGAGTGGACAATTCGCGCCCTCGCCGCCGGCAAGCACGTCCTCTGCGAGAAACCGCTCGCTCTCACGGCCACAGAGGCGCAGGAGATGGCCGCTGCCGCCAAGCTGGGAGGCAAACTGCTGATGGAGGCATTCATGTACCGCTTCCAGCCGCGCCTGCAGGAGGTGGTGGCCCGCCTGCGGGAGAATCCACCCGACACCACCTGGGCCAGTTTTGGCTTCCCGCTCGATGCTCCCGGCAACTACCGCCTCGATCCTGCTCTCGGCGGGGGGGCGCTGCTGGACGTCGGCGTCTACACCATCAACCTGGCGCGCTGGATCCACGGCGAGCCGACCTGGGTCGAGGCCCACGGTCACATCGACAGGGTCGACATGACGGTCTCGATGACGCTCGGTTTCGCGTCCGGAGCCACGGCCGTCCTCTTCGCCAGCTTTGACTCTCCCGAGATCCAGGAGCTGAAGTCCGGCGACGTTCGCCTGGAGCGGCCCTTCGGTGAGCCGAGCAACCCGCCCTATCGGGCGATGGTGGAGGAGTTCAGTGCGGCCGCGCTGGGCGGCCTACCGGCCCCGCTCCCCCTCGAGGACTCGATCGCCAACCTGCGGGTTGTCGACGCCGTCCGGCGGAGCCTGGACACGGGGCGCCGGCACCACCTGGCGGAAGCCGGCGAGCGCTGAGCGCCAGTCGGCGAGCAGTTCGAGCGCGAGCCGGCTCCCGGTCCGCGCCGCGTGCTCGGAGATCAGCTGTCGGAGCTCCTCGCCGTCCTCCCGCGGCACCGAACGTGCCACGACGCTCTCCGGGTTGAGTCCGAGCCAATCGCGGACGTAGGCGACGCCGCCGGTCATGCCGGCGCCGACGTTGGAGCCGACCAGGTCGAGGGCGACCGCCACCCCGCCCGTCATGTACTCGCAGAAGTGGTCGCCGGCGCCCTCGACCACCGCCACGGCGCCGGAGTTGCGGACGGCGAAGCGCTCGCCGACCCGGCCTGCGATGAAGAGGCGGCCCCCGGTCGCTCCATAGAGGCAGGTGTTGCCGGCCAGCACGGGCCTCCGTGCCGCATCGTGCTCGAAGGCGCGGATGGCGACGACGCCGCCCGCCATGCCTTTACCGACGTAGTCGTTGGCCTCTCCCCGGAGGGTCAGCTCGACGCCCTCCGAGAGCCAGGCGCCGAAGCTCTGGCCGGCGCTGCCCTCGTACTCGCGGATCGATCGCTCGCCCGTCTCCACCGCCAGCCGGGAGAGGCCGGCCCCGAGGGTCCGGAAGGAGTTGTCGATCCGGCCGCTGGGTGGATCCGCGGGCGCGGGGTCGCCATTGCGGGCCCAGCGACGCCGCCGCGGCAGCCCGGCCGGCGCGGCCAGGAGCAGGTAGTCGAGGTCGAGCCGGGAGCCCGGCACCTGCCCCAGCAGCTCCACCCGCCCCACCACCTCGTCGATCGTGCGCGCGCCGAGCGAAGCGAGGATCGTCCGCACCTCCTCGGCGACCAGGGTCAGGTAGTTGACGACCTGCTCGGGCCGCCCACTGAACTTGGCCCGCAGGTCCTCGCGCTGGGTGGCGATGCCGGTGGGACAGGTGTTGAGGTGGCACTGGCGGGCCATGTCGCAGCCGAGCGCCACCAGCAGCATGGTGCCCAGCCCGAACTCCTCCGCGCCGAGCAGGGCCGCCTTGACGATGTCCGCGCCGGTCCGGAGGCCGCCGTCGGTCCGGACGGTGAGGCGTTCGCGGAGGCGGTTGGCGACCAGCACCTGCTGGGTCTCGGCGAGACCGAGCTCCCAGGGGACGCCGGCGCCCTTGATCGAGGAGAGAGGTGAGGCGCCGGTGCCACCATCGTGCCCGCTGATGAGCACGAAATCGGCCTTCGCCTTGGCGACGCCGGCGGCGATGGTGCCGACGCCGGCCTCGCTGACCAGCTTCACCCCGACCCGGGCGCGGGGGTTGATCGCCTTCAGGTCGTAGATCAGCTGCGCCAGATCCTCGATCGAGTAGATGTCGTGGTGGGGTGGTGGAGAGATCAGCTGCTGGCCGGCCTGGGCGTGGCGCAGGCGGGCGATCAGCGAGGTGACCTTGACCCCGGGCAGCTGGCCACCCTCGCCCGGCTTGGCCCCCTGGGCGATCTTGATCTCGAGCTCGTCCGCCCGCAGCAGGTAGCGCGGGGTGACGCCGAAGCGGGCCGAGGCCACCTGCTTGATCCGGTTGTCGCCTCTTGGACCGGAGACCTGGTAGAGGTCGGGATCCTCGCCGCCCTCGCCGCTGTTGGAGCGGCCGCCGATGCTGTTCATGGCCAGACCGAGCGCCAGGTGCGCCTCGGGCGAGAGGGCGCCGAGCGACATCGCGGTGGCGATGAAGCGGGGCAGGATGGCCGCCGCCGGCTCCACCTCGGCGAGGTCCACGGGGTCGTCTGTCGAGCGGAAGTCGAGCAGGTTGCGGAGCGCCGCCGGCGACCCCATGTCGGCCAGGCGCTGGTAGGCCTCGTAGTCCGCGGCTTCGCCGGAGTCGGCGGCCCTCTGCAGCTGGCGAACAGCGGCCGGGTTGTGAGCGTGCCACTCGCCGGTCTTTCGGAAGCGGATCAGTCCCCGGTCGGGAGGACCCTCCTCACCCAGCCAGGCCGCGGCGTGGTGCTCCCGAATCACGGCCTCGAGGTCGCCGAGGTCGGCGCCACCGACGCGGGAGGGGACGCCGGGCAGGCAGAGCTCCATGACCTCGGCGCCGAGCCCGAGCGCTTCGAAGACCTGCGCGCCGCAGTAGCTGGCGACGCAGCTGATGCCCATCTTGGCCATCACCTTGAGCAGGCCCGACTCGAGGGCCTTGCGGTAGGCGTTCTCTGCGTCCTGGGGCTCGCCGCTCTCGAGCACCGTCCGGGCGGTCGCGAAACCGAGGTAGGGGTTGACGGCCGCCGCCCCCGCGCTGACCAGCATCGCGACATCGTGGACATCGACGGCGTCGCCGGCGAGGGCCACCAGGTCCTTGCGAAAACGCATCCCGCGCTGGACCAAGCGCTCGTGCACGGCGCTCACCGCGAGCACCATCGGCACCGGCAGGCGGCGGCGGGAGGTCCTGCGGTCGCTCAGCACGAGGATGCCGTCAGCTGCGGCTTCGGCTGCCGCGCAGAGGCGCTCGATGGCCGTCCGAAGCGTTTCGCCCTCGCCGAAGGTCGCGTCCAGCACCAGGCCCGTCTCGAGGATCCGCTTCAGCTCGCCGGCACCGAGGATCGGGCTCTCCAGCTCCAACAGGGCCGGGGGCGCCGGCTTGCGGGGCGGGACGCCGGCCATCGTCACCCGCGGGCCGAGCACCACGCGGAGCGACATCACGAACCTCTCGCGGAGCGAGTCGATCGGCGGATTGGTGACCTGGGCGAAGCGCTGCCGGAGGTAGCTGTAGACCCGGCGTTGGGCGCGGCCGAGGATGGCGATCGGCGTGTCGTCTCCCATCGAGTAGACCGCCTCGAGACCGCTCTCCGCCATCGCCTTGACGACGATCCTGATGTCCTCGTTGCCCCAGCCGTGGACCCGCTGCAGGCGGGGAAGCAGCTCGACGGCATCGGAGTCGATCCATCGGCGAGGCACCGGGTGGAGGAGGCGGTCGGCATGGGCGCCATACTCCTGCCTCCGGGCGACGCGCTCCTTGGCCTCGGCGTCGCGGAGGATCGAGCCGTCGGAGGTGTCGATCAGGATCAGCTGGCCGGGGCCGAGACGGCCCCGCTCGACCACGTGAGCCGGGTCGAGCGGGACGACCCCCGCCTCCGACGCCGCCACGACGAGGCCGTCGTCGGTCAGCTGGTAGCGGAGCGGCCGCAGCCCGTTGCGGTCGAGCGCCGCGCCGGCGACGATGCCGTCGCTGAACGCCAGGGCGGCCGGCCCGTCCCAGGGCTCGTAGCGGGTGGACTGGAAGCGGTAGAAGTCGCGGACGCTGGGGTCCAGGTCCCCCCGGCCCTCCCAGGCGTCGGGCACCAGCGTCATCAGTGCCTCCGCCGGGTCCGAGCCGAGCCGGACCAGGAGCTCGAGGACGTTGTCGAGGGATGCCGAGTCGGAGCCCTCCTGCCAGATCACCTCGCGCAGCTCCTCGGGCAGGTAGGGCTCGCGAGCCCGCATCCAGTTCCGGTTGCCGCTGAGGGTGTTGATCTCGCCGTTGTGGGCCAGCATCCGGAAGGGCTGGGCGTTTCGCCAGTCGGGCATGGTGTTGGTCGAGTAGCGCTGGTGGAAGACGGCGAGGGCGCTCTCGCAGGCCGGGTCCTGGAGATCGCGGTAGAAGTCGGCGAGGTGCGTGCCCGCCAGCAAACCCTTGTAGACGATCGTCCGGGAGGAGAGCGACGGCAGGTACATCCGCACCCCTTCGGCGGCAGCTCGCCGCTCCGATCTCCGCCGGGCGCGGTAGAGGACGTCCTCCCATTCGTCGGGTGGGAGCTGGGGGTTGTCGATCAGACCCTGCCAGATGACCGGAGCGCTGGAGAGGGCCTTCTCACCCAGCGCCGAGGGGTCGACCGGGACCGGTCGCCACTCCGAGATCGGCGTTCCGGCGGCATGCAACTCTTCCGCCAGCAGCACCCGACCCCGGCTGTCCCATTCGAAGAGCATCGCCACCGCCAGCCGGGTGGGGCGCCCGCCGAGCAGGCGGTGGGGGACCTGGAGCAGGAGGCCGGCGCCGTCGCCGCTCTTGCCGTCGGAGTCCATCCCGCCCCGGTGGGCGAGCCGGGCCAGGGCACCGGTGGCGAGCTCGACCACCCGATGCGAAGCGGGAAGGGCGGGGGTCGCCACGAAGCCCATCCCGCAGGCGGCTCGGGAGGGCGGCACCGAGCCTTTCCAGTGCGCGCGCGAGGAGCGGGTCGGAGGCATCTGAGCCGCAAAATACATTCCACCGGGCCCTCCGGCCTAGTCGCCCCGCCCTAACCGAAGGCGGTGGTTCTCGTGGCTCGCTTACAAATCAAGAAGGCTCTGGACCCGCAGCGCCACGGCCAGGTTGAGGCGGGTTTCGGGGTCGGCCAGGTCGACGTCGATGATCTCTCCGATCCGGTCCAGGCGGTATCGAAGCGTGTTCGGATGGACCTTGAGCCGCCGCGCGGCCGCCTGCTGCTCCCCTTCTTCGAGGTACGCGCGGAGCGTCTGCACCAGCTCCCCGCCGCGCCGGAGGTCGTGTTCGGCGAGGGCGCCGAGGTGGCGGTGGGCGAAGTCGAGGAGGCGGTCGTCGGCGACACTCGCGAGAAGGCCGGTCACGCCGAGCTCGTTGGCGGAGACGATCTGATCCTGGCGCCCGAAGCGGGTCAGTGTCTCCATCACGCTGCGGACCTCCCGGTGGGCGGCGGCGACACCGGCCGGCGCCGGCGTGGGGGCGCTGAAGCCGACCGAGACCGTGAAGCCCGGCTTCCACTCGCCGACCGACTCCCGGATCTGCTGGCCGAGCGCCCGGACCCGCGCCTCGTGGCCCTCGGTCTCGGCTCCGAGCGGAAGAAGGGCGAGCACGCTGTCTGAGCGTGCTCCCACCAGGGCGCGGGCGAAATTGCGCCGCACGACGCCGCTGACGCGTCGCAGGTACTCGCGCTTGAGCGACTGGATCATCTCCTCGGTTAGCTGCTTGCCGCGGGCGAAGCTGCCGAAGCCGTCGATGTCGACGACGACGAGGACATGGTTGCCACCCATCGAGTAGCCGAGGTGGCGGGCCCGGCGCTGGGCGGCCGCCTCGTCGCCGTAGCTGCCCTGGGCCAGGTCCTCGAGGAACTCGCCTCGCACGCTCGACTCGGCGGCCGACACCTCGCGCTCCTTGATCAGGGCCATGGCGACCACGGTGGCGGCGTTCTCCATCGCCATGAAGGCGATCTCCTCCGCATCCGGCGGATGGTCGAGCACCGAGATGTAACCGAGGACCTGGTTGGCGGCATAGATCGGGGCGATGATCCGCTCCCGATCCATGCCGAGTCGCGGGAAGGCGGGCACCTTCATCGGCCCGCGATGAGCGGCGACCTCGCGCAGCACCCGCTGGATACCGGGATCGAAGAGCACCCGGGGCGGGGTGCCGTGGCGGGCGATCGTCTCCCGCCGGTGCTTGTCGATGTCCGAGCCGCCGGCGTGGGCCAGCAGGTGGAAGGTCGCGTCCTCGATCACCACCGCGCTGCCGAGCAGGTCGGACAGGGTCCGCGCGATCTCGTCGAGGCCCTTGCCGTCGAGGACCAGCTCGGTGAAGCGGCGGTGGATTGCGATCGACTGCTTGAGTCGGGAGTGCTCGGCGTTGATGATCCGCTCCAGGAGCGGCTCCATCAGGTCCACCCAGGGGACGTCCTGGCCGAGGGTGAAGAGCGGCAGGTCGAGCCGGTCGGCCTCCTCCGCCATCCCTTCCGGTAAGCGTTCGACGTACATCCCGAGCTTGACGACCAGGCCCGCTCCGCCGACCTCGGCGATCGTCGTCACCAGCTCCAGCTGCGCGGCGGGATCGTCGCGAATTGGGTAGGCGGTCGTCAGCAGCAGGTCACCGGGCCGGGCCCGGCGCGCGGTCTCCGGCGTCTCGATGACCCGAACCCACTCGACTCGGCGATCGAGGCCGCCGGCGCCGGCGACCAGGTGGGCGGCGGCAAAGCCGCCGAGGCGCATCGCCTCGCGCAGCGTGGGGGCCGGGATCAGCCGGTCGGGGGGCTCGATCAGGTTCATTTCCGCATAGTGATTTATACATAAAGCAGGCCCGGCCGGCTTTGTGCGTCGCGGACTACCGCCGCCGAGCCTTGGCGGGGTAGCCTGCTGCCATGGCCAGTCCCGGCACTCCCATCTGCGGTCGCCACGACGGGGAGACCTTGATGAGCCTGCGTACCCTGCACACCGACTCGGCCCGGCCCGGGCAGCTGCTCGGCCTCTACGAATGCCCGGATTGCGGCGACGAGAGGCGGTGGCCGGTCGAGCTTGACGAGGTGGCCTAGCCGGCGATGCGAACCGGGGTCGTGATCACGTCCCTCGCCCCTGCGGTGGCGGGGTTGGGGACGCCTTAGAAGCAGCAACCCGTGAGCCCCCGCCCGCGTGAACCGGGCGGGGGCTTTTCTTTGGCGAAAAAAAAAGCCGAAACGAGAGGAGGCAGTCGGGGAATGGAGAGGAGCAGCGAGCGGGAGACCTTCGAGCAGCTGGTGGAGCGCTATCCGGAGATGGACGAGGCTGCCCGCCGGCGGGCGGTGGCGCGGATCGCGGCCGGTGCCGACGCCGCCCACGCCCTCAACGACGAGGTCGTCTGGGCCCAGCTCACCCGGGCCTACAACAACTGAGAGACGAGCTCAGGCCCGGAACGGCTCCCCGTCGAAGCGGTCGCGTGTCGTGAACTCCTCGACTGCCTTTCGCCGGAGCCGGGTCGGGAGCGGGCCCGCCGCGTAGCCGACTGCGACGAGCGCGGCCAGCGCGTGCTCCGGGGGGATGCCGAGGAGTTCTTTCACCTTCGGCTCGGCCGGGATCAGCAGGGTCGTCAGAGCCGCTCCCAACCCCTCCTGGCGGAGGCCGAGCAGGAGGTTTTGGACCAAGGGATAGACAGAGCCTCCGCCGACGATGCTCTGCCGGCCGAGGTCCCGGTCGGTCACCGCCAGGGTGCCGAGCTCGACCGTGACCAGGAGGTGCACCGGCACCTCGTGAAGCCGCTCGGCGAACTCCATCGTGCGCCGCAACGCGGGAGGCAGGTCGGGCCCCGGGGCCGCCCCCGGCGCGAGGCCGTAGCGCTCGGCAAGATAGGCGCGCCAGGGCGGCTGGTAGAGGTCGTGGAGCGCGCGGCGGGTCGCCTCGTCCTTCACGACGATGACGTGCCAGCCCTGCCGGTTGCCTCCGTTGGGGGCGAAGCGGGCGTTGTCGAGAATGCGGTGGAGGAGGGCGTCGGGCACGGGGTCGGTGAGGAACCGGCGGGTTGTCCCCGCCGTCCGCATGACGTCGTAGAGCGCGGCTACCGGTGGCCCGATTTGCGGGCGATCCAGCGCATGTTGTAGCGAGTGAGCAGGTAGACCAGGGCCAGCATCGCCAGGATCCCGATGCTGACCCACTCGATCGTGCTGATGGCGAGCAGGCCGGGCGCCAGCGGGACCGGGCCGACGATCTGGTTCTGCTTGATGATGAAGGCGGCCAGGTCCTTGATGTCCTGGTCCTTCAGCTTGCTGTCGCCGCCCTTTGCGGGCATCTGGCCGAAGCCGCCAACGCCGTTCTTGCCCGCCGTGATGGTGGCGATCAGGTACTGGGGGTCGAGAGGATCCTTGACATCGCCGAGATTCTTGATCGGGTGCAGGGCCGGCCCGATGCCCCCGCCCAGGCTCGGTCCGTGGCAGGTGCTGCAGGTCGAGGAGGTGTAGAGGGTCTGGCCCTTGGTCGGGTCGCCGGGGAGGGCGGTGGTGGCGGCCAGGGCCGCGGTGGCGAAGCCGACGAGCAGGGTCGGCACGAGAAATGCGATCGCCGAAGCGGTGAGCCAGCGGGGACGGCGCAGGTGCATCGCCCTAAATCGTAATCGGTCCGTCGCTCAAGCCCGGCTCATCAGGTCGCGCAGCACCATCGGAAGCACCCCGCCGTGGCGGAGGTATTCGACGTCGGTGTCGTTGTCGAGGCGGGCGGTGACCTCGAACGAACGAGTTGCGCCGCCCGCATCCTCGACTTCGACCGTCAGGCGCTGGCGCGGCCGCAGGGCGCCAAAGCCACGGATCGTGAACTTCTCGCGGCCGCTGAGGCCGAGCGACTGGCGGGTGTCGCCGGCGCTGAACTCGAGCGGCAGAATGCCCATTCCGACCAGGTTGGAGCGGTGGATCCGCTCGAAGCTCTCGGCGATCGCCGCTCGGACACCGAGGAGCAGGGGCCCCTTGGCCGCCCAGTCGCGCGAGGAGCCGGAGCCGTACTCCTTGCCGGCGAGGATGACCAGCGGTATTCCCTCCTCGCGGTAGCGGTTGGAGGCGGCGAAGATCGTCATCTCCTCGCCGTCAGGCTGGTGCGTGGTCCAGTAGCCCTCCTTGCCGGCCGCCAGCTCATTGCGAAGCCGGATGTTGCCGAAGGTGCCCCGGATCATGACCTCGTGGTTGCCGCGACGGGCGCCGTAGCTGTTGAAGTCGATCTTCTCGACCCCGTGGTCGACCAGATACTCACCGGCGGGCGAAGCGGCGGGGATGGAGCCGGCGGGGGAGATGTGGTCGGTCGTCACCGAGTCGCCGACGAGCACGAGGCAGCGGGCGCCCACGACGTCACCGACCGGGGGCGGCGTGGCCTCGAAGTCCCGGAAGTAGGGCGGCTCCTGGACGTAGGTGGAATTCGCGTCCCAGGCAAAGCTGGCGCCGGTCGGCGCGTCCATCTTCTTCCAGTTCTCGTCGCCCTCGAAGATCTTCGAGTACTCGCGGGTGTACATCTCCTGGCGGACCGCCTCGCCGACGGTCCGGGCCACCAGCTCGGGTGACGGCCAGACCTCGCTCAGCATCACCGGCCTACCCTCGCGGTCGGTGCCGAGCGGCTCTCTGGTGAGGTCCTTGCGGAGGTTGCCGGCCAGCGCATAGGCCACCACCAGCGGCGGCGAGCCGAGGTAGCTCGCCTTCACCAGCGGGTGGATCCGTGCCTCGAAGTTGCGGTTCCCGGAGAGCACCGCAGCGACGCTCAGGTTGCGGTCGACGACCTCCTTCTCGATTTCAAGCGTGGCGAGCGGGCCCGAGTTGCCGATGCAGGTCGTGCAGCCGTAGCCGACGAGGAAGAAGCCCAGCTTCTCCAGGTACTCCATCAGCCCGGCGTTCTTCAGGTAGTCGGTGACGACGCGCGAGCCGGGGGCGAGGGAGGTCTTGACGTGGGGGTGGACCTCGAGCCCGCGCTCGACGGCGGCCTTCGCCAGGAGCCCGGCGGCGACCATCACCGACGGGTTGGAGGTGTTGGTGCAGGAGGTGATGGCTGCGATCACGACCGAGCCGTCGGCCAGCCCGGTGCCCGACTTGGCGGCGGTGGCGACCGTCCCGGCGCCGGCCGGCGCCTCCTTCTCGCTCTCGTAGTTGTCGCTGCCCTCGCTGCCCATCCGCGACGGCCCGTTGCCGCGCTCCTCGAGGGGCGGCTGGCCGAATACGTCGGTGAACGATTTCCAGACGTCCGGCAGGGAGTGGCGGTCCTGCGGTCGCCGTGGCCCGGCGAGCGACGGTTCGACGGTCGCGAGGTCGAGCTCGAGCAGCTCGCTGAAGGTGGGCGTCGGCGACTCGTCGGTTCGGAAGAGGCCCTGTTCGCGGCTGTACGCCTCGACCAGCCGGATGTGCTCGGGGTCGCGGCCCGTCAGCTCCAGGTACTTGAGCGTCTGGGCGTCGACCGGGAAGAGGGCGGAGGTTGCCCCGTACTCGGGGCACATGTTGCTGAGCGTCGCCCGGTCCGGCACCGAGAGAGTGGACAGGCCGCTGCCGCAGAACTCGACGAACTTGTTGACGACACCGTGCCTGCGGAGCATCTCAGTGACGGTCAGGACCAGGTCGGTGGCCGTGGCTCCCGGGCGGAGCGCGCCGTGGAACTTGACGCCGACCACGACCGGGCTGGTGAGGAACATCGGCTGGCCGAGCAGCGCCGCCTCGGCCTCGATGCCGCCGACGCCCCAGCCGAGGACGCCGAGCCCGTTGACCATCGTCGTGTGGGAGTCGGTGCCGACCAGCGTGTCGGGAATCAGCAGCCGGCTGCCGCCCTCCTCCCGGACCTGGACCACTTTGGCCAGGTACTCGAGGTTGACCTGGTGACAGATCCCCATCCCGGGGGGGACGACGCTGAAGCTGTGGAAGGCCTGCTGCGCCCAGCGGAGGAGCGCGTAGCGCTCGAAGTTGCGCTCGTACTCGCGCACGATGTTGCTGTCGTAGGCACGCAGCGACCCGAACACGTCGACCTGCACCGAGTGATCGATGACGAGGTCGGCGGGGACCAGCGGGTCGATCATGCCGGCGTCCTTGCCGGCCCGCTCCATCGCCGAGCGCATCGCCGCCAGGTCGACGACGGCGGGGACGCCGGTGAAGTCCTGGAGCAGCACCCGCGCTGGCGTGAAGGGGAGCTCGGCGTCGGCCGGGGGCGGCGCCGGCCAGCGGGCGAGCGCGGCGACGCTGGACTCGGTGACCCGGCCCGCCGCGGCCGCGCGGAGGAGACCTTCGAGCAGGACCTTGACCGTCATCGGCAGCTTCGCGAGATCGGCGTCGGCGCGGCTGTCGAGACGGTGGAAGATGGTGTCGTCGAACCCGGCGAGGGATGCGCGCCCGTATTCGCCACTCATGCCCCAAGGATAGATCGCCAGTGCACTAGGCTCTTGGAGCATGGCCGGCCCACCTCCCCTCGACGGTGTCCGCGTGGTCGAGGTGGGCAATTTCATGGCCGGCCCCTTCTGCGCCATGCAGCTCGCCGACCTGGGGGCCGATGTGGTCAAGATCGAGAACCCGGCGGGCGGCGACAACGTCCGGCTGACCGCCCCCTTCCTGGCCAATGGCGAGTCCTCCAACTTCGTCCGCCTCAACCGGAACAAGCGATCGCTCGCCCTCGATCTCAAGTCGCCGGAGGGGAAGGAGATCTTCGGCAAGCTCGCCGCGCGGGCCGACGTCGTGGTCGAGAATCTCCGTCCGGGGACCATGGCCGACCTCGGCCTCGACTATCCCCGGCTCCGGGTCACCAACCCGGGTCTCGTCTACGTCGCCGCCTCCGGCTGGGGACAGAGCGGCCCCTATGCCTCCCTGGCGGGCCTCGACATCATGGCCCAGGGGATGAGCGGGCTGATGTCGATCACGGGGACGCCCGACGGGGACCCGGTCAAGGTCGGGGTGCCGATCTGCGACCTCGTCTGCGCCCTTTACGGCGCCCTGGCCGCGGTGGCGGCGCTGCGGGCGCGGGAGCGCGACGGAAAGGGTCAGTTCATCGACGTGAACCTCTTTGAGGCGGGCGTCTCGCTTGCGGTCTGGGAGGCCGGCCGCAACTTCGCCACCGGCGAGGTGCCGGGCCCCCTTGGCTCGGCGCACCAGACCACCGCCCCCTACCAGGCCTTCCGTGCCAGTGACGGCTGGTTCACTGCGGGCGTGCCCTCGCCCGCCCTCTGGACCGCCTTCCTCGCCGTCCTCGGCCTCGAGCACCTGGAGGCCGACCCGCGGTTCGCCACCAACGCGGACCGGAACGCGAATCGCTCCCAGCTGATCCCCCTGCTGGAGGCGGTGACGGTGACCGCCTCCCGCGAGCGGTGGATCGCCGCTTTCCAGGCTGCGGGCGTGCCCTGCGGCTCGATCCAGACCTACGACCAGGTCTTCGCCGACCCCCACCTGGTCGAGCGCGGCTTTTTCTGGGAGGGCGCCCACCCGGTCCTCGGCCCGCTCCGCCAGCTCGGCTCCCCGATGCGGCTGGGCGAGACACCTCCGCGCCGGGGCGCCGCCGGCCCCTCACTCGGGCAGCATTCGGCCGAGGTCCTGGCTGAGCTCGGCTACACCGCCGACCAGTTCAGAGAGCTCCGAGATCGCTCGGTCACGGCCTAGCTGGCTGCTCATCGACGGGTCTTCCCTGATCTTTCGCGCCTTCTTCGGCAACAAGGGCGCTCAGCTCGCTCCCGACGGTCGGTCCGTCAACGCGATCAGAGGAACCCTGGACTCGCTCGCCCGGCTGGTCGAGGCGAGGCGGCCGCGCTCGCTCGCGATCGCGACCGACGAGGACTGGCGGCCGGCCTTCCGGGTCGAGGCGATGCCGAGCTACAAGGCGCACCGGGTCGCCGAACCCGTCCCGCCGGGCCTGGAGCCGCAGCTGCCGCTGGTGATGGAGGTGCTCGCGGCGATCGGATTGAACGTGATCGGCAAGCCGGGCTTCGAGGCGGAAGACGTGATCGCCTCCCTCGCCTGCCGCCTCGACCCGCCGATCGAGGTCTACAGCGGCGACCGCGACCTGTTCGCGATCATCCGCGACCCGGACCTGGTCGTCCTCTATCCCGAGAAGACCGGGCTGGCGGTGGTCGACGAGGCGGAGGTCGAGAGGCGCTACGGCATCCCCGGCCGCAGCTACGCCGAGTTCGCCCTCCTCCGCGGTGATCCCTCCGACGGCCTGCCGGGGGTGCCGGGCGTCGGCGCCAAGACCGCGGCCGGACTGGTGCGAAGGCACAAGACCCTCGACGGCATCCTCGCCGGCCTCGACTGGAGCGAGGCGACGCGCGACTACATCGCCCGGGCGCGCCTGATCGTCCATCCGGTCGAGGACCTCGATCTTCCCGACCCGCACCCCGGGCTGCCTGCCGAACCGGCCGATTCGACGAGCCTGGAGCGTTTGAACCGCGAGCTGGGGATCGCGAGCTCGACGGCACGCCTCCTCGGCGCGCTGCGGGGGGCCGGCCTCTAGGCTCTCACCGGGCTCACCTAGCCGTTGCTGACGATGGTTCCCGCGATCTTGTCGTGGATGGCCTGCTTCTGCGGGTCCCAGAGCTGCCAGAGCCAGCCGATGGCGCCGAAGAGGCAGACCGTGAGGGCGACCTCAAGCCACCAGATCAAGGCGCGCAGGAGTGCCTTGCCGAGAGTCGGGTACTGGCCGGTCGCCAGGTCCCGGACCTTGAAGCCGAAAGGCATCATCCCGATCGTGGCGCCCTGCGTGCTCCAGAAGTAGCCGAGGTAGCCGAGGTCGATCACGATGTTCGCGATCGACGCGACGAAGGAAAGCTTGATCGCGCCGAAGACGACGAACACGACCACGTTGACGACGGCCAGGATCACGACGTCGATGAGGCCGCCGAGGATCCGCATCCCGGGGCTGGCGAGGTTGCCCGCGGTCGCCATCCCACCGCCCATCGGCGGCGCCATGCCGGGGGCCGCCATGCCCGGAGGGGGCGGCGCCTGGAACGTGCCGGTGGAGGGCGGCGTGTAGGCGGGCGGAGGGGGCGTGTAGGCGGGCGGAGGCGGCG
>DAIRGV010000053.1:0-14566 GCA_036794405.1 Candidatus Dormiibacterota bacterium
ACCTCTCGATCGCCGCCATCGTCGCCTTCGGCGTCCGCATCTTCAACAACGCGGCGAGCATCCGCCGTCACTACCTCTAACCGGGGCCGGCGCCGCTCCGCACGCTTCCTCCGAGCCGCTCGCCGGCGAGCGGGAGGGAGATGGTGAAGGAGCTGCCCGCCCCTTCCCGCGAGCGCACCCGGATCTCGCCACCCTGCATCCGCGCCAGCTCGCGCGCGAGGTAGAGGCCAAGGCCGGTGCCCGGGATGTTGCTGTTATCCGCCGTCACGATGCGGCCGAAGCGGCTGAAGAGGCGGGGCAGGTCGGCGGCCGCGATGCCCAGCCCGCGGTCGCTCACAGTGACCTCGGCCATCCCGTCCCTGACGTCGATCCCGACCTTTACCGGACCGCCGGCCGGCGAGTACTTGATGGCGTTCTCCATCAGGTTGGTCATGATCGTCAGCAGCCGGCCGCGGTCGACCTCCACCGTCACCGGCTCCGGACCGCCATCGACCTCGATCCGATGGGTGCCGGCGGCGAGCGGCTGGACCCTCTCGACCGCTTCCTCGAGCACCTCGAGGAGGTTCTCGCGCTCGAGGCTGAGCTGGAGTCGGCTGTCCTCCAGGCGGGCGGTCTCCAGCATCTGCTCGACCAGGGCGCTGACCTCGTGGAGCTTGGCCTGGATCACCGCGAACACATTCAGGGTGGTCGGGTCCTCGAGCGTGAGAGAGCCGTCGGAGAGCATCGAAACGTAGCCCTTGAGGATCGCGAGCGGTCCTCGCAGCTCGTGCGAAGCGACCTTCAGGAAGTCTGACTTGACCTTCTCCAGCTCCGCCATCCGCTCCGCATGCGCCTCCAGCTCTGCGGTTCGCACGAGCTCCAGCCGGAGCCGCTCGGCGTTGCCGACGGCAAGGCCGGCGAGATCGGCCACGCCCTCCAGCAGCCGCAGCGCCGGCCACTCGAAGAGGGAGCGCTCGGAGGTCGCGGTGACGACGCCGTAGAGCTTGCCCCCGGACCGGACCGGTGCCCAGGCAAAGCTCCGCGCCGAGGGGCCGAAGACCGCGGCCAGGCTCGGTTTCACCTGCTTTCGTGAGCAGCCGACGGCGTGCCCGGAGTCGATCGCCTGCAGCATCTCGGCCGGGGCGAAGGCGACCGGGAAGTCGAGCGGCCGGGTCCGCGCCGTACCCCCCTCATGGTCGGAGATGGAGGTCAGGCGGCCGTTCTCGATCCGGATCAGCGCCGCTCGGCCCCCCTCCGCCTGGAGGGCGCGGGCGACGGTCAGCACGACGGCCGATTGGACCAGCTCCGGGTCGAGCGAGGCGGCCAGCGAGCGGGCCGCCTCGAGCAGGGTGCTGAGCTCTTCGACCCGGCGCTTGACGAGCTCGTCGGCGAGCTGGAGGGCGCCTTCCCGCTGGACGGCGTCGGAGACGGCGAGCGCGATCTGCTCGAGGAGGCTCAGGTCGTCCGCGTCGAAGCGGTCGGTGCGGTCGGAGTCGAGCTCGATGACCCCGACCACCTTGCCGGCGGCCAGCAGGGGCACCACGACCAGGCTTTTGATCCGCGCGTTGGAGCCGAGCGCCCGGTGGGCGGGCTTCAGCTCCAGGTCGGGATGGTCGAGATCCCCGACTAAAATCGAGCGGCCCTCGGCCGCCGCCGTCCCCATGATCCCGGTGCCGAGGGGCAGCCGGGAATTCCAGACCGCGTCGATGTCACCCTCCGCCGCGGCGGGGTAGATCTCGTTCCGCTCGTTGATGAGGCCGATCAGCCCGCCCCGCAGCCCCTCCCGGGCCATCTCCCGGAGAATCCGGTCGAGGATCTGCTGGAGAGAGTCGGCCGAGGTTGCGATCCGGGCGACGCGGGCCATCAGGTCGGCCCGCGCGGCGGCCTCCTGCGCGGCTGCCCCGTAGACGGCCGCCGCCCTGCCGACGGTGGCGACGAGGGCGATCGTGAGGCTGTCGATCACGGTCTCCAGGGGACCGTCGCCACCGACCCCGGCGACCGCCGCCACGCTCGCAATCGCAAACCCGGTGACGAGGACGACGACGAGGTCGGAAAGGAGCCAGGCCCCGGCGAGGACGGGCAGGACCTCGGCCGTCGCGAGGCTCGTCCCCCGGGTGAGGAGGTCGAAGACGGAGATGAGGCCAACGCCTCCCACGGCGGCGACCGTGACCAGCCGCGATGCCGGTCCGCGGTTTGCCGAGAGGGGAAGGAGCCAGGCCGGCAGCGAAGCCATGGCCTCGGCGAAGCGTCCCCGGGGCTGTGCATTTTCGGACATCGTGGGTAGAAGCAATGATCGCGCACTCGGCCGAGGCGCCGCTGGGCCCGGAAACCGTTTGTCGAGAGTCCGCAAACCCTCGGCTATAATGCCGTCGCCCGCCCCACCACACTCCATCCACAGGAGGCAACGCAGCACACCCTTTGACGAGGCGGAAGCGTGTCGTCGGTCTCGACCTGGGCACCAGCAAGGTGGCCGCGGTCGTGGGCGAAGCCGACGACTTCGGCAACATCAGCATCATCGGCGTCGGCGAGGCACCCACCGAAGGGCTCCGGAGAGGTGTCGTCGTCAACATCGAGAAGACTGTCGGCTCCATCACCGCCGCCGCCCAGGCCGCCGAGCGGATGGCCGGCGTCCGCTTCGACTCGGTCGTGGTCTCGCTGGCGGGTCCGCACCTCAGCTCCCAGAACAGCCGAGGCGTGATCGCCGTTTCCCGCGACAGTCATGAGATCGGGCCCGATGACGTTGAACGAGTGGTCGACGCCTCCCGGGCGGTCAGCGTGCCGAGCGACCGCGAGGTCGTCCACGTCATCCCCCGCAGCTTCACCGTCGATGGCCAGGATGGGGTCAAAGAGGCGATGGGGATGACCGGGACCCGGCTCGAGGTGGAGACGCACATCGTCACCGGCGCCCAGACGTCGATCCAGAACGTCATCAAGTGCGTGCACCAGGCCGGCTTCGACGTCGACGACGTCGTCGGCCAGGGACTCGCCTCGGGCCTGGCGGTGCTCAGCTCGAACGAGATGGAGCTCGGTGTCTGCCTCATCGACATCGGAGCCGGCACCACCGACGTCGTCGTCTTCAGCGAGGGCTCGGGGCTGCACCTGGCGGTCCTCGCGGTGGGTGGCAACCACGTCACCAGCGATATCGCGATCGGGCTTCGCACCACGCTGACCGAAGCCGAGACGTTGAAGCTCAACTACGGCCACACCCTGGCGGAGGTGATCCCCGGGGAGGAGCGGATCGAGGTCCGCGAGGTGGGCGGCGAGCGCGTCCAGGAGGTGCCCCGGCGCTTCCTGGCCGAGATCATCGGCCCGCGGGTGCGCGAGATCTTCCAGATGGCTCGAGAGGAGGTGAGAAAGAGTGGCTACGATGGGTTGCTCCCCGCCGGGGTGGTCGTGACGGGGGGCGGCGCCCGCCTTCTGGGGACCATCGACGCCGCGCAGGGGGTCTTCGACTCGTCGGTCCGGCTGGGGCTGCCGGCGGGCTTCGGCGGGCTCTCCGACCGCGTCAGCGGGCCCTCTTTCGCGACCGCGGTCGGGCTGGTCCGGTGGGGAGCGCAGCTCGGCGCCGCTTCCGGCAACGGTCGGCACAACGGCAACGGCCATGGCAACGGCAATCTCACGACGGCCTACGCCAGGACCGTCAGGTGGCTTCGTGACTTCTTCTAACCAACTCAAGTTCGACGCAGTGGAGGCGCATATGAATGACCGGGACCAGATGCAGGACGGGCGGGCGAGGATAAAGGTCGTCGGTGCCGGCGGCGGCGGCGGCAACGCCGTCAACCGGATGATCTCGGCCAACCTGAAGGGCGTGCAGTTCATCGCCGTCAACACCGACCTCCAGGCGCTCGGGAACTGCAAGGCGGACACGCGCGTGAACATCGGCCGCAAGCTGACCCGGGGGCTCGGCTCGGGCGGCGACTGGACCCGCGGCCGCGATGCGGCCGACGAGAGCCGCGTCGAACTCGGTGAGCTGATGAAGGACACCGACATGGTCTTCATCACCGCCGGCATGGGCGGCGGCACCGGCACCGGCTCGGCCCCCGTGATCGCCGAGCTGGCGAAGGAGTCGGGAGCCCTGACCATCGGGGTCGTCACCCGACCCTTCAACTGGGAGGGCAAGGTCCGCAACGAGACGGCCGAGCAGGGGATCAAGAACCTCCGGGACAAGGTCGACGCGCTGATCGTCATCCCCAATGACCGGCTCACCCAGGTCGTCGACCACAAGACCACCCTCGAGCAGGCTTTTCGGATCGCCGACGACGTCCTCCGCCAGGGCGTCCAGGGGATCGCCGACCTGATCGTCAGCCCGGGCGTCATCAACCTCGACTTCGCCGATGTGAAGGCGATCATGTCGGACGCTGGCGAGGCCCTGATGGGCATCGGGTTCGGCTCCGGCGACAGCCGCGCCGAGGACGCCGCCAAGCAGGCTGTCTCGAGCCCGCTTCTCGAGACCTCGATTGATGGCGCCCGCGGGATCCTCTTCAGCATCACGGGCGGCTCGGACCTCACCCTCCACGAGATTCAGAAGGCCGCCCAGATCGTCAAGGCTTCGGCCGACCCCAGCGCCAACATCATCTTCGGAGTCGTGAGTGACGAGAAGATGCAGGGCGAGGTCAAGATCACGGTGATCGCCACCGGCTTCGGCCACAAGGCGGGCCAGGTGAAGGAAGCCGAGGAGGGCGTCAAGACCTTCTTCACCCGCGAGCAGGAGAAGGACGAATCGCGGCCCGAATTCGGGTCCGACGAGGAGGACATCAATATCCCCGCCTTCCTCCGGCACCGGAGCTAATCCACAACCGCGTTGACAGGGTGTGAGCTGCGACCGCAATATATTGTGGTCGTAGCTCCACCATGAGATGCCCTTATTGCGGCCACCACGAACTCAAGGTCGTCGACTCTCGCGATTCCGAGATCGGCGAGGCGATCCGTCGCCGCCGTGAATGCCTCGCCTGCGGGAAGCGCTTCACCACCTACGAGCGGATCGAGGCGGTGCCCTTCTACGTCACCAAGAAGGACGGCCGGCGCGAGGACTTCGACCCCCAGAAGCTCTACGGCGGCCTGGCCAAGGCGACCCAGAAGCGCGACATCTCGCCCGAGCGGCTGCGCGCGATCGTCGACGAGATCGAGGCCGAGCTCCGCAACAGCGGCCGGGCCGAGATCCCGAGCGGCGAGATCGGTGAGATGGTGATGGACCGGCTCCGGGTCCTCGACGAGGTGGCCTACATCCGCTTCGCGTCGGTCTACCGGGAGTTCATGGACCTGCAGCAGGTGAAGCGCGAGATCGAGCAGGTCCTCTCCTCCCGCTCGGGCGTCAAGGCCAAGAGCTAGCGCCCGGTCGGTTTCGCCCCGGCCCCTAATCTGGAATCGCCGTGCCCGCGTTTCTGAGCATCCCGCCGCTCGCCGCCGAGCGCTACATCGTCCACGGTTTCTCGACCGTGCCGATGGGCTCGATGGGCATGACCAATGCCTCCGATCCCGAGCAGGTGACGGAGAATCGCCGCCAGTTCGCCCGGGCGCTCGGCGTCACACCGGAGTCGCTGACCGTGATCGGAGCTGTCCACGGGTCCGAGATCGCCCGCGTCGACCGGGCAGTGCCGCTGGTGAAGGACGTCGACGGGCTGGTGACCGATCGCCCCGGGATTACCCTCTTCGCGACCTTCGCGGACTGCTTCCCGCTGATCGCCTACGACCCGCTCAACCGCGCTCTCGGCCTGGCTCACGCCGGCTGGCGGGGCACCGCCGAGGAGATCGCCAAGAAGCTGGTGGCAGCGCTGAAGCGGGAGTACGGCTCGGTCCCGGCGGAGCTCCGGGTCGGCATCGGCCCTGGGATCTGCGGCGACTGCTACGAGGTCGGTCCCGAGTTCGCCGGCCGCTTCGAGCCCGAGGTGCGCAGGGCGGGCGAGGGCGACCGCCTGCTGCTGGACCTGGCCGAGGCCAACCGGCACCAGTTCCTGGCGGCCGGCGTGCTGCCGCGCCGGATCCGGGCCCTGGACTTCTGCACCTTTGAGTCCGACCGCCTCTTCTCCCATCGTCGCCGGGCCGACGGCTTGAGGTTCGCCGCGATTGCCGCGCTTCGCTGAGCGGCTGGCCGCGGTCCGGGAGCGGATCCGGCTCACGGGTCGCGACCCGTCGGGAGTCGAGATCGTCGCCGTCACCAAGGGCCGTTCGGCGGCGGCGGCCGCCGAGGCGCTCGCCGCGGGCGTCGCGGCGCTGGCCGAGAACCGGGTCCAGGAGGCCCTGCCCAAGCTGGCAGCCCTGCCCGTGGCGGAATGGCACCTGGTCGGCCATCTCCAGAGAAACAAGGTGGCGCAGGTTGCGCGCCGGTTCCGGCTGATCCAGTCGCTCGATTCAGCCCGGCTGGCCGAGCTGCTGGCCGTTCGCGACGCGGCCCAGCGGGTCCTGCTCCAGGTCAACGTCAGCCGGGAGACCCAGAAGTCGGGGGTGCTCCCCGAGGAGGCGGTCGCAACTGCCCGGGCGATCTCCGCACTGCTGCCGCTCGAGGGACTGATGGCAATCGGCCCGGCGGCCACGGACCCCGGACCGGCCTTCAATGAGCTGGCAAGGCTGCGACTCGCCTGCCAGGACGCCACCGGCCGGCCTCTTCCGGTCCTCTCGATGGGCATGAGCGGCGACTTCGAGCAAGCCTGCCGGGCGGGCAGCACGATGCTCCGGCTGGGCCGGATCCTCTTCGACGAGAGTTTGAGCGGCGGCCCGGTCCGGGAGAATTGGGATTGAGATGCACGCAACCGCTGTACTTGTCAGCACCGTCTGCTACGCGATGGTCGTGCTGATTTTCGTGCGCGTCGCCTTCAGCTGGATCAGCCGCGACTTCTCGAACCCGATCTACCGCTTCTGCTTCCAGCTCACCGAGCCGCTGCTGCGTCCCGTCCGCAACCTGATGCCGGGCGGAGGGATGGGCGGCCTCGACTTCTCCCCCATGATCGTGAGCTTTGCGCTCCTGATGCTGGTGAGCTTCGTCAACCAGCTCGGCTAGCAGCAGCTGCAGCGCCGGCCGTTGAAGATGATCGCAAGATAACGTCGCGCCGATCGCCGGATGACACTCCGACCCACTACTAATGCTCAAGTCACCGACGAAACGGTGACGAATCACCGACAAGAATCATTATCCAAACTCAATAAGGAGCGCCCCAACATGTTCAACGGATCGAAGATCAGGCTCGCGGTGAGCACCGGGCTGGCCGCGGCCGGCATCGGCATCGCCGCCCTCGCCGCCGTTCCCGCCTACGCTGCCCCGACCGCCAACGTCGGCGTCGGCAACGTCCTCACGCTGAGCGGCCTCACCGCCGCCTTCGCGCTGAGCGGCGCCCCGGCGACCACCCAGACGGGTCTCTCAGCGGTCACCATGAACGTCAAGACCAACAACCGCACCGGATACAACGTCACCGTGCAAGCCGCTTCGGCTTCTATGGTCGGCGTCACAGTCGGTAACACCGACACCATTCCGGTCTCCGCCTTGACCGTCAAGAACAACCTGGGCGTCTACACCGCGATGAGCAACAGCGCGGCGACCACCGTCGCCCTCACCGCTGTCAAGACCACCGGCATCGGCGACACCGTAACCAACGACTACGAGGTCGTCATCCCCTGGGTCAACGCGGACACCTACTCCGTGTCCCTCAACTACATCGCCGCTAACAACCCCTAAGCTTCAGTACGGCTTGGAGGAAAACAAGGCCGGGCGCCGGGGTGCCCGGACCTGGTGGGCCCTGGCGGCGCTGGCAGGATTGCTGGCGCTGCTGGGGCTCTTCTATCTCTACACCACGGGCACCATCTCGCAGGCGCTGCCCAAGGGCCTCCGACCTCCGGCCACTCCTGCCGCCTCTCCTGACACTGGGGCTCTCTTCTCGCTGACCGTCAGCCCCGGCCGGATCGTCATCCCCCAGGGGCCGAGCCACCAGGAGGCCACCTTTCAGGTCTCGAACAGCGGCGGTGAGGACCTCGAGATCACGGCCGCTACGAGCGAGCTGGGTCAGCGGGCAGATGGCAGCGTCGTGTTCAACCGGCCGGGCCCGGGTTCCGCGGCAGGCTGGGTCGTCGCAACGCCGCGAACCTTCTCGCTCCAGCCGGGGCGGACGCAGACGGTCCAGGTCACGATCGACATCCCGGTCCAGCCGGAGCCCGGCGACCACCAGGTCGGGCTTACCTTCCTCGTCCCTTTCAGGGGAGCATCCGGCACCGTCAACATCAACCGCGGCATCGGCACGCAGTTGCTGATCGCGGTTCCCGGCCCGATCGTGCATGACGTCGCGTTTCCGAGCCTGTCGGCTCCCTGGTTCTCGGACGGCGGGCCCGTGCCGCTGAACCTCACGGTTCGCAACCAGGGAACTGTCCACGAGGATTACTACCAACCCAGCGGTGTCCTCGGGTCGGCCAACGCGGGCAGGGTCGTGTTCCCGGACTTCGCTGTCCTCCGCCAAACCGAACGGACGGTCAGGGGGCAGTGGGACAACCCGCCCCTGGTCTGCTGGTGCGCGGTTCGCGCCTACGGCGACAATGGCAACGGCAGGACCCTGAGCGTGTCGACCCGAGTCCTCGTCTTTCCCTTCCGGCTGCTGATCGGGCTCCTGGTCGCGATCGTGGGGCTCTACCTGGCCCGCTCCGAGCTCAGCAACCGCCGCGCCGCGCGGCAGGCCGCTGCCGCGACAGCCCTCGAGGCAAAGCTGGAGGCGGCCCGACGGCAGGGCTTCGCGGAGGCCGCGCGGCCCCGGCCGGTGCCGAGGCGGCGGACGCCGCGGAAACCTCCTCCGCCGGCCGGCTAGCTGGCGCCTAGCCTCCGGGGTTCCCGGCCCAGGGCCGGCCGTGGACGACGACGCCGGCCAGGACTCCGCCGCTCTGCGGCGCCCGCGCCGATGCCGCGGGCGGGCGGGGGGCGCCCCCGGCGGCCGACGCTGTGACCATCGGGCTCAACGCGAGCGCGAAGCCGGCGCCGGCCAAAACTATCCCGGTCCGGAACTTCCCGCTCACGAGGGCAAGGGTTCCGGCCGCCGGAGTCGCCGGGGAGGCGTCGTCCCTACGTCACGGCGCCGCCGGGCTGGCGCGCCGCCGCCAAACCGCCGTCAGCCGCTCAGTTCGCGGGCGCCGTCCAGCGCGGCTCGGGGTCGACGCCGAGGCCGTCGGCGAGGCGGTCGTAATAGTTGAAAAAGCCGGTGACCTGGAGCGCGTCGTGGATCGCTGCGTCGCCCCAGCCGGCGGCGCGAAGGCGGGCGACGGCCGCTGCCGACCCCGAGCGAGGGTCTCGCGTGATCGCGACGCAATAGTCGAGCAGCTCGCGCAGCGGTGGGTCGAGATCAGCCTTCGTGTAATCCGCCATGACCTGGCGGGCGAGCGATTCGTCCCCCGGCCAGCGCCAGGAAGTCCTCGCCGTGCGAGGTCGTTCAATAGAAGCAGCCGTTGACGCTGGAGACGACTGTCGCGATCAGCTCACGCTGGGCCCGGGTGAGGTCCGAGGCCCCGTGCATGATCGCCAGGTAGAGCTGGACGCCGGCGTGGAGCACGCCCGGGTTCAAGCTCTGCAGCTGCAGGATGTGGGCGACATGACCGGTCCGACGCTGGGCCGTGGCGTACTCCTCGGCCAGTACGCCCTCGGCTTGCGCGGATGGGATCGAGCGGATGTAGGGCATCGCGGAAGCGATGGTAAGCTTCGCTGCAGCGGAAGTTGATAGGCGCTGACGGAGACAGTTAGTTCCGCCGAAAGCCGGCCCAAAGAGAGCCCGGGGTGCTGAGATCCGGGCGGCGGCGGCGAAACGAGATCACTCCCGAGCCGGAATCCAGAAGCGTCCGGGGTCCAAGCCCCGGGAAGCTGGGTGGCCCCGCGGGTCTGTAAAGGCTCGTCCCAGTGCGGACGGGTCTTTTTGTTTTTAGAAGCGAGATGGACACCAAGAAGCGGATCTTCGAACCGGTCGGCTCCAAGGCCGACTTCCCCGCGCTGGAGCACGAGGTCATGCAGTTCTGGAAGGACGACGACACCTTCCGGGAGTCGCTCCGCATCCGCGAGGGTGCGACCGCCTTCGTCTTCTACGAAGGGCCCCCGACCGCCAACGGCAACCCGGGGACGCATCACATCCTCTCCCGCGCCTTCAAGGATGTCTTCGGCCGCTACCGGACGATGAAGGGCCAGTACGTGGAGCGGAAGGCGGGTTGGGACGTCCACGGCCTCCCGGTCGAGCTGGAGGTCGAGAAGGAGCTCAAGATCTCGGGCAAGCAGCAGATCGAGGCCTACGGCATCGCCGCCTTCAACGAGAAGTGCCGCGAATCGGTCCACCGCTACGTCGCCAACTGGCGCACCTTCAGCGAGCGGATGGCCTTCTGGCAGGACTACGACAGCGCCTACTGGACGTACGACTCCGACTACATCCAGTCCGTCTGGTGGGCGCTGAAGCAGATGTGGGACCAGGGCCTGATCTACAAGGGGTTTCGCGTCGCGCCCTACTGCCCGCGCTGCGCCACCCCGCTCAGCAGCCACGAGCTGTCCCAGGGTTACCGCGACGACACGCCCGACCCGAGCGTCTACGTCCGTTTCCGCCTCAGGGGCGAGCCCGCCACCTCGGTGCTGGCCTGGACCACCACGCCCTGGACGCTCCCTGGCAACGTCGCGCTCGCCGTCGGCGCGGCCATCGAATACGTCAGGGTCAGGCAAGGCGAGGAGTTCCTGATTCTCGCCGAGGCACGGCTCGGCGTCCTCGAGGGCGAGTACCAGGTCGTCCAGCGGATGACAGGGGCCGACCTCGTCGGCCTCGATTACGAGCCGCTCTATCCCTACTTCATTCCGAAAGAAGGGCGTGCCCACCACGTTGTCGCCGCCGACTTCGTCTCGACCGAGGACGGCACCGGGATCGTCCACACGGCCGCGCTCTACGGCGCCGACGACCTCCGCCTCTGCCAGGAGAAGGGGATCCCCTTTCAGCACACCGTTGACCTCCGCGGTCGCTTCCTCCCCTACGTCGAGAAGTTCGCCGGCATGTTCGTCAAGGAGGCGGACCCGCACGTCATCGACGACCTCCGTGAGCGCGGCCTGCTCTACCGCGAGGAGACCATCCACCACACCTACCCCTTCTGCTGGCGCTGCGAGACGCCGCTCATCTACTACGCCCTCGACTCCTGGTACATCCGGACCACCGACCGGCGCGAGGAGCTGCTCCGCAACAACGCCACCACCAACTGGGTGCCCGAGTACATCAGGGAAGGGAGGATGGGTGACTGGCTCAAGAACAACGTCGACTGGGCCGTCTCCCGCTCCCGCTACTGGGGCACGCCGCTGCCGGTCTGGATCTGCGAGAAATGCGACGAGCAGCGCTGCGTCGAGAGTGCGACCGAGCTCGGCCTGGCGGCCGACGCCGACCTTCATCGGCCCTTCGTCGACGACGTCGTCATCCCCTGCGGCAAGTGCGACGGCAGCATGCGGCGGGTACCCGATGTGATCGACTGCTGGTTCGACTCCGGCGCCATGCCCTTCGCCCAGCGCGGCTACCCCCAGCACAACCGGGACGTATTCAAGGCGAACTTTCCCGCCGACTTCATCGCCGAGGCCATCGACCAGACGCGGGGCTGGTTCTACAGCCTGCTGGCGGAGTCGACGCTGCTCTTTGGGCAGAACTCCTACCAGAACGTGATCTGCCTCGGCCACATCCTTGACGAGAAGGGCCAGAAGGCGTCGAAGTCGCGCGGCAATGTGATGGATCCCAACTCGGTCTTCGAGAAATGGGGCTCGGACGCGATCCGCTGGTTCTTCTTCACCTCGCCGGTGGGGGAGAGCTACAAGGTCGGGCCCAAGCCACTGGACGAAGTCGTCCGCTTCCTGATCACGTTCTGGAACGTGTATTCCTTCTTCGTCACCTACGCCCGGATCGACGGCTTTCAGCCAGGCGAGCAGCCGGCACTGCCGGTCGCCCAGCGACCGGTGCTCGACCGCTGGCTGCTGAGCCGGTTGAGCCACCTCGTCGCGGCCGCCGACCTGGGGATGGAGGGCTACGACGTCAACGGCGCGGCGCGGCCGGTCGAGGCGTTCGTCACCGATCTATCGACCTGGTACGTGCGTCGCTCGCGGCGCCGCTTCTGGAAGTCGGAGTCGGACGCTGACAAGCTCTCCGCCTACCAGGCGCTCTACGAGGCCCTGGTCACCTGCGCCCAGGTGTTGGCGCCCTTCATGCCCTTCCTCGCAGAGTCCGTCTACCGCAACCTGACCGGCGAGCGGAGCGTTCACCTCTCGGACTTCCCAAAGGCGGACCCGGCCGCCCGCGACGAGAAGCTGGAGCAGCAGATGGCGGCCGCGAGGCGGGCGGTCGAGGCCGGCCTGGCCGCGCGGGACGCTCTTCGCCTGAAGGTGCGACAGCCGCTGGCGTCGGCCGCGGTACCCGGCGAGCCGCTGACGGAGGAGATCGCCGCGATCGTGCGCGAGGAGCTGAACGTGAAAGCGCTGACCTTCGGCGCCTCCGAGGTCCAGCTCGACACCCACATCACCGAGGAGCTCCGCCTGGAGGGACTGGCGCGCGACATCGTGCGCACGATCCAGAGCCTGCGCAAGGAGTCCGGATTCCAGATCGAGGACCGGATCGTCACCCACTGGGAGACACAGGGCTTCGCCCACCATGCCTTCGAGGTCTGGGCCGACTATCTCAAGGCCGAGACGCTTTCCAATGACCTCAGTCGGGGCATTCCGCCCGAGCGGGATGCCAAAGAGGTCACAATCGACGGCGAGAAGGTTTGGTTGGCGCTGAATCGGGTCGATTGACGAAGGGGCGGATCCTCTTCTTCGCGATCGCTCTCGTGGTCTTCGCGCTCGATCGGCTGACCAAGTACCTGGTCGTCACGACGATCCCAGCCAGCACCGAGCGGGGCCCGATCTTCGGATTCCTCTGGATCCAGCACATCCAGAACTCGTGTGCCGCCTTCAGCGTCTGCGGACCGAGCCAGCTCGCCTTCCTGGCCATCGCGCTGGTCGTCGTCGTCGGAATCGCGGTCTACGAGTTTCAGCACGTCGGGCCGACCTGGGTTCACGCCGTGCTCGGGCTGTTGATGGGCGGCGCCCTCGGCAACCCCTTCGACAGGCTCTTCTACGGGAGCGTCACCGACTTCCTCGCGCTGCATTGGTGGCCGACCTTCAACGTCGCCGACAGCGCGATCACGATCGGCGTCGTGGCGCTGGCCGTGGGGTACCTATCGCGGCGCCCGCCGAGCGGCTGACGGCCGGGCCGGGCACGGCCCGGCTCGACCGCTTCCTCGCCGAGAACGTGCCGGGTCTGACCCGGACCGCCGCGGGTCGGATGGCGCGCGAAGGCCGGGTTCTCGTCAACGGCCGCCCGCTCCGGCCGGCCGACCAGGTCCGCGAAAACGATGTTGTAGAGTTCGACCGCCCCGCTGCCGTGCACCTGGTGCCGCGGCCGGAGCTGATCCCGCTCGACGTGCTCTACGAGGATTCCGACCTGGTGGTTGTCGTCAAGCCGGCGGGAATGGTCGCCCACCCTGCCGCGGGGCATCACACCGGGACGCTGGTCCACGCGCTCCTCGGCCTCGGCGGCAGCTGGTCGGCGGCCGGCGGCGAGGCCCGACCCGGCCTGGTGCATCGCCTCGACAAGGACACCTCCGGCCTCCTCGTCGCGGCCCGCACCGACGCCGCTCACCAGGCGCTCAGCTCGCAGCTTGCCGACCGCACCATGTCCCGCGTCTACCAGGCGATCGCGGTCGGCCAGATCGCGCCTCCCGGAGGAGTGCTGGAGGGAGACATCGGTCGGCACCCGCGCGACCGCAAGCGGATGGCGGTGGTCGCCTCGGGCCGCTTCGCCCGGACTCGCTACCAGGTTTTGGAGCCGCTCAAGGGCCACACCCTCGTTCGCTGCGACCTCGACACGGGCCGCACCCACCAGATCCGGGTCCACCTCGCCGCATTCGGTCATCCGGTGGCGGGCGACAGCGTCTACGGCGGCGGCCGGAGCGCGCCGCGACCGATGCTGCACGCCTGGCGCCTTCGCCTCCGCCACCCGCGCACCGGCGAGGAGCTCGCCTTCGAGTCCGCGCCGCCGGCCGACTTCGCCGCCTTCCTGGAGCGTCTCCGCCAGTGACCGGTCTGATGATCGTGATCTCGGGGCCGAGCGGTGTCGGCAAGGACACGATCATCGAGCGCCTGCTCAAGATGGACCCCGAGTTGCGCTACTCGATCTCCTTCACGACCCGGCCCAAGCGCGACTACGAGGTCAACGATGTCCACTACTCGTTCGTGGGCAAGCCGAAGTTCGAGGAGCTGATCGGCCGCGGCGAGCTGCTCGAGTCGGCGCTCTACAACGGGTACCACTACGGCACCTCGCGGACCCGCGTCGAGAAGCTGCAGCGGCAGGGGATCGACGTCATCCTCAAGATCGAGGTCCGGGGCGCCGAGCAGGTTCGCGAGAAACGGCCGGACGGCGTCTTCATCTTCATCGCGCCACCTTCGATGGAGGAGCTCCTCCACCGCCGGGAGGAGCGCGGCTCGGACACCCCAGGCGTGATCGAGGAGCGGCAGCGGCTGGCCCGCTGGGAGATGTCCCATGCGCAGTATTACGACTACGTTGTGACCAACGAGGATGCCCAGGTGGCC
>DAIRGV010000007.1:0-1145 GCA_036794405.1 Candidatus Dormiibacterota bacterium
GACCGCGAAGGGTCACCAGGAGCTGGCAGCCGCGCTTCTCGGAGACCATGATCGGATAGAAGCGGACACCGCCGACCAGGTTGCTGTACCCGCCGCCCTCACCGATCGTGTGGCGGACGCCGGCGAACAGCTCGGGGTGGTTGTCGGTGAGCCAGGCAGCGCCCTCGCCTCCACCCGCCTCCTCGTCGGCGAGGATCACCAGCAGCACGTCGCCGGGAAGCGTCACGCCCTCGCGCTTTGCCCGGAGGAAGGCGGAGACCATCATCGCGACCCCGTTCTTCATGTCGAGCGCGCCCCGTCCCCAGATCCAGCCGTCGACCAGCTCGCCGCCGAAGGGCGGACGGCTCCAACGCTGGTTCACCGTGGTGACGACGTCGACGTGGCCCTGCAGGACCAGCCCCGGGCCGGGGCCGCCGGGAAGCCGAGCCACGAGGTTGGGACGCTCGGGCCGGACGCCGTAGACCTGCCACTCGACTCCCTCGGCGCTGAGCAGCGCGCCGATCCGCTCGACGCAGGCCCGCTCGTTTCCGGGCGGGTTGGTCGTGTCGAAGCGGATCAGCTCCTGGAGCAGCTCGACCGGGGTCATCGGCCGGCCAGGAAACGCTCGGCGCGGAAGAGCGCGGCGATGCTCCCCGCGTGCTGGATGGTGCCATCCGCGGCGAGGTCGAGGGCCTCCGCGAGAGAGAGCTCGCGCAGCACCATGTCCTGCTCGTAGGCCTCGGGCCGGCGCTCGACCCGGGTGAGCTCGCGGGCGAGGAAGAAGTGGAAGCGCATGGTGGAGAGGGCGGTGGCCCGCGCCGTGCCGAGCGAGTCCCAGCGCGCCGCCTCGAGCCCGGCCTCCTCGACCAGCTCCCGCCGCGCAGTCGCCTCGGCATCCTCGCCCTCCTCCTGCGTCCCTGCCGGTAGCTCCCAGGCGGCCTCGTTCCAGGAATGGCGCCATTGGCGGACGAGGAAGATGGTCGACTGCTCGGAGAGGGAGACGATCACGGCGGCGTCGGGCTGCTCGAGCACCCCATAGCTCTGCTCGGTGCCATCGGGCCAGACGACGTCGTCCGCCCTCATCGCGTAGCGGTGGTGGGCGGCCAGGGGCCGGCTGCCGACCTGCTGGAACGTGTTCTTGCCCAGCCGCCCGTCTTCTTGGAGAC
>DAIRGV010000007.1:1155-60919 GCA_036794405.1 Candidatus Dormiibacterota bacterium
GCCGCGACCCGGCGCGGGTCGACCGCGGAGTAATCCATCGGCGAGACCTCCCCCTCGAACCGGGCCGCCTCCTCCAGCAGCTCGGGGTGCTCGGCGATGAAGTTCGTCGTCAGCCGGCCGGAACGGAAGTCGGGGCTGGCGAGGATCGCCCGGTGGTAGGGGATGGTCGTGGCCGGGCCGATGAGGACGAACTCCCGCAGCGCCCGCTGCGCGCGGGCGATCGCCTCCGCGCGATCGGCGCCGTGGACGATCAGCTTGGCGACCAGCGAGTCGTAGTTGGCGGGCACCTCACTGCCCGGCCCGTATCCGCTGTCGACCCGGACGCCGGGACCGGCCGGCGCGACCCAGCGCTGGATCTTGCGAGGGTTGGGCATGAAGTTGCGGGCCGGGTTCTCGGCGTTGATCCGCATCTCGATCGCATGGCCGGAGAAGGTGACCTCATCCTGTTCGAAGGAGAGCCGCTGGCCGGCGGCGACCTTGATCTGCTCCTTCACTAGGTCGAGACCGGTGACGTACTCGGTCACCGGGTGCTCGACCTGGAGCCGGGCGTTGACCTCGAGGAAGTAGAACTCGCCCTCGCTGAAGATGAACTCGACGGTACCGGCGTTCTGGTACCCCGCCGCCCGGCAGGCCGCGACCGCCGCCTCGCCCATCCGGTGCCGGATGTCGGGCGTCACCGCGGGGGACGGCGATTCCTCCAGGATCTTCTGGTGCCGGCGCTGGATCGAGCACTCGCGCTCGCCGAGGTGGACCACGTTGCCGTGCTGGTCGCCGATGACCTGGATCTCCACGTGGCGGGGGCTCCGCACGTACTTCTCGAGGTAGACGGTGGCATCGCCGAAGGCGGAGCGGGCGGCGTTGGCGGCGCTCTCGATCGCGGGGACCAGGTCCTCTTCCTTCTCGACAACCTTCATACCGATCCCACCGCCGCCGCCGGAGGGCTTGATGATCACCGGCAGCCCGATTTCGAGCGCGGCTCGGCGGGCGACGGCGGGATCGTCGATGGCGCCGGTGCCGGGCGTCGCCGGCCCCCCGTTGCGGCGCGCCAGCTCGCGCGCGGCGAGCTTGTCGCCGAGCAGGTGCATGGCGCTCGCGGTCGGGCCGATGAAGGCGATCCCCGCCGCCGCGCAGGCTTCCGGAAAGGCGGGCCGCTCGCTCAGGAATCCATAGCCGGGATGGATCGCCTCGGCCCCCGAGTCCTGAGCCGCTTTCATGATCCGATCGAGATCGAGGTAGGACTCGACCGGCGCGGCGCCGCCGATGTGGATCGCCGCGCCCGCGTAGCGGGTGTGGATGGCGTTCCGGTCGGCGTCGGAGTAGACCGCCACGGTGCTGATGCCGAGCTCATGGCAGGCGCGCATGACGCGGATCGCGATCTCCCCCCGGTTGGCGACGAGGACCTTGCGGAAAAGCTTGCGCTTCATTTCCGGTAGTGCTCGTTGACGGCGGTCAGCTCCTCGTCGCCGTGCTCGTCGACGACCTCGGCGAACGCCTGCCGGACCGCCTCCACGATCGGCATCGGGTACTCCGGCCCGTCGAACAGAGCGCGGGCCAGGTCGACGTCCTTGAGCATGTCCCGGAGCGCGAAGGTCACCGGTGCGTAGGGGCCGCCGAGGTAACCCGACTTGCGGGTCTCCAGATAGGGCGCGTGCCGGCTGACCCACTCGAACGCCTCCTCGGGGGTGAGGCCGACCCGGACTCCCGCCTCAACCATCTCGGCGCCGGCCGCGGTGGTGATGGCGAGCATCGTGTTGTTCATCAGCTTCATCGCCGCGGCGCGCCGGTAGCTGCCGACGTGGCGGACCTCGCCCAGCGCGGCGAAAACCGGCTTCGCGCGCTCGAGGGCGTCGGCAGGCCCGCCCGCGAGGAAGAGCGCCCTGCCGGCCTCCAGCATCGGGGGCGGCGCGACCACCGGCGCAGTCAGCAGGCGGTGGAAGCGGCTGCCGAGCTGCTCGGGCACCTCCGGCCCCGCGGTGCTCATCTCCAGGTAGACGCGTTCGCCGCGCGGGTCGAGCTGAGCGTAGACCTCCATCACCGCCTCCGGGCCGGTAAGAATCGTCAGGGCGACCTCCGCGTCCTCGACGGCCGCGGCGGGGGACGTGAACACCTCCCCTACCCCGACCTCCTCGGCGCGCGCCCGAGTCCGGTTCCAGAGGTGGACGGCGAACCCCTGGCCGGCGAGCCGGCGAGCGGCAGCCGCCCCCATCTTCCCGGTGCCGAGGACCGCTACCCGCAACTGGTGGGGTCCACTAGCCGATGTTGACCAGGGCTTGGTTGGGGCCGACGACCTCGCCCTCCTTGACGTGGATCGCCTTCACCTTTCCACCGACGGTGGCGACGATGTCGTTCTGCATCTTCATCGCTTCCAGCACAGCGACGACATCGCCCAGCTTCACCTCGTCCCCGACCTTGACCGGCACCTTGACGATCAGGCCCTGCATCGGCGCCACCACGGTGCCGGGACCACCCATGACCGGCTGGCGCGGCGTTACCGCGTCCCCGCCGGCGGGAGCGGCACCGGGTGCGGTCGCGACCGACATGCCCGCACCGGTGACGCGGACGGTGAACACCTCACCATCGACCTCGACCTGGAACTCGGCCGCCTGGACCGACTGGGCAGCCGGCTCGGGAGCCGGCGCGGCAGCGGCCTCCGCTTCGACCTCGCCGTCGGCCTCCTCGGCCTGCGCCCGGGCCTGCCGGCCCTCGGCGGTGTGCTCGGCCAGCTCCCCCTTGAGGAAGCTCAACGTAAGCGAGGGAAAGAGGAGGTACATCAGGACGTTGTCATCGTTGGTTGGGAAGCCGGCCTTCTTGAGCTCGGCGCGGGCTGTCGCGACCTGCGGCTTGAGAAGATCCGCGGGCCGGATGGTGACCGGTTCCTCCCGGCCGAGGACGAGTTGGCGGATGGCTGGGTCGGCGGGAACCGGTGGCCGTCCGTAGAGCCCCTGCAGGTAGTCCTTCAACTCCTTGGTGACCGTGGCGTAGCGCTCACCACCGACGACGTTGAGGACAGCCTGGCTGGCCACCATCTGGCGCAGTGGCGAGACCAGGGGCGGGTAGCCGAGCTCCTCGCGGACGCGGCGGCTCTCGGCCAGCGCCTCCTGCAGGCGGTCCTCCGCGTTGTGCTTGCGGAGCGACTGCACCATCTCGTCGAGCATCAGGCCGGGGACCTGGTACCAGAGGATGTCGGCGTCGACCCGTTCCGCCGACGAGTAGTGCTCGGACAGCTTGTTGGTGATCGCCCCGAGCTCGTTCTTGATCTCCATCAGCTTCTCGAGGTCGAGCCCGGTGTCGTAGTCGCCCCCGGCGAGGGCCGCGACGACGCTCTCCGTCGCCGGTTGGGACGCTCCCCAGGCGAGCGGCGACATCGCCGTGTCGAGGATGTCGGCCCCGGCCTCGACGGCGGCCATATAGGCCATCGGCGCCATCCCGCTCGAGCAGTGCGAGTGCACCGCGACCGGTCCCCGGGTGAAGACCTGTTTGACGGCCGCGATCAGCTCCCAGCTGGTTTGCGGGCTGAGCAGGCCCGAGGTGTCCTTGATGACCAGCGAGTCGCAGCCCAGCTTCTGCAGGCCCTTGGCGAGCGAGCACCAGAGCTCGAGGTTGTGCGCCGGGCTGATCGCGTAGCAGAGAGCCCCCTGCACCTTCCGCTTCGCCTTCTTCGCGGCGCCGATCGCCGCCTCCATGTTGCGCAGGTCGTTGAGCGGGTCGAAGATCCGGAAGATGTCCACCCCGCATTCGGCGGCGTGGGTCACGAAGAGCTCGACCGCGTCATCGGCGAAGTTGCGGTTGCCGACCAGGTTCTGGCCCCGGATCAACGCCTGTATCGGCGTCTTCGGGGCCGCCTGCTTCAGTTCCCGCAGGTAGTCCCAGGGGTTCTCGCCGTTGTGGCGGATCTCCGTCTCAAAGGTGGCCCCGCCGAATGCCTCCAGGGAGTAGAACCCGACCTTGTCCATCTTGGAGGCGAGCCGAACTATGTCTTCGCCCCGCAGCCGTCCCGAAATCAGCGATTGGTGCGCATCCCGAAACGTCGTGTCGGTGAGGCGGAGCCGAGGGCGCGGTCGGGTCTTCGCCGTCACCGGCCGGCCAGGGCGCGCCGCATTTCGCGATGCTTCTCGGCCAGAGCCGGATCGAGCAGTCCAAGGATGCGGGCAGCGAGCCAGGCTGCGTTCTTCGCTCCGGCGGTCCCGATCGCGACCGTCGCCACCGGGATGCCGGCCGGCATCTGGACGATGCTGTAGAGGGAGTCCTGGCCACCGAGGTGCTCGGTCGGAACCGGCACGCCGATGACCGGCAGGTCGGTCCAGGCGGCCACCACGCCGGGAAGGTGGGCGGCACCCCCGGCCGCAGCGATCACAACCTTGATGCCACGCTCGGCAGCGCTCGACGCCCACTCCCGGACGCCGTCGGGGTCGCGGTGGGCGGAACAGACCTTGACCTCGTGCTCGATCCCGAAGGCCTCCAGCTGGCTGGTGCAGCTCTCCATCAGCGGAAGGTCGGATTTGCTGCCGAGGATCACGCCGACGTCAGGCAATGCTCGATGACTCCAGGGCTATGTCGCGACGGTGAAAAGCTCCGTTGAATCGTACCCGCCCGATCGTGTCGAGGACCGCCGCGCGGGCCTCGCCAACCGTCTCGCCAAGCGCGGCCAGGGTGAGCACCCGGCCACCCGACGTGACCAGCCCCTGGCCGGGGACGTAGCGCGTGCCGGCATGGAAGACGAGGATGCCGGGCGAGATGGTGGCCAGCCCGTCGATCGGGAACCCGGTCTCGTAGGAGTCCGGGTAGCCGCCGGACGCCACGACGACGCCGACGCAGGGCCGCGGATCCCAGTCCAGCTCGCCGACGGGCGAGAGGTCGCCTCGCGCCGCCTCGAGCAGGAGCCGGACCGCGTCGCTGCGAAGCCGCGGCAGGACGACCTGCGCCTCGGGATCGCCGAAGCGCGCGTTGAACTCCAGGGCGCGGATGCCGTCGGGGGTGAGCATCAGCCCGGCGTAGAGCACGCCGCGGTAGTCGACGCCCTCCTCCGCCAGTTGGCGGACGGCGGGCTCGAGCACCTTGGCGACGGAGTCGGCGAGGAGCTCGCGCGTCACGTCGGGTGGCGGCGAGTAGGCGCCCATGCCGCCGGTGTTAGGGCCGACGTCGCCCTCCAACGCACGCTTGAAGTCGCGGGCCGCAGCCAGTGGAATGACGCGCCGGCCATCGGTCACGGCCATCAGCGAGACCTCCGGACCGGTGAGCCGTTCTTCGATGACGATCGTCGCTCCGGCCCGGCCGTAGGCGTGCTCGACCAGCATCGCGTCGATCACACCCTCCGCTTCCTCCGGCGAGGCACAGACGACGACACCCTTGCCGAGGGCCAGGCCGTCCGCCTTGACGACGACCCGGCCCTCGCGGGAGCGGGCCCACTCCTTCGCCGGGGCCGGCTCGGTGAAGATCCCGAAGTCGGCGGTGGGGATCCCCGCGCGGCGCATCAGCTCCTTCGCATAGGACTTGCTGCTCTCGATCCGGCCGCCGTCGCGGCCGGGCCCGAAGACGGGTATGCCCTCCTGCCGGAGCGCATCGCCGACGCCCGCCGCGACGGCGGTCTCGGGCCCGAGGATGGCAAGGCCGATCTTCTCCCGCTGGGCGAACTTGACCAGGTTGGCGACATCGTCAGCCGGGATCTGGATGTTCTTGGCCATCCCGCCGGTCCCGCCGTTGCCGGGGGTGCAGTAGACCCGGTCGGTGAGCACCGACTGCATGCATTTCCAGGCCAGCGCATGCTCGCGCGCGCCCGACCCGACGACCAGAATTCGCATCCCAGATCAGAGCCTATCGGGTTCGGCCTTCACTCCCATTCGATCGTTCCCGGCGGCTTCGAGGTGATGTCGAAGACGACCCGGTTGACGCCCTCCACCTCGTTGGTGATCCGGTTCGAGATCCGGGCCAGGACCTCGTAGGGGATCCGCGCCCAGTCGGCCGTCATCGCGTCGTCGGAGGTGACGACGCGCACCGCGACGACGTTCGAGTAGGTCCGGTAATCACCCTGCACCCCGACCGTCTCGAGCGGGGTCAGCACCGCGAAGGACTGCCAGACCTGCCGGTAGAGCCCGTTCTTCTTGATCTCGTCGACGACCACCCAGTCGGCCTCGCGGAGAATCGCGAGCCGCTCCTCGGTAACCTCGCCCAGGCAGCGGATGGCGAGCCCCGGTCCCGGGAAGGGTTGCCGCCAGACCATGTCGTCAGGCATGCCGAGCTCGGCGCCCACGGCGCGCACCTCGTCCTTGAAGAGGTAGCGGAGCGGCTCGATCAGCTTGAAGCGGAGGCCGGGCGGCAGGCCGCCGACGTTGTGGTGGGTCTTGATCTTGACCGCGGTCGCCGCGGTGTCCGAAGCGGTGGACTCGATGACGTCCGGGTAGAGCGTCCCCTGGGCGAGGAAGTCGATCTCGCCGATTGCCTTCGCCTCGGCCTCGAAGACCTCGATGAAGACCCGCCCCACCGTCCGCCGCTTCTCCTCCGGGTCGGTGATGCCCCGCAGCGCGGTCAGGAACCGCTCGCTGGCGTCGACATAGCGGATGTTCAGGTCGAGGTCGCGGTGCATGACCTCGAGGACTCGCTCCGCCTCCTCCTTGCGGAGCAACCCGTTGTTGACGAAGACGCAGGTCAGCTGGTCGCCGATGGCGCGGTCGACGAGGGTCGCGGCGACGGCGCTGTCGACCCCGCCCGAGAGCGCGCAGAGCACCCGGCCGCCTCCCACGGTCGAACGGATCGTCGCCACCGCCTCGGCGATGTAGGAGCCGGCAGTCCAGGTCGGCGTCAGCCCGCTGACCCGGTAGAGGAAGTTGCGCAGGATGTCGCGGCCGTGCGGCGTGTGGACGACCTCGGGGTGGAACTGGATGCCCATGATCCCGGCGTCGTTGGAGAAGGCGGCGTAGCGGGAGTTGGCGCTCCGGGCGAGGCCCCGGAAGCCGGGCGGGATCTTCGGGATGTGATCGCCGTGGCTCATCCAGACCGGCATCTCGGCCGGCAGCCCGGCGAAGAGGCCGTCGGCGTCCTCGACCTCGAGGACGGCGGGGCCGAACTCCCGCCGCGGGCCGGGCTCAACCTCGCCACCCAGGTGGTGGGCGATCAGCTGCATCCCGTAGCAGATGCCGAGCACGGGGATCCCGGCCTTCAGGGCCGCGGGGTCGACCTGGGGGGCGCCCGGCTCATAGACGCTGGCGGGTCCGCCGGAGAGGATCAGGGCCGAAGGGGTCTTCATGGCCAGCTCGGACCAGGGGGTAGTGCCCGGCACCAGCTCGCAGTAAACGCTTGCCTCCCGGACCCGGCGGGCGATCAGCTGGCTGTACTGCGAGCCGAAGTCGAGGATGAGGACGGTCGCGCGCGCCGGTGGCGCGTTAATCACTAGGCGCCCATGCCGACGTGCTGCGATCGCTGCTGGAGCTTCCCCTCGCTGACGATCGTGGGCGCGATCACCAGCTCGACCTTCTGGAACTCCTCGATGTCCCCCGCACCGCAGACGCCGAGGGCCGAGCGGAGCGCGCCGGCGAAGTTCTGGGTGCCGTCGTCGACGGCGGCCGGCCCGCGCAGGATCTGCTCCAGGGTCGCCTTTACGCCGACCTCGATCCGGGTCCCGCGGGGCAGGTTGGGGTCGGGGGTCGCCATCCCCCAGTTGAAGCCCTTCGACGCCGACTCGACCGAGCCCGCCAGGGGGGAGCCGATCATCACCGCGTCGGCGCCGCAGGCAAAGGCCTTGCAGACGTCGGCACCGATCCGCATCCCGCCATCGGTGATGACGGCGACGCGCCGCCCGGTGCGCCGGAAATGCTCCTCCCGGGCAGCGGCAACGTCGGCGGTGGCGGTCACCTGGGGCACGCCGACGCCGAGCACGCCCCGGGTCGTGCAGGCCGCTCCGGGTCCGACGCCGACCAGGATGCCTGCGATGCCCTCGTCCATCAGCTCGAGCGCCGTCGCGAAATGGACCGCGTTGCCGGCGACGACGGGGATTCGCAGCTGGCGGGTGAGATCGGCGAAGGAGAGCTGGGTGTAAGAGCGGGAGATGTGCCGGGCGGTCAGGACGGTCCCCTGGATGACCAGCACGTCGGCACCGGCCGACTCGACGATTTCGGCGCACTCGACCGCGCGTGCCGGCACTGTCGAGACCGCGCAGGGTACCCCCGCCGCTTTGATGGCGCGGATCCGCTCCTCGATCAGTCGCGGCTTCACGGGCTCTCGATAGACCTCCCGGAGCAGCCCGTTGACCTCCGCCCGGGAGGCCTGCGCGATCCGCCTGATGACCGGCGCCGCGTCCTCGTACCTGGTCTGGACGCCGTCCAGGTTGAGAACTGCGATGCCACCCAGCCGGCCCATCGCGATCGCGAACTCGACGTCCACCACGCCGTCCATCGCCGAGCCCCAGATCGGCAGCTCGAGGTGCAGGTCGCCGAGGCGGAACGAGATGTCGACCTCCTCCGGGTTGATCGTGATCCGGCCGGGCACGAGCGCGATCTCGTCAAAGCCGTAGGCCCGCCGGGCGCGGCGTCCGACCCCGATCTCAAGACCCGCCGCGGTAGCGTCGACGTCGGCTGCAATTGTGCTCAAGGGTGTGTTTCTTCCAATGGAGAGGGGCGGGTTGGCCGGAATTATATCGAGCGTTCGGAGGCGATTGGAGGACGAACCGGCAACGTCGATATCCTTCACAGCAGGCGAAATGATGAAGCGGCTCGAGTACCTGCACGGGATCACCGGGGAGGAGTGCGACAGCCTCCGCGCGCTCGGAGTCCGGCACACCAACCAACTGATCCACGCGACCACCCTCGTGATCGACCGGGCGAGGATCGAACGCAGGGTGGGCATCCCGGAGGAGCGGCTCTATGCTCTCGGCCAGCAGGCGTCGCTGATGGAGATCTCCGGCCTCCAGCGGCACCTCCGGGTGGTCATGCGACTCGGCGTCAGCACCCTCCGGCAGCTTGCCGAGGCGGATGGGGGCAGGCTGCACGGGCAGCTCGTGGACGCCATCGGGATCGGCGCGCCAGCGCTTTCGGAGGTGCAGTACTGGGTCAGCCAGGCACGCTACATCGACATCGTCGAGGACCCGCCCGAGACCACCGCGGGCCGCATCCGCCACTACGTCCCGGGGTAAAGGGGCAAGGGGAGGCAGGCGACCAGGGGCTAGAAGAAGGCTCCCTTCCGCAGCTTCAGGTTCTCCAGGATGCCGTCCTGGACGGTGTCGCGGACCGCGTCGTTGAGGGTCATCACGAGCCGCTGGTCCTCGGCGTCCTCGGGGGCGCAGAGGTCGGTCCGGATCGGCTCGTGGAACTGGATCCGCCACTTCGACGGCAGCGGTACGATGCCGAGCGGCCCGAGCAGCGGGAAGGTCGGCGTGATCGGGAAGTAGGGCAGGCCGAGGAAATCGGCGACCGGGCCGAGGTCGGCGATCATCGGGTAGATCTCCTCCGAGCCGACGACCGAGATCGGAATGATCGGCGCCCCCGCGCGGATCGCGGTCTGGACATAACCGCCACGGCCGAATCGGCGCAGGCGGTAGCGATTCGACCACCCTTTGCCGGTGCCCTTGACGCCCTCCGGGAAGACCAGCAGCAGCTCGTCCCGCTCCAGCAGGCGGTGCGCGTCGTCCGGGTGGCCGACCGCCTGGCCGGTCCGGCGGAGAAACCAGGAGAGGCCGGGCATCCCGAACAGGAAGGAAGCGACCAGAGCTCGGGCGTGCCGCGGACTGGGATGGGCCTCGAAGAGCGCGGTCTTGATCATGGCGCCGTCCCACGGCAGCACCCCGGCATGGTTGGCGACCAGCAGGGCCCGGCCCGCGGCGGGCACGTTTGCGACCCCGACGGCCTCAACCCGCCAGTAGGAGTGGTAAATCCAGCGGAAGACGGGCAGGAAGGATTCGGTGTACACGGGGTCGAAGCCGAACTCGTCAACCTCGAAATTCTCGCGCCGGGCCAACTCCGCCTGCTGGTAGAGGAACTGGACGACGGCCATCATCGCCGCGATGTCGATGACCTCCCGCCCGGTCAGCCGGCGGAGCGTCTCCGCCAGCCTTCCGACCGACTCGAGGGCCAGCATCGGGGCTTCGCGGCGAAGTCGCTTCACCACGCTCGGCAGCTCGACCCGAACCCGGCCTCGGCTGTCGACCTCCTCCCGGGATCGGATCTCGAGGGCGACATCGCGGTAGAGCGCCTCCAGCCGGCGCCGCTCGGCCCGGTCGGTCCCCTGGCTCATCGAGCTCCGACCGCCGGCGGGAAGAGAATTCGTTCCAATCACCTCACCACCCCTTCCGGCCACGTTAGCGGCCTCGCCGAGCGAATGCCAGGACCGCGCCCTCAACCCGGCGGACCAGCGGGCGACTGGACGGTTAGGGGTAGATGCCCCGGACGACGCTGGCGTTGGCGACCTTCTGGACGGCGAGGGCATAGGCCGCCGTGCGCATCGTCAGCCGCTTGTTGACGCTCGTGTGGAGGACCTCGTAGAAGGCCCGGGTGATGATGTGGTGAAGCTTGGTATTGATCTCCTCGCCCTCCCAGAAGAAGGCCTGGAGGTCCTGCACCCATTCGAAGTAGCTGACGATCACGCCGCCCGAGTTGGCGAGGATGTCGGGGATCACGAAGACGTCTCGGTCATGAAGGATGCGGTCGGCCTCCGGGGTGAGCGGGACGTTGGCGCCCTCGGTGATGAGGCGCGCCTTGACGCGGTCGGCGTTCTTCGCCGTCACCTGGTTCTCGATCGCGGCCGGAACCAGCACTGTGACCGGGAGCTCGAGCAGCTCCGCATTGGTGACCTCCTCGCCGCCTCGGAAGGCACCCACCGTCCCCCGCACCTGGCGGTGCTCGCGGAGCGCGTCGAGGTCGAGCCCCTTCGGGTTGTACGTACCGCTCTTCGAATCGCTGACCGCGACCACCCGCAGGCCCGCCTCGGACATCAGGCGGGCGGCGCTGCCCCCGACGGTGCCGTAGCCCTGGATGGCGACGGTGGGCGTCTCCTCCTGCACGTGGAGGTACTTCAGGGCCTCCAGCGTGAGGAAGGTGAGCCCGCGGCCGGGGGCGTCGTCGCGGCCCTCGGACCCGCCGACCTCGATCGGCTTGCCGGTCACCGAGGCGGGGACCGAGTGGCCGGCATGCATCGAGAGCGTGTCCATGATCCAGGCCATGATCTGGGGGGTTGTCCCCATGTCCGGCGCCGGGATGTCCTTCTCGGGCCCGATCAGCAGCGCAATCTCGGTCGCGTAACGGCGAGTGAGGTGCTCGAGCTCGCCGGCGGAGAGGCGGCGGGGGTCGACGTCGACGCCGCCCTTGGCGCCGCCATAGGGGAGGCCGACGACGGCGCACTTCCAGGTCATCAGCATCGCCATCGCCTTGACCGCGTCGAGGGTGAGGCCGGCCTGGTAGCGGATGCCGCCCTTGGCCGGGCCCCGGCTGATGTTGTGCTGCACCCGGTAGCCGGTGAAGAGCTCGATCGAATGGTTGTCGAGATGGACGGGAAAGTGGACGACGAGCTCGCGCTTGACCTCCCGGAGCTGGGTGCGGATCTCGTCCGGCAGGTCGAGCACATCGGCGGCCAGATCGAACTGGTGCTGTGCTGTGGAGTAGGCGGACTCCGGCTTCAGCTCGACTGGCACGCCGCCGATACTACATCGCGGAAATGATGCGAAGGGGACCCTTGCTACCTCGGCTCGGCTGGTTCCCGGTGGTGGCGTTGACTGCGCTCGCGTTCGGGTTCTTCTTCGCGACGCAGCTGCGCTCGCAGCTGATCCCGCCCTCGGCGCAGGTTGCGCGCAACCAGGCCTTGGTCGGCACCGTGCAGCGGCTGGAGAGCGACAACACCGCTTCGCGGGGCCGGATAGCCGGCCTCCGCCAGGAGGTCGCCGCGCTCGAGCGGGCGGCCGCGGAGCGCTCCGATTCGAGCCGGCAGCTCGCCAACCAGGTGGCGGACCTGCGTGCGCACGCCGGCCTGACGCGGATCCACGGACCGGGCGAGACCGTGAACCTCGGCAACGGCAAGCAGGGTCCGCGTGGAGACGGCAACACCGCCTACCTCGTCAACTACCAGGACCTCCAGGACGTGGTCAACCTGCTCTACCAGGGCGGCGCCGAGGGCGTCGCCGTCAACGGCCGCCGGATCTCACCGGCGACACGGATCGCCGGCGCCGGCAGCGCCGTCGTGATCGACCAGGGTCCGCCCCTGCAGGCGCCATTCCAGGTCGCCGCGGTCGGCAACCGGGCGGAGATGGACGCCCTTCTCTCGGATCCGGCCAGCCTCGGCGACCTCAAGCGCAGACAGCGTGACTTCCAGGTCCAGCTCGCCTGGCAGGGCGGCAACGAGATCAATCTCCCGGCCTACGACTCCTCCTTCGAGGTGAGCTACGCCCATGCCGGCTGAACGCCGCCGGCGAACTCCGGTCATCGTCGGGCTGGTGGTGCTCGCGGTCACGGCGCTGACCGTGATCCAGGTCCGCAGCCAGGCCGAGGTGGCGCGAAGCCTCGTGGGTCAGGACAACACGTCGCTGGCGTTCCTGATCGACGACCTCCACCGCTCCAACGACCAGCTTGCCCAGGAGGAGGGAAGCCTCGCCGCCCAGCGCGACGCGCTGCGGGGCGGCGGGCCCGTCGCCGCCGATGCCCAGCTCCACGCGGAGGCGACGCGGCTCCGGATCGTCGAGGGCCTCGACCCGGTGGTCGGGCCCGGCGTCACGATCACGATCGACGCGCCACTGAACGAGATCGACCTGCAGGACGCCGTCAACAACCTGCGTCTCGGGGGCGCCGAGGCGGTCGCCCTCGCCGGCCGACGGATGGTGATGGGCACTGTCATCCGGCATTCCGGCGCGGGCCTCGAGATCGACGGCACCCCGGTCCACGGGCCCTGGGTCTTCCAGGCGGTGGGCGACCCGGTGCAGCTGAACGCCGCGGCGGAGCAGATGACGCGGACGCTGCGAGCGGACCCGCGCGTCAGGAGCGCCGGCTACGAGGTGAGCGTGGCGCTCCCCCTGGCCGAAGTCCTCAGGCCGCGCCCTTTCGTGTACGCGCTTTCCCAGTAGCGGCGGGTCGCGGCCGGCGAGCGCGCGGGCTGGGCCGCTTCGCGGCGGCAACCTTGGCGCCGACCCGCCCCTCGAGCGCCTCGAGGCGACTTGCGAGCCGCAGGAGGTCGCGCCGGGTCGGGATGTTGAGCCGCTTCAGGGCCCGCTCGAGAGCGCCGTCGACGAGCGACTCCACGTCGCCCACGCGCCGCTCGACCTCTCCGGTGACGATCTCGGCCGGCATGTTGATGGTCCGCCGCAGGTACTCGAGCAGAGCCTGGCCGCGCTCCTGGATGCCGTCGGTGGCGTCCGCGTGGCCGTTGCCGCCACCGCGGCGCTCCTCGCGCGCAACGATCTGGGAGAGGATGATCGGTGTCAGGTCCTCACCGGTGTCGCGCTGGACGACGGTGACGTCGCCGCCCTCCCGCACCAGGCGGGCGATATCGTCGAGCGTGATGTACCGTCGCGTGTACGTGTCATACAGCTTGCGGTTCGAGTACTTCTTGATCAGGTGATGAAAGGGTGCCTCAGCCATGACGTCTCAATTATAACGCGGTGCGTTAAACTATCGGTGTTTAAACCACCGCCAACCGGGGGTGCTCCTGCATGAGTAAGAAAAAATCCGGCCGTTCGTCCTCCCGCCCGTCCTCGTCAGGTCATAGCCTTTTCGACCAGGCGATGAGCCTGGTACCGAAAGACGTGCGCAAGCAGGTCGAGAAGTACACCGGCGAAGCCCTGAAGCAGGCTGACAAGCAGCGCAAGGAGCTGGAGAAGGCCTGGGCTCGAACTGCCAAGCAACGCCAGTCCGATTTCGACCGGCTCAGCAAGCAGGCCCAGCAGCTCGGCAAGCAGCTGGCTGAGCTGCGCAAGGCGGCGACCGCGACATCGAGCGGAACGGCCAGTCGGACCTCTTCCGGCGCCGGTTCGGCGACCCGCCGGACCGCGCGCACCGCCGCTCCTGCCAAGCGATCGACAAGCCGCCGTGCGACGGCGACCAAGAGGGCAGCGGGGAGCGCGGCGCGGCGCACCACGACGGCCGCCAAGTCGACCTCGGCCCAGGTCAAAAAGGCGGCCACGACTGCCCGCCGCTCGACGACCACCGCGGCCAAGAAGAGCGCTGCGGCCACCAAGGCCGCGGCGACGACCGCCCGCAAGTCAGCGACCACGGCCACGCGGCGCACGAGCACGGCGGCCAAGAAGAGCACCTCGGCCACCAGGGCCGCGGCGACGACTGCCCGCAAGTCGGGGACCACAGCCGCGCGGCGTACCAGCACGGCGGTCAAGTCGGCCGCAACGAAGACGCGTCGGGCAGCCGGCGCGGCCGCCAAGCGGACCCGGCCGGCGGTCAAGGCCGCAGCGACCTCGGCCGCCAACACGGCCCGGACCGCGGCCACCGGAGCCGCCGACATTGCCGAGGCGGCAACCGGCTCCAGCTCCTAGAACGACCCCGTAACCGGTCTTCCGGCCAGCGCCACCAGGCGCGGCCGGAGGGCCGGCCATTCGCTCGGCGGCAGCTCCAGAGGGTCCCCGTCGTAGACCTGGAAGTCCGCCAGCCGGCCCACCTCGAGCGATCCCTTGACGCTCTCCTCGAAGCTCGTCCAGGCACCCGTGACGGTGTAGGCGCGGAGCGCCTGGAGCAGGGTGATGGGCTGCTCGGGATCGGTCACCACCGCCGCCAGCCCAGCCCATGGATTGGGGTCCGCGACCACCGGCAGGTCGGAGCTGAAGGCGACCCGTACGCCGGCCCGAAGGAGGTCGCGATGAGCGGCGATGTGGGACTCGGCGCCGAGCCCGATCTCGCCTGCCAGCCGGGTCCGGCCGAGCCGGGCGAAGAGCGGCTGCATGACCGCTGCCATGCCCGCCTGGGCGAGCCTGGCCTGGAGGTCGGGCGGGCAGTGGGTGCAGTGCTCGACCCGGTGCCGGAGCGTGCTCGGCCGCGCCGCCTGGGCGGCCTCGACCGCCTCCACCATCGCCTCGATCGCACCGTCGCCGACGCAGTGGGCCGCCACCTGCAGCCCACCGTCGTGAGCCTCCCGGACCAGCGCCGCCAGCTCGGGGGGTGGCGTCCGCCAGGGTCCGCCCGCGCCCCGAAAGGCGGCCGTTCCGCTCCCGGCCCCGCCGTCCACGAATACTTTCACCGGGCCGAAGCGGACGAGGTCGCCGGCCCCGCCGGTCGCGAAGCCGAGCCGGCGCAGGGCGGACAGCAGCTCCCAGGAGAGGAACTCGTTGACGCGGACCGGGAGCCGGCCCTCCTCGGCCAGGGTCGCGTAGACCCGGTGATCGTCGGCGAAGCCGCGGTTCACCGCCGCGCCAGTGCTGGTGATGCCGCGGGAGGAGAGGAGCCGGAGCGTCGCCTGGACGCCGGAGTGACGTCGCTCGAACGGTGGAGGCGGCTGGTGGTCGGCGACAAGGCGCATCGCCGATTCCAGCAGCCGGCCATCAAGCGACCCATCCGGGTGCCGGCCGAGGGCCCCACCCGGCGGGTCGGCCGAACCGGGCCCGAGGTCGGCCGCGGCGAGAGCGGCTGAGTTGGCGACCCGGGAGTGCCCGCCGCGGTGGTCGACGAAGCAGGGACGCTCTCCGGTTGCGGCGTCGAGCTCCGCCCGCGTCGGCGCCCGACCCTCCGCCAGCTCCAGCTCGCTGTAGCCGCGGCCGAGCAGCCACTCACCCGGCCGCAGCCGTGCCCCGGCACGGCGGAGACGCCCCTGGAGGTCGGCGAGGTCGCGACTGCCCACCAGATCGGCGCCGAAGGAGGAGAGCGCGTGATAGACGACATGCGCGTGGGGATCGTTGAACCCGGGCAGGACCGCGCGCCCGGCGAGGCCGACGACCCGGGTGCGAGGACCCCGGAGCTCCAGCACCTCTCGCCCGCCCACACCGAGCACCCTCCCGCCGGCCACCGCGAGGTTGCTCTCGCTCCGCAGCCCCCGCCTGCCGAGGGTGCGCACGCGGCCGCCGGCGAGGATCAGGTCCGCCTTCATCCGGCAGCTACAGTAATTGCGCGATGGCCACCATCGACCTGCGCTCCGACACCGTCACCATGCCCAGCGCGGAGATGCGCCGGGCGATGGCCGACGCCGAGCTCGGCGACGACGTCTGGGGCGAGGATCCGACCATCAACAAGCTCCAGGAGGTTGCCGCCGAACGCCTCGGCAAGGAGGCTGCCCTCTTCGTCAGCAGCGGCACCATGGGCAACCTGCTCGGCATCCTGGTCAGCGCTCGCTCCGGGCAGGAGATCATCGCCGACGCCGACTCCCACACCTTCCTCTCCGAGACCGGCGGCGCCGCCGCGCTGGGCGGGATCCAGATCATGCCGGTCAGGACCGAGGCGGGGATCATGACGCCCGAGCAGGTGGCGGAGGCGATCCGGGTCGAGGACGTGCACCACCCGCGGACAGCCGCCGTCGCCTTCGAGGACACCCACAACTACCACGGCGGGATCGCCTGGCCGCTGGAGGCGCTCCGGGCCGCGGCCGGCGAGGCCCACCGCAACGGGCTTTCGGTCCACCTCGACGGCGCCCGCCTCTTCAACGCGGCGGTGGCCACCGGCACCGACGTGCGCGAGATCGCGGCCTGCGCCGACACCGTGACGTTCTGCCTCTCCAAGGGCCTCGCCGCGCCCGTCGGCAGCCTGCTGGCCGGCCCGGCCGGGAAGATCGCCGAGGCCAGGCGTTGGAGGAAGATGCTGGGCGGCGGCATGCGGGAGATCGGGATGCTGGGCGCCGCCGGGTTGTTCGCCCTCGACAACATGGTGGACCGGCTGGCCGAGGACCACGCCAACGCCCGCACCCTGGCCGAAGGCCTGGCGGAGATGGATGGGATCACGCTCGACCTATTCCGGGTGCAGACCAACATCGTGGTCTTCGATCTGGGCCAGATGGCGCCCGCGGCCTTTCTCGCCGAGTGCGAGAAGCGGGGCGTGAAGGGAGCCCAGATCAGCCGCAGCCAGCTCCGCTTCGTCACCCATTACGGAATCACCGCAGGCGACGTCCAGCAGGCCCTGAAGGGCGTCGGCGAGGTCCTGGGGGCAGCTTAGCCCGCGACTGCCAGGCACTCCGCCAGGAGCGCCGGGTCCAGGTTGCCACCGCTGATCACGACCACCGTGGACGGGCCCGGCCGGAGCTGCTCCAACGCCGCGAAGCCGAGCACGCCGGCGCCTTCCGCGACGACCTTCGCCCGCGCCGCAAGCTCCCCGATCTTCGCCCGCAGGCGCCCCTCCGGCACGACGACGACCTCGTCCACCAGCTCTCGCAGAAGCGCCCGGTTCGCCTCGTCGACGGGAGCCGTGGTGCCGTCCGCGATGGTTCGCGGCTCCAAGTCGACTGGTGCGCCGGCCGCCAGGCTGTCCCGCATCGCCGGGTACCCGTCGGACTGCACGCCGATGACGCGAACCTCCGGCCGCAGAGCCCTGAGGACCGAGGCGACACCCGCGATCAGCCCCCCGCCACCGATCGGCACCACTACCCGCTCGATTCCAGGGAGTTGCTCCAGCAACTCCAGCGAGATACCCCCGTGGCCCGCCATCACCTCGGGGTCGGCGAAGGGATGGATGAAGGTTTCCGGCTCCTTCTCCCAACCGCGGTCGTGGAGCCAGGCATGGACGCCTGCATGGTCCAGGAAGACCGGGGTTGCCCCCCAGCGGCGGACGTTCTCCTTCTTGGCCTCCGGCGCGTCGGCGTACATCACGACGCGGCAGCGCAGCCCGAGCCGGTGAGCGACGTAGGAGCAGGCAGCCGCAGCGTTTCCGGCACTGACTGTCAACAGCCCCCGCGCCCGCTCCTCATCACTGAGCTGCAACGCCCGAGCGAAGAAGCCCCGGACCTTGAAGCTGCCGGTTGGTTGAAGGGATTCGATCTTCAGGTGGGTCGTGGCGTCGAGCGGCAGGAGCGGGGTCCGCAGCACGTGGGGGGCGGCTCGGGCAGCAGCCGTGCGGACCCGTTCAATTGAAATCACTCTTCTTTCATTCGGATGCTACGGCGTCTGCGCCTCCCCGGCCAAAAGTAGACCTAAAGACACTCACATGTTCCACCTTTTCTTTGATACCTTTGGACGGAGATGGGCGTATCAATGCGGCCACAGCATCTGAAGCGCTACCGCGACCTTGCCTGGCTGGTCGCCAAGTACGGCCGGCCCGAGATGGTCAGGGAGGTCGGCCTCGAGGAGGCGATCGACCGGCCGAAGGGCTCGACCAGCCATGCGGTGACGCCGGAGGGCGAGGCCCTCGCCCGCGACCTGGAGAGGCTCGGGCCAACCTACATCAAGCTCGGCCAGCTCCTCTCCACCCGTTCCGACCTCCTGCCTGAAAAGTACCTGGAGGCGCTGACGCGGCTGCAGGACAACGTCGAGCCGTTCCCCTTCGCCGAGGTCGAGCAGATCGTCACCAGCGAGCTCGGCGTGAGGATCTCGAAGGCCTTCGCCGAGTTCGACTCGACACCGATCGCAGCCGCCAGCCTCGGCCAGGTTCACCGCGCTCGCCTCCGCGACGGCCGCGAGGTCGCGGTCAAGGTCCAGCGCCCGGGCGTCCGCGACAGCATCGGCGAGGACCTCGACGCGCTGGAGCAGATCGCCGACTGGGCCGACGCGCATTCGGCCATCGGCCGCCAGTACCAGCTCGGCAGCCTCCTTGAGGAGTTCCGCAAGAGCCTGGTTCGCGAGCTCGACTACCGGCAGGAGGCGCAGAACCTGCTCACCCTGGGGACCAACCTGGAGGAGTTCGACCGGATCATCGTCCCGCGGCCGGTCGAGGGCTTCACGACCTCCCGGGTCCTGACGATGGACTTCGTCAAGGGCGTCAAGATCACTCGCCTGAGCCCGCTGGCCAGGCTCGAACTGGACGGCAGGCAGCTGGCGGGCCAGCTCTTCCGTGCCTACCTGAAGCAGATCCTGATCGACGGCTTCTTCCATGCCGATCCGCACCCCGGCAACGTCTTCCTGACCGAGGACGGGCGGATCGCGCTGATCGACCTGGGTATGGTCGCGCACGTCGCACCGAGGCTGCAGGAGCACCTGATCCAGCTGCTGCTCGCCGTCAGCGAAGGGCGCAGTGACGACGCGGTCACCTACTCGCTGCGGATAGCCGAGCGGACCGAGCAGTTTGACGAGACCGTTTACAGTCGCTCGATCGCCAGCCTCGTCGCCCGCCATCAGGAGGCGACCATGAAGGAGGTTGCGGTGGGCCGGATCATGCTCGAGATCTTCAACATCTCGGGCAGCGCGGGCGTCCGGATGCCACCCGAGCTGGCGATGCTCGGCAAGGCCCTGCTCAACCTGGACCAGGTCGGTTACCTGCTCGACCCCGACTTCAACCCCAACGGGGAGATCCGCGAAAGCGCCGGCGACATCATGCAGCGGCGGATGATGAAGAGCCTCTCACCAGGCAACTTCTTCCAGAACGTGCTGGAGCTGAAGGAGCTCGCCGAGCGGATGCCGGGACGGCTGAACAAGATCCTCGAAGCGGTCGCCAACAACGAGTTCGAGATCAAGGTCCAGACGATCGACGAGAACAAGCTCCTGAGCGGGTTCCAGAAGATCGCCAACCGGATCACCCTCGGCCTCCTGATGGCCGCCCTGATCGTCGGCGCGGCGATGCTGATGCAGGTGCCGACCTCGTTCCGGCTGCTCGGCTACCCGGGCCTGGCCATCATCTTCTTCGGAGTCGCGGCGCTCGGCGGCGTGACCCTGATGATCCAGATCCTCCGCGACGACCGGAGAACCCGCTAGGTCGAGGCCGGGCCGGCCAGCGCTCGGTCGGCGGCCGCGATCAGCTCCTCGCGGTGGGCATCGTCGCGGGCGAAGATCCGGCAGAGCGAGATCCGCACCGGCAGGCGGCGGAAGAGGTCGATGACGCGGTTCCGCTCGTAGCGCCCGTCGAGCGGGTCGTAGAGCACGACGTCGGTCTCCTCGGTCAGCGGGTTGAAGGCCTTGGTGCCCTGGGAGGCGATGTCGACCTCGAAGTCGGTCGTGCGCAGCGCCTCGGGTAGATGCTCGCGGATCCGTGCCGTGAACTGGTCCCGGGTCAGCGCGACCAGTCCGGTCTCGAGGTCGCGGGACTCGATGTAGCTGGAGTAGATCAGCTTCCATTTCAGGCGGCGGGCCACGATGTCGCCCCATTGCCGGCCGAGGGCCTCCCGCTCCGGCCCCTCCTCGCCTCGCGCCCAGCGATCCACCTCGTCCATCAGGAACCACTCGTTGACGTGGCGATAGCGCCCCAGCCGGTCGAGTGGGTTGCCGCCGAGGATCAGGTCCATCGTGGGCCGGAAGATCTCCCGCAGCTGGAGATCGATCCGCCGCACGGTGCGGTGGAAGTAGACCTGGTTGTAGAGGTAGAGGCGGGCGCTGAGGAACATGAAGAGCGCCTCCGACCCATGGTCGTGGATCGTCAAGCCCTGCTCCGAGATGAAGGAGTAGTGGAGGATCCGCTGGATGTCAACCGGCCCCGTTGCGACCCCGCAGATGTAGGAGTCCCGGGGCACGTAGTCCATGTTGTCGGCGCTGAAGGGACCGGTCAGCAGCGGCCGGAGGACGGCCAGCCAGGCCGGCGGCCGGAAGCCCTCCAGGTCGTCCTTGGCGATCAGGTAGGCGATCCACCGCGCGTCGACCTTCTCCCCCGGCTCGAAGTCGCCATGGGGGGACGCGGCGATACCCTCGATCATCGGCTTCAGCTCGGTCGTGATCAGGCGACGCCCGATCACCTCGTGGTCGATACCCCACCGGTCGAGGTAGTTCTCGTCGAAGAAGTGGCCGAAAGGCCCGTGGCCGACGTCGTGGAGGAGGCCGGCGAGCCGCAGCGTCTCCTCCGCCAGCGCCAGCGAGGGGACGTCGGGATGGGTCTGGCGGAGGGTCGGGTAGAGATGGCGCAGCCACTCCCCCGCCAGGTGCATGGCGCCCAGCGAATGCTGCAGCCGGGAGTGCTCCGCGGTCGCAAAAACCCACCAGGCGCTCTGCAGCTGGTGGATCCGGCGCAACCGCTGCAGCCAGGGAGAGTCGAGGAGGTCCTGCTCGGCGCAATCGCCGGGCACGCCGTCGGGACCGCCCTTGGTGATCTGCAGGTACCGGTAGACGGGATCGCTCGACAGGTTGACGCGGGAGTACTCCGAGGTGAGGTCCGCCATCACCCGGGAGTTTAAAGGGGCGGCTTGCTCCCCGATCGAATCGCCAGGACCCGGTCACGCAGCTTGAGCTCCGCTTCCAGGGGGGTGTCGATCTCCATCCGGGCCCGATGCCACCGCTCCATCGCAAGGTCGATCTGAGCCCGCTGCAGCCTCCGCAGCCAGAGGTAACCGCGCAGGCCGCGCAGGCGCAGCATCCGGAATCGAGCCTCGATCCGCCGCCTGACCGAGGAGAGGATCGGCGCCTCGGCCGGCAGCACTGCGCCATCGGGGAGCGCGGCCTCGGCGACGAACTCGCGGGCGAGGGCGCGGCCTTCGACCCGCAGGCCGAGCCCCAGGAGGGCGAGGACGGCGACGAAGAAGGGGCCGGTCATCGCGACGTACTGGAGCGGGATGCTGAGCAGGTAGAGGGCTGGGTCGCTCGGATGCGGGAAGTACCAGAGCCAGGCGTCCCAGGTGAAATGGGCAGCGATGGCGGCGCTGAAGCCACAGGCGACGGCGATCGCTTTGCGGGCGCGCCCCGGGACCTGACGGGCGACGCCGATGCCGGCGCCGATCAGCGCGGTGTAGGTGGCGTGACCGAGGTAGAGCCCGAACCACTGCCGGAAGAACCACTGGGGAAGGCCCCCCGCGCTCATGTAGACGACCGTCTCCATGAAGTTGAACCCGAGTCCGACCGCCGCACCGTAGACGATCCCGTCCACGACGTCGTCGAACTCGTTCCGCATGACCAGGAAGAGGAGGAGCACGGCGAGGCCCTTGGGGATCTCCTCGAAGAGCGCGGCGTTGAAGGCGGTGGCGACCGCCTGCCCGGGACCGGGTATCAGGCCGACGTCGATCGTGTAGCTCCAGAGGCTCTCAAAGATCAGCGCCAGGGTGGTGGCGACGACGGCGCCCCAACCCGCCGCCACCAGGACCAAACGCCACGGCTCTCGCTCGTTGTAATCGGCCCGGCGGAGCAGGAAGAGGGCGAAGCCGGTGGTTGGCAGGCAGAGCAGCAGGCCGAACAGGTTCAGCCGCGCGTTGAGCAGGTTGACGGCGAAGAAGAAGAGACCAAGGGAAAGGGCGAGGACGACCGCTGCGCGCAGCAGGTGGCGGCGCCGCCGCTCGGGTTCGTGGTCGACGGCGCGGATGATGAGCCAGGTACCGGCGGAGAACAGCCCCACCACAAGGAGCCCGGCCAGGTCGAGCAGCACGGTCACGCTCTGGAGGGCGACGAGGTCGACCAGCGAGCCGAGCACCATGGCCGCCAGGATCCCGCCGCCGAGAGCCGCCGCGAGCCGGTAGCGCGGCGGCCGCTGGGCCCTCGGGTAGGCGGCGGCGGGCGGCGGCACCATCGTGCTCAGGACCCGACCACGACGATCGTCGTGCGGGCGAGGACCTCTACCGGCCGTCCGGACGCGTAGCGCTCGACGACGAACTCGTAGCGGCCCGCCGGGAAGCGCCTGGCACCGAAGTTGACGGGCACCAGCGAGCGCTCCCCGAGGGTACCGGCGGGCGCCGGACCGACGCCGCCGGCGGCGAGCGAGAACCCCCCACTGAACCAGCCCGCGCCGACGACCATGGCGGGCGGCAGGCCACTCCACTCGACGCCCGCGGCGAACGGCTCATTGGTCCGGAAGTGGTCCCGGTTCGGCCCGAAGGTCGATCCCGTCTTCCGGTCGTAGTCGTAGACGCCGGTGATCCGCGCGGCCAGGCCGGTTCGCTGGCCGGGCGGCTCAAAGTGGATGAACTGGGCCAGGCCGATCGCGAGGATCACCAAGCCCGCGATGCCGAGCCCGACCAGGAGCCGGAAGATCGCCCGCGTCTCGTCGGCTGCGCCAACCATCGGAGGGCTCAGCGGCAGGTCGCTTGCGGAGGGGAGGCCCACGGGGCGCTGGGCGGCGGAGCCGAGGTCCCCACCAGCTCGGTCAGCAGTCTCGAGCCTAGGACCATCCCGGTCACCAATGGTACGGGGCGGGAGAATTGGCCGATGTCTGCGCGACGAGAGCTCGCCTGGCCGCTGCTGGCGGCGTCCCTCTGGGGTGGGATGTACGTGGTCAGCCGACTCACCTTCGACGCCATCCCGCCGATCACCCTCGGGCTCGTTCGCCTGCTGATCGGGCTGGCCGTGCTGGGTGCGGTTCTCCGCCGGCTGCCGGCGCTCCGCGATCCGCGCTTGGCGGGCCTCGGCGCTCTCCTGGCAGGGACCCTGATGCTCCAATTCTGGGGGACCGACCTGGCCGGCGCCGCCGCCGGGAGCCTGCTGACGTTGCTGACGCCGGTCTTCGTCGCCGTGCTCGCACCACTCTTCCTTCGCGAACAGACGCGGCCTCGCCAATGGGCCGGCATCGGGGTCGCCCTTGCCGGCGCCGTCGCCTTCTCCGGCGGCGCGACCGGCCCCTCGCTGCTCGGCGACCTGCTGCTGGTTGGCGCGTCGCTCACCTGGGCGGGATACACGGTGTTCGGCGCCCCTCTCGTCCGGCGGCTGGGGGCACTTGAGATAACGGCGGGCGCCAGCGTCTGGGCGGTGCCCCTGATGATCCCCGGCACGGCCGTGGAGCTGATCTCCGGTAGCCATCTCGCCCTGACCGGCGGCGCGGTCCTCGGCGCTCTCTACCTCGGGGTGTTCGCGACCGCGCTCGCCTGGTGGGCGTGGTACCGCGGCGTCGAGCGCCTCCCCGCCGTCACCGCCTCGATCTTCTTCCTCGCCCAACCGGTGGTCGGCATTGCCCTCAGCATCCCGATCTTCCACTTCCCGCTCACGCTCGGCTTCGCCGCCGGCTCGCTCCTCGTCGTGCTCGGCATGCTGCTGGCGACGTGAGCCTGGCCCGCGGCGTCGAGCTCTTCAACCAGGGCCTCTACTGGGAGGCGCACGAAGCCTGGGAAGAGGCGTGGATGCCCGACCGGCAGGGGCCGGACGGCGGCTTCTACAAGGGCCTGATCCAGGTCGCCGCGGGCTGCCTCCACTACCGCCGCGAGAACCGTCGAGGCACCGTCAACAAATTGCGGAGCGGCACCGCCTACCTGCGCGCCTACCCGCCGGTCCACCACCGGGTGGCCCTGACTCCTCTGCTGGCCGAGGTCGAAGCCATGCTGGTGGCGCTGGAGGGTGACGGGTGGCCCGCGCTCGAGCTGCCGAGGATCGAGCGGAGTACGCAGGCGGAAGCCGGGCCGGGTCAGGGCTTCTCGTAGGCCGGGAAGCGACGGCCGGCCGACTTATCGATCAGTCCGCCATGGCCGAGCCCGGCGAGGTCGATCGGCGAGCCGGAGAAGACGAAAGGGAGCACCAGGTCAAGCGAGGTGTTCTTGCCGAAGCCGGCGCAGGACGCGATGCCGAGCACGGCCGACCGGCCCAGCCGCCCCATCCAGAGCATCGAGCCCGGGTGGGCCGGCATCCCGAACCGGATCAGCTCTCCGCCCGCGCGCTCGAGCTCCGAGTAGGCAGGATCGAGCGGGTCGATCGACGATGCCCCGGCGAAGAGCACGAGGTCGGCCCCGGCCTCCGCGGTATGGGCATAGGCCGCGGCCACCGCCGGCCGGGTGCGGGCGACCTCCTCCACCCCGAGCAGGTCCGCCCCGTACCACCCCAGCTTGCGGGAGACCGCCTCCGTGAACAGGGCGCGTGCCTTCGGCTTCAGCTTCTCGGTGACGACGATCGCGGTCCGCAGCGCCAGGAAGGGCAAGAGCTCCAGGACCCGAAACTCGAGCGCCATGTAAGCCGCTTCCCGGACAACCTGCTCGGGCACCGCGACCGGGGTTACCTTGCAGCCTGCCACCTCCTCCCCGGCGTCGACCGCCTGGCCGTCGAAGAGCGTGAAGAGGGCGATGCCGGAGAGGGCGTTGATCTTCCCCACCAGCTCCACATTGACGCGCAGCAGGCCTCGCCGGGTGGCGACGAGGCGGTACTGGCTCTGGGCCGGCCCCTCCACCCGGAGAGGGCCGAGCTTTGCGATGGCCTCGGCGAGGCGCCGACCGGCCTCATCCTCATGGATGTCGCCCGGCTCCAGCTCGACGACGTGGACCTCGCGGTGGCCACGCAGCCGGTCCAGGTGCTCAGGCCCGAGGATGGCGCCCTTGCGGAGGTCCGCGGCGAGGTCGTGCGTGAGCACGCGGCCGCTGATCTCGGCGGCGGAGACGGCGTCGCCGTCGAGGCTGATGGACTTCATGCGCGGCTCACTAGCATAGGTTTTGAGTTGGCACCTCCAATTCGGCTCTACAACACCCTCGGCCGCTCCAAACAGGAGTTGAAACCGCTTCAACCGGGCAGGGTCTCCATCTACACCTGCGGTCCCACGGTCTACCGCTACGCGCACGTCGGCAACCTCCGCACCTACCTCTTCGCCGACCTGCTGGCGCGGACGCTGGAGTACAACGGCCACGAAGTCCGCCAGGTGAAGAACATCACCGACGTCGGCCACCTCACCGACGACAGCTTCGACCGCGGCGAGGACAAGATGCTCGTCTCGGCGCGGCTCGAGAAGAAGTCTCCGGCTGAGATCGCGGCCTACTACACGGAGGCATTCCTGGCCGACGAGAAGCTGCTCAACATCCGGCCGGCGGCCGCCTTCCCCCGTGCCACCGAATACGTGCCGAGGATGGTCGAGCTGGTCGCGAAGCTGATCGAACGCGGCCATGGCTACGAGGCGGATGGCAACGTCTACTACGACATCTCCAGCTTCCCGGCCTACGGCAGGTTGAGCGGCAACACTACCCAGAAGTTGCTGGCGGGCACCAAGGGCGAGCCCGACCCGCGCAAGCGCAGCCCCCTCGACTTCAGCCTCTGGAAGAGGGGCGAGAACCGCCTCCAGGTCTGGGACAGCCCCTGGGGACCGGGGTTCCCGGGCTGGCACATCGAATGCTCCGCGATGTCGATGGCGCTGCTCGGCGAGCGCTTTGACATCCACACCGGGGGGGCCGACAACGTCTTCCCCCACCACGAGGCGGAGATCGCGCAGTCGGAGGGAGTTACCGGCCACCAGGTGGTGGGCTGCTGGCTGCACGCCCAGCTGCTCTTCCTGAGCGGCACCCGGATGGCGAAGTCGGCCGGCAACTTCTTCCGCATCACCGAGCTGGCAGAGCAGGGCCACGACCCGCTCGCCTTCCGCTACCTGGCCCTCCAGGCGAAGTACCGCGCACCGCTGAACTTCAGTCCGGACGGGTTGGCGGGCGCCGGCCGCGCGCTGGCCCAGCTCCGCGAGCGGGTCGCCACCGGGCGCGATGGGCCTCGCGGGCCGGAGGCCGATTTCGGGGAGCGCTTCCTGGCCGCGATCAATGACGACCTCGACCTGCCGGCGGTGATGGCGCTGGTTTCGGAGCTGGTCCGGTCCGACCTCCCGCCGGGCACGAAGTCGGCGCTGCTGCTCGACTGGGACCGCGTGCTCGGCCTTGACCTGGGCCGGGCGGCACCGGAGGCGGGCGAGCTGCCTCCCACCGCGGTGGACCTGCTGGCCCGGCGCGAACGTGCGCGAGCCGCGAAGGACTTCGCGACCTCGGACCGGATCCGCGCCGAGCTCGCCCTCCTGGGTGTCCAGGTGACCGACGGGCCCGCCGGGCAATCCTGGCGGGTCATCTCTCGACCCGAGGCCTAGGGCGGCTCCCCGCCGCCGGACCTCAGTAGAGCAACGACGGGTCTGTCTTTTCCCGCCAGAGCGCTTCCAATATCGCCAGGTCCTCCGCGATCTGGACCGGGGTCATGCCCGGCTTGACCTCGAGGTCGTCGAGCACCTCGAATGAGAAGGATCCGAAACCAGAGCCGGCGAGGTCCTCGCCCAGCCTCGAACCGAGGGCACCCGGGGAGTTGGTGGACGAGGCGAACTCGAACTTGCCGCGGAGCCCGGCGAGGTTGGCGGTCGAGCCGAGCAGAAACCGGCCGGTCCGCCGATTCACGATCCGGTACACGCCGGCCTCGGGAGAGGATCGCCCGAACTCCGCCGCGAGCGCCTTCCGCCGCGCCCTGTCGACCACCGGCGGGCTCAGGCCTTCTCGTAGCCAAGGTTGGGGGAGAGCCAGCGCTCGGCCTCCTCCACCGTCATGCCCTTGCGGCGCGCGTAGTCCCCCACCTGGTCGCGGCCGACCTTGCCGACCGCGAAGTACTTGGCATCGGGGTGGGCGAAGTAGAGGCCGGAGACCGAAGCGCCGGGCAGCATCGAGAAGGTCTCGGTCAGCTCCAGCCCCGCCCTGCCGGCGCCGAGGAGGTCGAAGAGCTTGCCCTTCTCGCTGTGGTCGGGGCAGGCGGGATAGCCGTAGGCGGGCCGGATGCCGCGGTACTTCTCTGCGACCAGGTCCTCCTTGGCCAGCCTGGCGTCGTCGTACCACTGGTTGCGGACCAGCTCGTGGAGGTACTCGGCGAAGGCTTCGGCGAGCCGGTCGGCGAGGGCCTTGACCATGATCGACCGGTAGTCGTCGCCATCTGCCTGGTAATGCGCGGCCAGCTCTTCCGCGCCGATTCCGGCCGTCACCGCGAAGGCCCCGACGTGGTCGCCCGGACCCGGCGCCACGAAATCGGCGAGCGACAGGTAGGGCCGCTCCTCGCCGTGCTCAGCCTGCTGCCGCAGCATCGGCAGCCGGATGCCGTTCTCGAGCACGATGTCGTCGCCCTCCGACCGAGCACCCCAGAACCCGTACACACCGCGCGCGGTCAGCGACCGGTTGGCGACGATCTCGTCGAGCTGCGACTGCGCGTTCTCGTACAGCTCGCGGGCAGCGGGCCCCATCTCGGGATGATCGAGGATGCCCGGGAAGCGGCCGCGCAGCTCCCAGGCGTGGAAGAGGAAGGTCCAGTCGATGTACTCGCGGAGCTTGGCCAGGTCCGGTTCGACCAGCCGGGTTCCGGTGAACTCGGGGATCGGCAGCTCGGCGAATTCGAGCCGGGCGCGGTTCTCGCGCGCCCGATCAACGGGCAGCAGCGGCCGCTTCGACTTCGCGGCGTGCTGTTCGCGAAGCTTGGCCTGGAGCGCGCGGTTCTCAGTGTCGAGGGCCGCCTTGCGGACCGGGTCAAGGAGATCGGACACGACGCCGACGACGCGCGAGGCGTCGATCACGTGCAGCGTCGGTTGGCTGTAGGCGGGCGCGATCCGCACCGCCGTGTGCTGCTTGGAGGTGGTCGCGCCGCCGATCAGAAGCGGGATGTCGAGGTGGCGCCGCTCCATCTCCTTGGCGACGTTGACCATCTCGTCCAGCGAGGGGGTGATGAGGCCCGAGAGCCCGATGGCGTCGGCCTGCTCGGCGATCGCGGTGTCGAGGATCCGGTCGGCGGGCACCATCACGCCGAGGTCGATCACCTCATAGCTGTTGCAGCCGAGCACGACCCCGACGATGTTCTTGCCGATGTCGTGGACGTCTCCCTTGACCGTCGCCATCACGATCTTGCCGCGCGCCTGGCGGTCGGAGGCATCCTTCTCGGCTTCCATGTAGGGCTGCAGGTAGGCGACCGCGCGCTTCATCGCGCGGGCGCTCTTGACGACCTGGGGCAGGAACATCTTGCCCGCGCCGAAGAGGTCTCCGACGACTTTCATGCCGTCCATCAGCGGGCCTTCGATCACCGAGAGCGGTCGGCCGTACTTGAGCCGCGCCTCCTCGGCGTCGAGCTCGATGAAGTCCACGATGCCGTGGACCAGGGCACGCGCGATCCGCTCCTCCACCGGCGCCTCGCGCCAGGCGAGGTCCTGCTCGCGCCGCGTGCCCTCTCCGTCGACGCCTTTGGCGAACTCGACCAGGCGCTCGGTCGCATCCGGCCGGCGGTCGAAGATGACGTCCTCGACCAGCTCCTTCAGGTCGGCCGGGATGTCCTCGTAGACGGCGAGCTGGCCGGCGTTGACGATGCCCATGTCGAGCCCGGCCTGAATGGCATGAAAGAGGAAGGCGGAGTGGATCGCCTCTCGGACCCGGTCGTTGCCGCGGAACGCGAAGGAGAGGTTCGAGATGCCGCCCGAGATCCGGGTGCCGGGACAGCGCCGCTTGAGCTCGGTGGCCGCCTCCATGAAGGCCTTGGCATAGCCCGCGTGCTCCTCCATCCCGGTCGCGATGGCGAGGATGGCGGGGTCGAAGATGATGTCCTCGGCGGGAAAGCCCACCTTCTCGGTCAGGAGCTTGAAGGCGCGCTCGCAGATCGCCACCTTGCGCTCGGAGGTGTCGGCCTGGCCCTGCTCGTCGAAGGCCATCACGACGACGCCGGCGCCGTAGGCGCGGACCTTGCGCGCCTGCTCCAGGAACGGCTCCTCGCCTTCCTTCAGGCTGAGGGAGTTGGCGACCCCCTTGCCCTGCAGGCACTTGAGGCCGGCCTCGATCGTCGACCAGCGGGAACTGTCGACCATGATCGGGATCCGCGCCACCTCAGGTTCGGTGGCGACCAGGTTGAGGAACCTCGTCATCGCCACCTCGGAGTCGAGCAGGTCAGCGTCCATGTTCACGTCGAGGAGGTTCGCGCCACCCCGCACCTGCTCCAGGGCCACGTCCACCGCGGCGTCGTAGTCCTCCGCCTCGATCAGTCTCCGAAAGCGGGCCGAGCCGGTGACGTTGGTCCGCTCGCCGATCACGACAAAGCTGGTGTCGGGCCCGATCTCGAACGGCTCCATGCCACTGAACGTGGTTCTCCGCCGAGCCCGGGGCACCTTCCGCGGCGGGATCCCCTCCACCGCCTGGCGGATCTCGGCGATGTGCTCGGGACCAGTGCCGCAGCAGCCGCCGACGCCGTTCACGAAGCCGGCCTCGGCGAACTCCCGGAGCAGCGCGCTGGTGGTCGCCGGCTGCTGATCGTAGCCGCCGAAGGCGTTCGGCAGGCCGGCGTTCGGGTAGCAGAAGACGGGCACCGTGGCGGCGCGCGCGAGATCCGCCAGGTAGGGCCTCATCTCCTCGGCGCCGAGGGAGCAGTTGATGCCGACGGCCAGCGGCCGGCCGTGCTCGACCGAGATCCAGAACGCCTCGACGGTCTGGCCGGAGAGGTTGCGGCCACTCCGATCGACGATCGAGACCGAGACCACCAGCGGCAGCTCGGGCGCCACCGCGCGGGCGGCGGCGATCGCCGCCTTGCCGTTGAGGGTGTCGAAGACGGTCTCCACCAGCAGGTAGTCGGCGCCGCCGTCGCGGAGGCCGCGCGCGGCCTCGGCGTAACCATCGTAGAGCTGGTGGTAGGTGATCGTCCGGTAGGACGGGTCGTCGACCCGCGGCGAGATCGAGAGCGTGACATTGGTCGGTCCGAGGGAGCCGGCGACGAAGCGGTCGGCGTAGCGCGAGACCGCCTTCCGGGCGATCTCGGCGCTGACGCGGTTCATCTCGTAGACGAAGGCCTCGAGACCGAAGTCCGCCTGCGAGATGGCCGTCGCCGTGAAGGTGTTGGTCGTGACAACGTCGGCGCCCGCGTCGAGGTAGGCGAGATGAACGTTCTCGACCAGGTCGGGCCGGGTCAGCGAGAGCACGTCGAAGCTGCCCTTCAGCGGCGACGGGTGATCGGCGAAGCGATCGCCTCGGAAGTCCTCCTCGGTCAGGTTCTCGCGCTGGAACATCGTCCCCACGGCGCCGTCGAGCACGAGGATCCGGCGGGCGAGCAGGTCGCGCAGTCGCTGCTCGACGGGGCGCGAAGCATTGGATGGACTCAAGTGACGCCTCATTCTCCCCGCTCGGGGGGTCAGGGAACCGCAGGGCGAGTCCGGGCCCGGAAAAAAAGAGACCCGGCCCCAGGCGGGACCGGGCCTCTCGTAGGGAGGAGGGAGGCTATCTGGACCGGGTTTGCCGCCTCAAGAGTCCTGCTCGACGGTGGCGGTGCCGGGAGGGCCGTGGTGATGCCGCGGGGTGGCCGGCGGACTCGGGCTGGTGGTTACCGGCGCCGGGGTGGCCTTGGGCTTGATGGAGCCACCGATGACCTCGTGCGGGCCGTGGCGCACGTTCGGCGGCTGCGGCGACGCCGGCAGCTCACGGGAGGAGGCGATGGTGGCCACGCAGTGGCCGATGCCGCGCTCGCCGGGGGAGAGCTGGGTCCTGCACTGGGTCACCGCCGCCCGCACCTGCTGGCCCCACTCGGAGGGGCTGGGGCTGCCCGTGGCGTAGGTCGCGGCGACCGCGCCGCCGCCGCCGGCGGCGATACTGGCCGCGGCGATCCCGGCCGCCGTCTTGGTGGAGAGGGCCGCGAAGAGGCCGGAGCCCGCCGAGGCCGAGAGGCCGGCACTGACGGCCAACGCCGCGAACCGGCCGGCCGCGGGCGGGACCGCCGAGCCGACCAGCGGGCCGAGGTGCCGCTGCAGCTGGGCCTCGATGAAGGCCTCGAACGGGTCAGACATCAACTACCTCTTCCTCAGCAGTAACGCCCGCGGGGTCCCGTTTACCCGACGGCAGGTTGAATTCGGGTCCGAGTTCACGCCGGAGCCGTTCGCGGGCGGCTGCCAGCCGCGAGGCCACCGTCCGCTCCGGGATCTCCAGCGATTGGGCGATCTCCCGGTTGGTGTAGCCGTGGTAATGGCGGAGGACGATCGCCGCCAGCTGCTTGGCGGGGAGCCGGCGCAGGGCCTTGATGAAGTCTCCCGAGAGGGCCCCTTCCGACTGCGGGTCGGCCTCCACCGGGCGTCCCATCCGGCGGACGATCTCACCGACCTCGCGCAGCTTCGCCCAGCGTCGATAGGAAAGGGCCTGGTTGACCGAGATCCGGTGCAGCCAGGCCTCCGCCGGCGCCGACGGCTGCCAGCGCGTCCAGTTCCGGAATGCCTTCAGGTATGCCTCCTGAAGGCAGTCCTCAGCTGCGGCCCGGTCGCCCAGCATCAGCACCAGGGTCCCCAGCAACCTGGGGTAGGTCGCCTGGTAAAGCCGCTCGAAATCGGCGGCAGAACCAGGGCGGTAGCCCTCCTCCATCCCGCTAATAACGCACATTGAGCCGGTCTTATGGCAGCGATGCTGTTTGGGCGTCGTAAACAAAACCGTTAGCTGGGCCCGGTTGGCGCGACCGCCGCCGCGTCCGTAGACTTCGGCCAACCGATGGGCGTGCACTGGAAGGTGGCGGTGGTCGAGGATGACCTGCCACTGGCACGGGCGACGTCCCGATCCCCTGACGGGCTCGGGATGACCTTCCGCCGGTTCAGCCTCGGGATCGTTCTCCTCGCGGCTGGCTGCGAGGTGGCCGCCATCGTCCTGGCACCGCCGGTGAGCGAGCCGCTCCGCGAGGCCGGGATCGGCATCCTGGCTGCGACCGGACTCTTCCTCGCCGACCGAATGCCGGTTCGGATCGGCCCCAACCGGAAGGCGACACTCGGCACCGCGCCCATCATCTTCGCCGCGCTATTGCTGAGCCCGCCCGTCGCGGCGGCGTTCACCGGCGGGGCCTTCTGCTCAGCAACCGGGTGCTCGGCAGGCGCTGGATCAACAGCGCCTACAACGCCGCTCAGGTTGTGCTCATCACCCTGGTCGCCGGCTTTGCCGCGGGACCGCTGAGCCGCCTCGACCCGCTCCACGTCCTTCGGGCGGTGCTGGCCGCTGTGCTGCCGACCGCCACCTCGACGTTGCTGGCCGGGATCGCGATCGCTCTCTTCCGCAAAGAGCCGCTGCCCGCCGTCGTGGCCGACGGCTTCCGGGTGAGCTGGGCCCAGGACCTGGCCGACGGGGGCATCGGCGTCGCGATGGCCGTGCTCTTCGTCGCCGCTCCGATCACCGCCGTCCTCCCTCTCGCGGCCCTGCCGCTCGTTTACCGGATGAACCGGGCTCTCGAGGAGGAGCTCCGCTCCCGCGAGCAGGTGGCAGCGATCCTGGCGGCCCAGCGCCGGTTCCTGACCGACGTCGCCCACAACGTGGGCAACCCCTGGCGACCATCCGCACCAACCTCGGTCTGCTCCGCATCGGCCGGCTCGCGGCGGACGAGCGGGTGGCGGTGGAGGACGCCCGGAATGAGTCCGAACGCCTGGTCACCCTCTGGAAGCGGCTCCAGGTCCTGGCCCAGACGGACGAGGACCTGCCCCTCAGGCTGAGCCGCGTGAACCTCGTCGACCTCGCCAACGACGTCCTCCACGCATATCAGCGGGAGGCCGAGCAGAAGGGGATCGCGATGCAGGCGGAAACGCCGCTGGCAATCGAGGCCACGGTCGACGCCGACCTGATCCGGCAGGCCGCGGCGAATCTGGTCGAGAACGCCATCCGCCACGGAAGCGCGGGCACCCGGGTGACGATCCGGGTGGCCAGGGTCGGCCAGCTACCCACCCTGGAGGTCGTCGACACCGGCCCGGGGATTCCCGCCGAGCGCGTCGCCGCGATCTTCGACCGCTTCCAGCGCGGGCCCGAGGGGGGCACCGGTCTCGGCCTTTCGATCGCGCGGAGCGCCGTCGAGCGCAATGGCGGGCGGATTGCAGTGGAGAGTCGCGTTGGGAGTGGCTCCCGCTTCACGATCACCCTCCCCCGGCCGCCGGCCGTCGCCTGAGTCAAACGGAAGCTTCGTCCTTGACAGCCGAACAATTGTTCGACTAGCGTTCGGGGGGTGGCCCTGCCTCCCTTCGATCCCGCTTCGCTCCCCGGCGATGTAACGCTCGACCGCATCCTTCCGGGCGCTGAGGCCGAGCTGGTCGAGCTGCCGCCGGACCTTCCCGAGGACCTCGCGCTGGCTCTGCGTGATCGGGGCATCGGCCGTCTTTACTCCCACCAGGCTGAGGCGCTGGCGGCGGCCCGGGCGGGCCGCCATGTCGTCGTCGTCACCCCGACCGCGAGCGGGAAGACTCTCTGCTACAACCTCCCCGTCCTGGAGCGCTTGCTGCAGCGCCCGGAGAGCCGCGCGCTCTACCTCTTCCCAACCAAGGCGCTGGCCCAGGACCAGATGGTCGAGCTGGGCGAGATGACCTCCCGGCTGCCGGTCCGCCTCCTGGTCCACACCTACGACGGCGACACGCCGGCCGGCCAGCGGACGGCGATCCGCGAGGCGGGGCACATCGTGCTCACCAACCCGGACATGCTGCACACCGGGATCCTCCCCCACCACACGCGCTGGCGGAAGCTCTTCAGCGGTCTCCACTACGTCGTCATCGACGAGCTCCACACCTACCGCGGGCTTTTCGGAAGCCAGGTCGCCAACGTGATCCGAAGGCTCAAGCGGATCTGCGCCTTCTACGGCTCCTCACCCCGCTTCCTCTGTGCCTCGGCGACCATCGCCAACCCGCGCCAGCTCGCCGAGCGGCTGCTGGAGGAAGAGGACGTGGCGCTGATCGACCGCAACGGAGCGCCGCGCGGCGAGCGCCGCCTCGTCTTCTACAACCCGCCGCTGGTCAACCGGGCCCTCGGCGTCCGCCGCTCGAGCCTCCTCGAAGGCTGCCGGATCGCCGCCCCCTGGATCCGCCAGGGCATCCAGACGATCGCCTTCTGCCGCTCCCGGGTCAGCGTCGAGGTGATGCTCTCCTACCTCCAGCACTCCCTCCACCCCGCCCTCGACGCCCGGCGAAGGGTGCGCGGCTACCGCGGTGGCTACCTGCCGCTCCGCCGGCGCGAGATCGAGGCCGGGTTGCGCAGCGGCGAGGTGACCGGCGTCGTCTCCACCAATGCCCTCGAGCTGGGGGTAGACATCGGCAGCCTCCAGGCGGCGGTGCTGGTCGGCTACCCGGGGACCATCGCCAGCACCTGGCAGCAGTTCGGCCGGGCCGGCCGCCGGTCGGGCAGCGTGGCCGTGTTCGTCGCCTCCAGCAGCCCGCTCGACCAGTTCATCGTCCGCCACCCCGAGTACTTCCTCGCCTCGAGCCCGGAGGAGGGCCTGATCGATGCCGACAACCTCCTGGTCCAGGCCGGCCACCTCCAGGCGGCCCTCTTCGAGCTGCCCTTCGCCGATCGGGAGCTCTTCGGCCGGTCCGACGTCGGGCCGCTTCTTGACCTGTTCCAGGAGGACGGGGTTGCCAGCCGCTCGGGGGGCCGCTGGTACTGGAACCGGGAGTCCTTCCCGGCGGAGGGGGTGTCGCTGCGCCGGATGGCGGCCGACAACGTCGTCATCATCGACACCTCCAACCCTCGCCCCGACGTGATCGGCGAGATGGACCAGTTCTCGTCGCCGACCCTGCTCCACGAGGAGGCGATCTACCTCCAGGAGGGGGCCCAGTACCACGTCGACCGCCTCGACTGGCAGGAGAAGAAGGCCTACGTCCGGCCGGTCGAGGTCGATTACTACACGACCGCGCTCAACTCGCTCTCGATCCGTGTCCTCGAAGCCTTCGCCGGGCCTGAGGGAGAAGCGCTCGACCGCTCCCACGGCGAGGTGAAGCTCACCTCTCTGGCGACGCTGTTCAAGAAGATCCGCTTCCAGACCCACGAGAACATCGGCTCGGGGCCGATCAACCTCCCCGAGCAGACCCTCCACACGACCGCCTACTGGACCAGCCTTGACGACTCCGCCTGGTCCGGCCTCACGCGGGACGAGATGGAGGCCGGACTCCAGGGCATGGCCCACGCTCTCCGCCACGTCGCCTCGCTGCGCCTGATGTGCGACCCGCGGGACCTCGGCTCGGTGCCCGAGGTTCGCTCTCCATTCACGTCCCGGCCGACCGTCACCGTTTACGAGGTCTACCCCGGCGGGGTCGGGTACGCGGCGCGGCTCTACGAGCTCCACCGAGACCTCCTGCGGTCGGCGGCCGAGCTGGTCGCGGAGTGCCCCTGCGCAGCCGGCTGCCCTTCCTGTGTCGGCCCGCTGCAGAACGTGGAAGGAGCCAAGGAAGCGTGTCTGTCGATGCTCTACGCCAACGCCTCAGCAGTCTAGGTTCCCTTCCTCGCCGGGCCGCCGTCGCGGCGCCCCGCCACGATCCCCCGCGACGGATTCCCCCGCGCGGCTTCGAACCGGTCGAGAACGACTTTGGGATCGCCTGGCGCTGGGCCGAGGTGCTCCCGGTCGGGCGGCTCGAGCGCGCGGAGGCGCGCTCCGAGTTGGGCGGGCTGGAGGTCGATGACTTCAGCTTCCTTGACACCGAGACGACCGGCCTCGCCGGCGGGACCGGCACCCAGGTCTTCACGGCCGCGATCGCCCGCCCCCACCCGAACGGGATCGAGTTGACGCAGCTCTTCCTCGCCGAGCCGGCTGACGAACCCGCCTTCCTCGCCGCACTCGACCGAGAGCTCCGCCGGACGCCCGGGCTGGCCACCTACAACGGCCTCGCCTTCGACCTTCCCCTCCTCCGCGCCCGCTGGCTGATGGCGCGGATGCCCGGCGATTTCACCCAGGGCCGCCACCTGGACCTGCTGCACCTGGCCCGAAGCCTGCTCCGCCCTCGGCTGGAGAGCTGCACCCTGCGCGCGGTCGAGGAACGGGTGCTCGGCTTCGAGCGGGAGGAGGACATCCCCGGCCACCTGATCCCTCAGGCCTACTTCGACTACCTGCGGAGGGGCTGGAGCTCGACCCTCGAGGCCGCCCTCGAGCACAACCGGCAGGACGTGCTGAGCCTGCAGCACCTCCTCCACCGACTGCTTCACCGGCTGCACGGCGCCGACCCCGCGATGGAGGCGACCGACTGGCACGCGCTCGGGCGCCACCTCCTCCGCCGGGGCCGGCGATCGGCGGCGTGGCGGGCATTGCGGGTGGCGGCCGACCTCGGCGACCTCGACGCTGTCTTTCTGCTCGCCCGCCGTAAGGCGGTGGTGCTGGAATGGCGGCTCCACCAGCCCGCGGCCGCAATGCGCGTGGTGGAGGCGGCGATCGAGCGAGTCGGGTTCGAACCCGACCTCGAGAAGCGGCGGCTAAGGCTGCGCGGCCGCCTCGACCGGGCGCGCCGCCTCGATGACCTGCGGGTCGTACTCCCGGCCCGATCCCTCGTTCAGCCGGTCGACCGCCTCGAGCGGGCTGGCTCCGCCCCGGATCTGGGCCTCGAAGACCTCGGCGACGGCGAGGATCCGCGCCGGCAGCGGGATGTCATGGCCCCGGAGGCCGTCGGGTGAGCCGCCGCCGCCCCAGTGCTCGTGGTGGTGGCGCAGAATCTCCACCAGCTCGGGCAGGAAGCGGCCGCGACGGGCGACGTCCTCATCCATGACCGCGTGGTCGAGCTCCCAGTCCCGCCGCATCGGCGTCGCACCGGACGCGGTCAGGACCCGCCCCGACTCATGGAGAAGCGCAGCCGAACGGACCAGCTCCGACTCCCCCTCCGGGCGTCCCAGCTTCTTCACCAACGCCTCGGCGAAGGCGGCAATCCGGCTCGAATGGCCGTCCCCGGCGGGATCCAGGGGGTCCATGGCGCGGGCGATCGCGACCACGATCTGGGGGCCCACCTCAACGATCGCCGCCAGCAGCGACCGGGGATCGTCGATGTAGGCCTGGGCGAGCTGAGAGGCGGACGCGGTGCAGTCGCGACCCGCGCGCTTGGCGAAGTAGAGGGCCTGGTCGGCCGCCATGATCGCCTCGTAGGGGCTGATGGCGTCCCCGGGGCACGTCCCGACACCGATGCTGAAGCTCAGGTCACGCGAGGGCGTGGCGGGGATCCGCGCCCGCCGGACCCTGGCGATCATCCGCTCAGTAGCGGAGCGAGCCTGACCTTGGTCGGTGTCGGGCAGGATCACCGCGATCTCGTCCCCGCCATAGCGGGCGACCAGGTCGTGGTCGCGCACGGTTTTGCGGACCAGGTCGCCGGCCGCCTTGAGCACCTCGTCGCCGTGGCGATGGCCCATCGAGTCGTTGACGCCTTTGAAGTTGTCGATGTCGATGAGCATCACGCTGAAGGCGGTGGCGCGGCGCCGGTAGCGGGAGAACTCCATTTCCAGCCGGTGCCGGAACTCGCGGTGGTTGAGGAGGCCGGTGAGGCCGTCGGTGATCGCCTCCCGCGTCTTGCGCTCGTAACGCAGCGAGTTGCCCAACGGCCCCGAAGCGCTGGCCGCAAGCGCGTTGACGAGGAAGAACTGCTGGTCGGTGAACGCCTCCGAGCGGCTGTAGTGGCTGAGCCGCAGCACCGCCACCACCCGGCCCTGGACGGGGATCGGCACGACGATCACCGACAGCGGCGGCTGAAACCCGAGCAGCGCGTGGTCGGGATGGCTGTCTCCCCTGATGTGGATGGCCTCGGCGGTTTCCATCACACGGTCGATCAGTGGATCGCCCTTGGCCATCGCCGCCTTGTCGCTGCGGCCGCCCCGGCCGTGGTAGGCGGCCAGCTGGAGCCGGCCACCGGAGTTGAGGATCAGCGCCCCGGTCTCGGCCGAGGTGATCCGGACCGCCTGCTGGAGCACCACCTCGAAGAGGTCGTTGACGTCGAGGCTGTAGGCGAGCGCGGAGCTCATCTGCTGGAGGGCCTCGGCCTGCGCCGCCCGCGACATCGCCAGCCTCCGCTCTCGGATCAGCTCGTCGCCGAGCAGCCCTGTGACCAGGGCCACGACGAAGAACAGGAAGACCTTGCCGAGGGCCTCCAGCCCGAGCTGGGGGTGGACCGTGAAATCCTGCAGGGTGGGCGCGGTGCCGCCGACGACGAGGTAGACGAAGGCCACCACGGCGGCGCAGATCAGGCTGAAGGCGAGCCCGAACCGGACCGCGCTGGCGATGATGGCCAGGAAGAGGGCCAGGACGTAAGGGCTCGTCAGCCCGTTCGAGAAGTAGACCAGGCTGGCTCCGGCCAGGATGTCGACGACCATCGTCGCGAGCCCGAACTGGGGACCGGACCGGTAGCCCCGAATGAGCAGCACTGTCACCAGCAGGTTGCCGGCGGCCCAGACGAGAAGCACGCCGTTGACGACGAGCTGGGCGCCCGCGAAGCGCACGCCGCCGAAGTTGTTGAGGACCAGCAGGATGAAGAGGAACATCCAGCGGAAGATCTCCGCGACCCGCTCCGCGATCGCCCGGCGGTCGGCGTCGAGGAACTCCTCGACCGCCGGCACCCTCGTCCGTCGGCCGAGCAGGGCCGAAAACGAGCGAATTCCTGGTCGGTTCACAGGTGGCAGCACTGTAACATCGGCCCTTCGCGGCGCCGAGCGACCCTCCGCAGCCTCCCGGGAATGCTGGAGAAATGCTGAGGGAAGCCGCAAGTTCGGCCCTATAATCCGCGTTGCTTCAATTCAGGATGGGGTTCAGCCAGAAGAAAAAATCCTCCGAGCGAGGCCGCAGTGCGTTGCGTCGCAGCCGAGGGCAGGCGGCGACCGAGTTCGCCATCTCCTCCGTCGTCCTGCTCCTGATCCTGCTTGGGCTGGTCGACTTCAGCCGTGTCTTTTACTTCGACACCGGCCTCCACGGGGCGGCCCGGGAGGGCGCCCGCCACGGCGCCTGGTTCGACACGCCGACCCGGCGCAATCCCTACCTCGACGACACCGACATCAAGCTCGCAGTCGACCAGTCGCTGGCCGGTGTCACCGGCGTTACCACCTCCGTCTTCTCCGGGAATTGCCCCACACCGACCGACCTCAACACCTACCACAACCCTCCCTACCCGTCGACGGCCTACCCAGCTGTCGGCGTCTACAACCAGCCCAACCTCTTCATCTGTTACAACAACGACCCCGCGCTCGACCTCCAGACGGCACCCACAGACAGCAGCCACAAGCTGCAGGACCTGAATGTGATCCTGCTCATGAACTACGGCCTCGCGACCGGGTTCATGCAGGACCAGATCGGCAAGAACATCCCCGTCGCCGCCTTCGCCCACATCGTCATCCAGGGCCAGAACTGAGATGCGGCTGAAGCTCCCGAAGTGGTTCCGCAGCGAGCGCTCGCAGTCGATGACGGAGTTCGCGCTGATCGCGCCCCTGCTGCTCCTCTTCATCTTCGGCATCGTCGACTTCGGCCGCGGCATCTACTACTACGTGACGCTCCAGCAGGCGGTCCAGGAGGGCGCCCGGGTCGCGGTGCGCGACTCCAGCACGCTGCCCAACGACGCCACCGTCGAGAAGGCGGTCCAGGACCATGCGATCGCAACCTTCCTCGCCAACCCCTGCCGCAACGGCCCCATCTACGTCAGCGGCCAGGTGCCGCCGGCAAACCAGGGGTGGATCTTCATCACCCAGCCGCAGTCAAGCTCGCAGCCGCTGACCGCAGTCCAGGACATCGCCTCGGTGCCGCCCAACGCGCCCGGCGGCGAGCCGCGGAACCCGACTCCCGGAGGCTCCTGCAGCGCCATCAACCCGGCGTCCCAGAACACCGCGCTCCAGGTGACGATCCGCTACAACTTCGTGCCCCTGACCCCGATCATCCAGCAGGTCACGGCGAATTCGATCATTTTGACCGCCTACACCGTTTATAGGACTGAATACTGATGACTCTCCAGCCCCGCTCCCGTCGAATCGACCGCGCCCAGCAGGGCCAGGCGATCGTGCTCATCGCCCTGATGATGATCGTCCTGCTCGGGCTGCTCGGGCTGGCCCTCGACTCCGGGCGTGGCTACGTCGACCGGCGCGAGCTGCAGGACGCGGCCGACGCGGCGACACTCGCCGCCGGCGACTCCTACGAGAACTTCGGCGACCCGGTCGCCGCCTCGGCGCTCGCGATCCAGGCCTTCGCAGCCAACGAGCGGGTGAGCAACATCGGGTCGCAGAGCTACTTCTCGAGCAACCCGCAGACCTACACCTTCGCCAGCGATTCGTCCCTCAACGTGACGGTGACGATCACCAACATCGGGGTTTCCGGGACCGTGTTCACCGTCTTCCCGACGCACCGGATCCCGCTCTCGGTGATGCAGGTGCTCGGCATGGGCAGCACCATCCCGATCTCGACCATCGCGCGGTCGATCGTCGGCAACCAGAACGCCACGCCCGCGCTGCTGACGCTGAGCCAGGGCGGCTGCGGCAACAACCCGGGCAACTCCCTCGTGCTGCAGGGGTCGAGCGTCGTCACCGTCCACGGCGACGTCTACTCCAACGGGACCACGTCGATGAGCGGATCGTCCGCCTTCACCATCGGCGGCAACGCCTACACCAACTGCGGCGGCACGCCCGCCAGCATCCAGTACTGGTGCTTCAGCGCCGACCCCAACCAGCCCCCCTACTCGCCGCCCTGCGTCGCGCCGGACGCGATCGGAGCGGGCGACAACGGCGCCCCGATCATCCCCGACCCCGGCTACCCGGGTGGGAACCGCGCCTGGTATCCCAACAACTACGGCTCGCCCGGCTACGAGAACCTGCCCGGCGTCTACAGCGGGTTCAGCGTCACCGGCGGCAGCGGCTGTAACTGGCTGGCCCCGGGCATCTACACGATGTCCGGTGGCTTCGTCGACCACGGCCAACAGACCTCCAACATGCTGAAGCCGCCCGACGAGCCGTACTGGAACAACAACATGGTCCGGATGAGCCCGCAGTTCTTCGACGCCGGCGGCTGCGCGCCGAACCCCGGGTTTGTCGTCACGCAGGTGCTCGCGACCGGGAGCGGTCAGGCGATCACCGGCACCTGGGGGGTGCGCGTCACCTCCACCCGCACCGATTACTACCCGCCGATCGGCCAGCCCGGCTCCACGGCGTATGGGCGGGAGAGCGCTCCCTCGATGTGCCGTCCGATCACCATGGCTGGGAGCAATAACGGAATCCAGGTCCAGATCTACAAGATGCCGGGGGCGACCGGCTACAACATCTACGCTAACCCGAATGGTTGCAGCGGCAACTTCGGCTATGCCAAGAGCGTTTCGATCAGCGGCGGCCAGGGCAGCAGCGTGACTTCGGCGGTGATCGACAAGAGCGTTGTCGGCAGCAGCTTCACTCCCTTCTCGACCCGGTGCCCCTACACCGTCCCGGCCAGCACGCCAGTCGTCGGTTGCCGGCCGCCGTCGGGCGAGTCCGCTCCCTACAACAGTCCCAGCGCCATCCTGCAGCAGAGCCTCAGCAGTGGCAGCGCATACACGTCGATCACGGTCGACAGCACCCTCGGGCAGACCACGGTGGGCTCCGTCCAGGTCCTCTCCACCGGGGACAACACCACCCAGCAGGTCACCGTCGCCGCGGGCTCGACCGGCACCGTGCTCAACGTGCTGCCCTTCACCGCCAATGCCAACTACCCGGCCCTGAACTCGGTTGTCAGCGTCACCAACAGCCTCGCCAATGAGAGCCCGGCCAAGGCCCTGCTCCCCAACGGCGACCGCGCCAACGAGAACCAGTGCTGGAGCCAGGCCCGCGGCACCACCAGCCAGCCATGCTCCGGGTCGACCGTGACCCCAGGCGCGGTGCAGTTCGCCTTCCCGACGACCAGCGACTGCCTGGACGAGAACGGCAACGGCAGCACCGAGGTTTTCAGCGGCAAGCAGTACGACTTCATCATCATCTGGTTCTCGCCGACCAACACCTGCTCGCCGATCCTGAACGGCGGCTCTTTCACCCAGTACATCGGCACGCTGTACATGCCCTCCGCCAACCTCACCATCAACGGCGGCAACAAGGCGCCGGTCGCAGGCCAGGTCATCGTCTACACAGCGTCGTTCTCTGGCAGCTCGGGGATCTCGATCGACTACAACCCCGACACCGCCCCCGCGCCGCCCGCGGCCCGGTTGATACTCTGACCGCCTGAAAGTACTTGTCACCGGAGGTGCGGGGTTCATCGCCTCGCACCTCGTCGATGCCCTGGTCGACCGCGGTGACGACGTGCTCATCGTGGACGACCTCTCGACCGGGGACCGGGCCAACCTCAACCCTGAAGCGCGGTTCTTCCAGCTCGACATCCGGGATCCCGCCGCTGCCGAGCTGATCCGGTCCGAGAAGCCCCACGCGATCTCTCACCATGCCGCCCAGATGAGCGTCAGCCGCTCAGTCGCCGAGCCGGTCTTCGACGCCCAGGTGAACATCCTGGGCTCGCTCAACCTGGCGCTGGCGGCGATCGACGCCGGGAGCCGGCTGGTCTTCGCCTCCACCGGCGGGGCGCTCTACGGCGACGCCGAGGTGATGCCGACGCCGGAGACGGCGCCCGCCTGGCCGGTGTCGCCGTACGGGATCTCCAAGCTCTCCTTCGAGCACTACCTCTTCGGTTTCCGGCAGACCCGGGGACTTAGCTACACAGCGCTGCGCTACTCCAACGTCTACGGACCGCGGCAGAACCCCCACGGCGAGGCGGGCGTCGTCGCGATCTTCTGCGAGGGGCTGCTCGGCAAGCGTCCCTTCCGAATCAACGGTGCCGGCACCGACACCCGGGATTACGTCTACGTCGACGATGTCGTGCACGCCACCCTGCTGGCGCTCGACTCCGACATCTGCGAGCACCTTAACGTCGGCACCGGGCGGCAGGCCGACACCAACACCATCTACCGCCTGATCGCGGAGCGGATGGCCAAGGCGCTCGCGGCAGAGCACGGGCCCGACCGGCCGGGCGACCTCAAGGCCTCGGCGCTCGACGCCTCGCAGATCGGCCGCCTGCTGGGCTGGGCGCCCGCCGTCTCACTGGAGGAAGGGATCGCCCGTACGGTCGACTGGTTCGTCGCTCAGGAGCGAAGCCAGGCCGGCACGAAGCGGTAGCCGCCGAGCGCCGGCCAGCCGGCCTCCGCGAAGACCAGCTCGGCATTGACCAGCACCGCCAGGTAGTAGAGCCAGCGGAAGCCGAGGTCGCTCGACTCGAAAGCGACCACCAGCGCCAGGTTGAGCGCCAGCAGCAACCCCAGTACGGCCGCTTTCCGGGTCGCCAGGCCGAGCACGAGGAGGATGCCGACGACCGTCTCCGCGACCGCCTGGACGACGGCGAAGAGGAACCAGTTGGGCGCGATCACGACCGCCAGCAGCTCATGCAGGCCGGGGATGGGGTTGACCGCCGGCGCGGCCTCGATCAGCGGCCTCATCCAGGCCACGCCGCCCCATTTCTGGCTCGCGAAGTAGAGCCAGAAGACGCCGACGACGATCCGGAAGACGCCGCGCCAGAGATCAGGCAGGCGCACGTCGGGAGACCGTCAACGAGGTTGCCAGAAGCACCAGCAGCGGCACTCCGTAATTGAACTCCGCCCAGAGCAGGAACGGGGCTCCCACGCCGGCCGCGTCGAGCAGCACGTCGAGCGGCTCGATCGCGGCGTAGAAGGCGAGGATGGCGAGGTTGGCCAGCAGCGCCGCCCGGGCGGCAGGTTCGCGCACGGCGGCCGCCAACGGCGCCAGCAGCAGGGCGGCGAGCGCGGGCCCGGCGAAGTCGAAAAGCAGGTGGGCGGTGAAGCCGAGGGGCGCGGCGGATTGGGCATGGAAGGATTCGACCGTGATCGGCAGGAAGGCGAAGCGCCAGGCGTGCACGATCAGGGCACCCGACCCGCCGAGTGCGTAGAGGGCGACTAGGTGCATCACCTCGTGGGTCGCGAGCGCGATCAGGTAGACAACCAGGCAGAGCCCGAAGGTCCCCGCGGCGACGGCCGGGCGGCTCAGCGCAGGGCCCGCAGCACGGGGTCCGTCGCCGCCTCGAAGGCGGCCGCGACCGGCTTCATCCGCATCCTCCGGAGCCGGTGCTGAACGGCTCCCTTGAGGATCGCGAAGCGCAGCTTGCGCTCGCTGAAGTCGGAGTTGAAGAGCAGCCGGTTGTGCCGGATGAAGTGCCATTCGCCCTCCTGTCGGCGCTCCTTGACGCGCCCGTGAAACTTGGTGCCGGGCAGCGGGTACGCGATCGTGTAGCTGACGTAATCGAGGGGCAGGTGGGAGGAGAACCGGATCGTCCGTGCCAGGCTCTCCTGGGTCTCGCCCAGGTAGCCGACCATGAAGAAGCCGGCCGCCTTGACTCCGGCCTTGACGCACGCCTCCACGGCGGTCCGCGACTGCTCCGGCGTGATCCCCTTCTGCATCTGCTTGAGGACCCCTTCGTCGCCCGACTCGATGCCGAAGAAGATCCGCTTGCACCCCGCGCGCTTCATCTGGGCGAAGAGCTCGTAGTCGACGTGGGTCACCCGCGAAAGGCATTCCCAGGTGAGCGGAATCTTCGCCGCCTCGATGTCCCGGCAGAGCTCCATGGTTCGGTGGTAGTTGAGCGTGAAGAGGTCATCGGACATCCAGATGTGGTCGTATCCCAATTCGGCGATCTCCCGCATCTCGGCGATCACCGACTCCGACGAACGGGCGCGGAAGAGGTCACCGAAGACCGGCTTGTGGCAGAACTCGCAGCGGAAGGGACAGCCGCGGCTCGCCATCAGCGGCGTCGTGGCGTCCTTCCAGTGCCGGCGCCAGTACTCGATGTAGCGTTCGTTGGGCAGGTCGCCGCGGTAGGGCGGCGCGAGCACGCTCATGTCCTTGCTCCGCGCCCGGGCCTCGGTCTTGACGACCTCGCCGGACGGGGTTTTGAAGGCGAGGCCCTTCACCTCCTCCCAGCGCCGGTCGCCGAGGTGCCGCATGATCTCGACGATCGTCTCCTCACCCTCGCCGACCGCCACCAGGTCGAAGGCGTCGAGGAAGGGCTCCTGCTCGCCGCTCGGGTAAGGGCCGCCGACGACGAGCAGTGCCCTGTCGCGCAGGTCGCGGGCGAGCGAGAAGGCCTCGTCCTGCATCGTGATCATGCAGTAGATGCCGATCACCGCCGGCTTCAGCCGCTCGACCTCCGCCAGCACCTCGTGCCGCTCCATGAAGGTGTGGTCGAGGTGGCGGACCCGGTAGCCGGCATTGCGGAGCGCCGAGCTCAGGTAGGCGAGGCCGAGCGAGGGCATGATCCAGTGCCGCCCGCGCCGCGGCGCCCGCTGCGGATAGATGAGGACGACGTCCACCTGGTTCATTGAGCTCACCTCACTTCGCGTTGCTGACCGACAACTGGTACTCGGTCCCCGAGAAGCCGGGGCCGAAGACGTACTCGATGCCGCTGAAGTCGATATCCGGCCGACGGATCTCGCGGGCCGCGTACGTGCCCTCGGCGGCGGGGAGCCGGGGCAGGGACCACTCGACCCCCAAGGTGGTGGAGCGGAACCGCCCCCAGCCGCCCTCGACCGGCCGCCAGGAACCCACCCCGCTGCCGATCTCGAACCCGCTCGGGTCGGCGAAGTTGTCGAAGCGGCTCGACTGCTCGTTCAGCAGCACGACCTGCTGGTAGCCCGTTTCCAGGCCGACGGCCTTGATGGTCATGTAGACGACACCGGGGCTGACCTGGTATGTGACCACGATCTCGCCCCGGCTCGGCGCCGCGACGAAGGAGCGATCGGAGTCGGTGCCGCGACGGTCGAGCTCGAAGGTCTTGACCCACCGCGGTGCACCGGGGGTGGAGATGTCGACCACCGTGGCCGATCCGCTGAAGTAGTCGCCCTCCGGGTAGCGCACGAGCGGGGCTCCAAACCCCATGCCCTCGCCGCTGATCGCGCCGCTCGCGTCTTCCAGGACGAGGCCCTTGGCCAGGCCGGCCGTCTTCCCCACCTGGGGCTGGGTGGCGGAGTTGACGTCGGCCAGGAGCGCGTCGGTGACCCAGGCGGAAAAGCGCTCCGGCGGCAGCGAGTAGGCGAAGGCCGGCTTGCCGCCCGGCACGGTGTAGCCGGCCTCGTCACCGAGGGGGCTGAAGGGGGCGGTCGAAGTGCCGCGGACGAGGGTCGGAAAGACGCCCGCCATACGGTAATAGCGGATGTTCTCGGTGACGACGGTGCCGACCATCCGGCGGTGGAGCAGACCGGTCGCCGCCAGCGAGTCGGCTGGAAGATCGCGCGACCCGTAGATCCGGTCCGGGGTCTTGAGGCTGTAGAAGGCCGCCACCGGCGAGTCGGTCAGCAGGGCGCCGGGCTGGGCGGCAGCCGTCTCGCCGGCCGCCACCAGCCCCCGGTCGATCGCCGAGAAGCTCGCCAGGACGGGGAGGAAGGCGACCGTGACGAGCCCGGCCGCCGCGGCGGCCGCCACGCCCAGCGGCGCCGGGTGGCGATCGAGGCCGGCCGCCGCCAGCAGCGCCAGCGCGGGCAGCGCCAGGTAGTAGTAGCGGTGACTGCCGGAGTAGATGCCGGCATAGACCAGCGTGGTGACGATCCCGAGGTAGAGAAACCCGGGGATCACCACCAGGCGCAGGCGTCCGAGCGCGGCTTCCGCCAGGTAGCTCCGCAGGCCGAGCGGCGCCAGCAGCACCATCGGCAAAGACGCGAGCAGGAAGTAGCCGGCGAAGGAGGTGGCCCGCAGCGCCGGGTCCCCATTGAGGTCGCCCCGGGCCACCGCCGAACCGACCTCCTGGGCAGCCCGCGCGACCGAGTGCGAGGCCTGACCGGCGGTGAGCTGAAGAAGGACCAGGACCACCACCGCCGGCATCGCCCAGGCCAGGCGGGGGGAGAGCGCTGGGTGGCGGCGCGAGAGCAGCGCGCCCCCCGCGAGGATCACAACCGCGCAGAAGAGCCAGAGCCACGCCTTGGTGCCGGTCAGGCAGGCGATCACCGCCCAGGAAGCGGCCAGCGCCGGCCGCCGGGCGAGAAGGGCCCCCGACGCCGCGGTCAGGCAGAGCAGCAGGAGCGGCTCGGCGACCGCCGAGGTCGCCGTCAGCAGGAAGACGGGGTTGAGAGCCAGGAGCAGGACGGCAAGGCGCCCCTGTCGCGGCGTCAGCGCCATCCCTTTGAGCAGTGCGAGCGTGGCCAGTGCCAGCGCCACGTTGGCAAGCTTGAGGGCGCCGATCTGGTGCCAACCCGCGACCCGGAGGACCGCGGCGGCGAAGAAGCTGTAGCCGGGCAGCCAGCTGTCCTGCATCCCGAAGAGCGGGTCCTGGAGCCGCCCGGTGAGGAGCAGGTTGGCGGCCAGCAGCCAGTGCTGGAAGGAGTCCTCGAAGGGGTCAGGCCATTGCGCGAGCACGAACAGCAGCGCGGCCGGCGCGCCGAGCAGCGGCAGCAGCGGCAACCGGCCCCGGATCGCCGTGAGGGCGTCATGGCCCAGCCGCCGGACGGTCAGGACCTCGAGTGCCTGGACGGCGCTGTAGCCGGAAAGGTAGAGAAAGCCGAACGAGAAGAGGAACGAGTAGAAGGCGATCAGCCATTCGGCTTCGAGCACCGCGGCCACGCCGAGCCCGAGCGCCGCGGCGCCCAGGAGCAGCTCGGCCAGCGCCGCCGGGTCTCCCACTCGGACATAGGCATGGTCACGCCACTCCTCGTCCTCCGTCTCGATCCGGTACTTGGGGGTGCGTTTGAAGACGCCACCCCGCCGGAAGGAGCGGGAGAGCGCCGCGACGACCGTCGCCGAGGTAGCCGCCCCGACGAACGACCAGGCGAGGATCCCGGGCAGTCGCCGCCACCAGCGACCTCCGGCCCGCCATTGCGCGATCGAGAACCCGATCGTCGGCGCCAGGCTCAGGAGGTTGACCAAGATCGGCACCCGGATGGCCCCGAAGAGGGGGTCGTGTTCGGCCTTGGCCAGCAGCAGCACCGGGTAGCAGGCGAGCTGGAGGAGCATCAGCGCCGGGGCGAGATAGGCCAGTAGGTGCATGGTTGCCTGAAACTTCTGGGCTGGAGACAGCCGGCTGCGGAGGACTTCGGGCAGCAGCTTGAGCGCGGTCTGGAAGCTACCGGTCGCCCACCGCGACTGTTGGCCGCGGTAGGCGTTGACCGCCACCGGCAGCTCCTGGGGGACGGCGATGCCCTCGACGTAGGCGGCCCGCCAGCCGCGCAGCTGGGCGCGGTAGCTGAGGTCCAGGTCCTCGGTCAGCGTGTCCGCCGACCAGCCACCGGCCTGCTCGATGGCGGCCCGCCGCCAAACCCCGGCGGTCCCCGTGAAGTTGGTGAGGTAGCCGGCGCTCGGCCGCACAGCCTGCTCGACCCGGAAGTGGAAGTCGACCATCAGCGACTGCAGCCGGGTGAACAGCGAATAGCCCTGGTTCAGGTGGACCCAGCGGGCCTGGACGAAGCCGACACCGGGGTCGGCAAGCGCGCCGGCGGCGCGCCGCAGGAAGTCCGGCGAGGGAAGGAAGTCGGCGTCGAAGATGGCGATCAGCTCGGCCTCGGTGGCGGCCAGCCCGGCCGCGAGGGCGCCTGCCTTGTAGCCGCCACGGACCTCGCGCCGGAGGTGCGCGATGCGCAGGCCGCGCCGCCGCCAGGAGGCCACCCGGGCGGCGACGATGGCGACGGTCTCGTCGTCGGAGTCGTCGAGGACCTGGATCTCCAGCCTCTCGCGAGGCCAATCCAGCGCCGCAGTGGCGTCGATCACCCTCTCGGCGACGTAGCGCTCGTTGTAGATCGGCAGCTGGACGGCGACGAGGGCGAAGCCCGCGCGCACGGGATCCGGTTCGGTCGGGGGAGGCAGCCGGGCGGCGCGCAGACTCAGGTAGACCAGGTTGGCGCCATAGGCAAAGAGGAAGCAGCTGGAGAACGCGATCAGGATCACCGCGGCCAGGATCATCGGTCGTCGAAGAGCGCGTAGGGTCGCATCGTCGAGCGCACGAAGGCGACCCGAGCCAGCGCCTCCGGCCGGTCGCGGCGAGTCCACTGCATGTACCGCCAGGCGGCCTTGCCGAGGGTGCGCGCGGGCCCATCGAGGAAAGCCGGAAAGAGCGCGGCCGGGAGCCGCCGGGGCACGGATGCGGCAGGGTCGAGAGGCCCCAGGAGCTGGGGGAAATGAGCGGCCAGGCCCGGGTTTGCCGCCGCCACGGTGGCCAGGAACTCCGACCCGACAACGGGCCGCGAAGCGAGCAGCTCGTACGCCATGTCCTCGTCCTGGCGGACCAATGGGAAGCAGTCCGACCGCTGGAGGAGGAGGTTGGCCGTCATTAGGCGGGGAGCGAGGGGCCGGGCGGTGTGGGCGTCGACCGGCTTCCCCCGATGGCGTAGCGCATGGACCAGCCCGAGCAGGTTGAGGGCGACATAGGCGAGGTGGCGATGCCCGTCCTCGACCACCAGGTTCAGGTCCACGTCGTCGGTCTCCCGAAAGCCGCCGCTGGCGAGGGAGCCGGCCACCGAGACGCTGATCACGAAGGGGAACCAGGCGGCCAGCGTTCGGGCGAAGGCGGCCGCCTCCGCCAGGTAGCGGGGAGCGCTGCCCGCGTGGCCTGCCTGGCGATCGCGAATCGCCGCCGCCCGGGCCCGGGCGGCGGGTGAGACGACGACTCCCGAGCTGATCGCCAGGCCGCTGGCGGCGATTGCCGCGGGCAGCTGCTCGGGGGGTACCGGGCCGCCCAGGCAGACCTCGGCGAGCCGCTCCGCCGGGAGGGCATAGCCGCGCCGCTCCAACAGCGCGACGGTCCGGCGGAGCCGATCCGCCAGGCCCGCGGAGGCCGCCGCCGAGGGGGAGCTGACTGCCATGGCCAAGGCTTCAGGCAGGAATACGGGGGCTGGTTACGCCGAGGGGCGCCTCAGGACCAGCCCGCGGAGGGCTCCTCCACCGATGCCCGGCCCGACCCGGGAAGGGGCTGGACCTCGTAGCCGCTGGGCTTCAGGGCCTCTCGCAGCCATTGCAGGGCCATCGACTCCGTGTTCGGCCAGATCTCGGGGTCGGCCCCTGCCGTCGCGGTGTCGATGACGATCCGTCCCACGATCCGCAGCAGGTGCCGCGCCAGCGGAGCGGCCTCGGGCACGGAGAAGTCGAGATCCTCCAGGGCTCGGGTGATCGCGAAGCAGGCCATGTTCAGGTTCTCCGCCTCGGCGGGCCGGGTGATCTCGAAGCTGTCGGCCATTTCCTCCCCGAATGTACGTCACCGGAGTTTGTTCGGTCACATTCGTCCGAGGGTTATCATTCGTTGTCCGCCTCGAGCGCGAGGTAGGGCGCCCTGAATCACCCAATGGACCTGACCGAACCCGTACTTCTTACACCCGAGGGACTCGAGCGGCTGAAAGCCGAGCTCGAGGTCCAGCGCGCCCGGCGGCTGGAGGCTGCCGACCGCCTGCGCGAGGCGTTCCAGCCCGGCGACATCGAGGACAACCCCGAGTACGAGCAGGCGAAGGAGGAGGTGGCCCTCATCGACAGTCGGATCTACGAGCTGGAGGAGATGATCGGCCGGGCCGAGATCATCCACGAGCACCACTCGACGGTGGCCGAGCCCGGTTCCACGGTCGAGGTCGTCGACGGCGACGGGAACGCTGACGTTTACCACCTGGTCGGGGCCGTCGAGAGCGATCCCGGCGAGGGCAGGATCTCGGTCGATTCCCCGGTCGGACGGGCCGTCGTCGGCAAGAAGAAGGGCGACAAGTTCACTGTCAACGTGCCCCAGGGCACGCTGCAGCTGACGATCAAGTCGGTCAAGTAGCGACCGCGGGGAGGTTTTCTCCTCAGCGGCCGACGACGGGGACGACCCAGGGCACCACGTAAGCCTGGAACATCGCCAGCAGGCCGACGAGCGCGGTCAGGACCAGGCTGTAACCGACCACTCGGCGGAAGATCGCCCCCTCGGCCCCGACCTGGTTGACCCCGGCCGCCCCGACCGAGAGGTTCTGCGGGCTGATCATCTTTCCCATCACCCCGCCCGAGGAGTTGGTCGCTGTCGTGAGCACCGGGTTGAGGCCCGCCTGGTGCGCGGTGATCGCCTGCATCGGCCCGAAGAGCGTGTTGGAGCTGGTGTCGCTGCCGGTGAGGAAGACGCCGAGCATGCCGATCACGGCCGAGAAGAAGGGGAAGGCGGGCCCGGTCTTGGCCATCACGATCGCCAGGGTCGAGGTCATGCCGCTGTAGTTCATGACGACGGCGACGGCCAGGATGCAGGCGATGGTGAAGATCGGCAGCGCCAGCTGCCGCACGGTGGCCGCATAGGTGGTGAAGAAGGTCAACGGTGAGAGCCCGCCGATCATCATCACGATGAACGCCGCGATCGCCGCGAGGAGGACCAGCGTCCCGGCGGCGGCGAGGAAGTCCCAGTTGAAAGTGAGCGGGTAGGCCGTCTCCTTGCTCACGATCGGCGGTTCCCGCGTGATCGTCGGCTTGATCTTTCCCGCCGCCCCCGTCGTGTAGCTGCCCGGCCACTGGAACGACCAGTAGGGGAGGCGAAAACCCTGCGGGTCGGTCTTTGGGTTCGCTCCCAGCCACGGCAACGGGCAAAGTTTGTACGCGGCGGTCGAGCCGCACTTGAGGTCGGCGGTCACGTTGTACGGCGTCCGGAGCGAGGTGGCCGGGTCTCCGGCCGGGCTGCCGGCCCAGAAGGGGAGGTTGCCCATCTGCCCGACCAGGATCACGACCACCAGCACCAGGTACATGGCGTAGGCGCGGGCGATCCGCGACCGACTGTCGACGATTTCGACAAGCGCGCGCTCACCGGCGCCGCCCAGGACGCGGCGGGGTGCACCCGGCGGGGCGGCGGGTTGGCCGGTTCGGGGCTCCCGGTCGTCGCCGGCGAAGCGAAACGTCTCGCGCGGCCGCCAGACTGTCAGCAGGAGGGCCAGCGCGCCCATCGCCGCGAGAGCGGCGAGGATGTCGGTCAGCTGCGGCCCGATGAAGTTCGAGACCAGGAACTGGACCACCGCGAACGTGATCCCCGCGGTGGCGACGGCGGGCAGAACCTGGAGCATCCGCCGCCACCCGGCCAACACCGTGACGAGCAGGGCGGGCACCAGGATCGAGAAGAGAGGCAGCTGGCGGCCGACCATGGCCGAGATCGCCAGCGTCACCCGGTCGGTGTCGGCGGCGCTGTGGCCGATGATCGTGGCGGTGAGGCCGCCCAGCGTCACGACCGGGATCCCGATCGAGCCGAAGGCGACCGGCGCCGTGTTGGCGAGCAGGGCAAGCACCGCCGCGGTGATCGGCTCGAAGCCCAGCCCGGCGAGAATCGCCGCGGTGATCGCGACCGGGGCCCCGAACCCGGCCACCCCCTCCAGCAGGGCACCGAAGCAGAAGGCGACCAGGAGGGCCTGGATGCGGCGGTCCTCGGTCAGTCGCGCCAGCGAGCGCCGGATCACGTCGAAGTCACCGCTGGCGATGGTCAGGTTGTGGAAGAAGACCGCGTTGAGGACGATCCAGCTGATCGGCCAAAGACCGAACGCCATGCCGTTGGTCGTCGCGGAGGCGACCAGTGGCGCGGGCATCCCCCAGCCCACGAAGGCGACCAGCGCCGCCGAGAGCATGGCGGCAAGGGCGCAGATCCAAGCCGGCCGTTTGAAGACCGCCAGGAGCAGGAACAGTACGTAAAGTGGGATCCCGGCGACGAGCGCGGACAGGACGAGGTTCCCAGCCACCGGTTCGTAGACCTGATGGAATCCCATCCCCTTGTCGCGAAAGATGATAGCGAGGGCAACAGGATGGAATCAATGAGCGCTTCCGGCGCCGACCTCTCCGAACTCCACGTCGCTCTCGACCGGCTGCGTCGCCAGCTCTGCCACTGCGGCATGAAGGGCGAATGCCTCGGCTGCAAGGGGATCGAGATGATCCGTCAGCAGGCCCAGGCGATCGTGGCCGCCGCCTCCCAGCCGATCCTCATCCAGGTGGCGCAGGAGGCCGCCATGAAGGATATGGCGTCCCAGTTCGAGGGGATGGCCGAGCGGCTGTTGAACGACCCCGAGATCCGCCGCGCCGCGGAGGCCATGCAGGAGCAGGTCATGAGCGACCCCGAGACGAGGCGACTGCTGGAGGAGTTGATGAAACGGATGGGCGGACCTCCGGCGGGGGAGGACAGCTAGCAGGCATCAATGCCGGCTAGAGATCGAGTCCGGGGATGCCGTGCATGCCGAGGCTGAAGGAGATCTCCCCGCCGTGGTGGAGGTCGTGCTCGACGAGGTGCCAGATGATCCAGAGCCGCGAGCGGAGCGGCCGCTCTCCGTCGGCGTTGAGGGTGGGTCGTTGGAACTCTCGCTCCAGGTCTGTGGCCGACCAGGACGCTACGCGGTCGGCGATGACCGCCCAGGTTCTCTCCAGGCCGCCGGCCAACTCGGCGCCGGTGCGATCGGTCAGGCCCTCGTCATCGTCCCACGCGTCCAGCCGGGCGAGCTCCTCGCCGGCCTCCCCCATCCAGCCGTGAAACCACCAGGCGCGGGCGGCGACGACGTGCGCGGCGAGCATCTGGATTGACCACAGGTCGGGCGCGGCCCGGAGTCGCAGCTGGTCCAGTTCGAGGCCTGCGATGGTGGCGGCAAGCCGATCCTGGTGGACCTCCCAGCCGCGCATGAATTCGGCGAGCGCCGGATCCGGGGTGCCGGCCCTGTCCCCGCATGGTATCGCCGGGGACAGGGCCGGACGAAATTCGCGGTCTCTACTTCCGGGCGGTGTTCCAGAGCGGCGGATCGCCCGCCTGGAGCTTGGCGAGCGCGGCGTCCTCCTGGGCCTGGGTCAGCTTCTTGGCGGTGACCGCGGCATCCAGCTTCAGCTTGAGCGTGGCCGTCACCCTGGCCTTGAAGTCAGCCTCGCTGACTCCCTGAGCGGTGGCGACCTGGGACAGGGTCTGGCCGCCCTTCAGGTCCTGCTTCAGCTGGTCCACGCTGACGCCGAGGGCCGCGGCGGCGGACGAGATGTAGGCCGAAATCGCGGCGGCCCCCTTGCCGTGACGGGCGCCGCGACCGCTCAGCACGGCCGAGCAAAGGGAGGCTGCCGGCAGCCGGGCCGAGATCTTGTCCGCCTCGGCCTGCGTGAGGGTGCCGTTGGCGACCTCGTCCTTGAGCGTCGACCCGGCGGCGGCGACCGCCGCCGAGTCCAGCTTGGCCCGGCTGACGCCGAGCTGCGTGGCGAGGTGGCCGAGGTAGACCTCGCAGGCCGCACCGGCCTTGGCCGGGCCCGCGCCGCGGGAGGTTGCCGGCGACGGCGCCGGCTTGGGGCTGGTCGCGGCGGCGAGCGGCGAGACCCGGAGGCCGGCCGCCGAGGCGGTGATGGCCACGGCGCCGCCCGCGACGAGCAGCGCGGCGGCCACCGGGATTGCGATTCGGAGGAGGTGTCGGGTGTTCATTGCGCGTTCAGCTTGTCCGGTTCCTGTCAGGAAGGGAACTCTTTCCGGGTAAACCTTTTGTAAGGACGCCCTCGGCTCCCAAATAGACTGGCCGGAATGGAAACTCCCGGCGGGCGGCCGAGCTGGGCGGGCCGCCACGCGGTCGAGCTCTACGTCCGCACCTACACGACCATGCTCCAGAGCTCGGGCGAGATCCGGATCGAGGCCCTCCAGCACGCCCACATCGGGATGCAGAGCTCGCTCCATCCCCTCGCCGTCGAGCCGAGGGTCGACATGGGTGCCCTGATCTACGCCGCGCGCCGGTTGCCGGCGGCGATCGCCCGTTGCCGGAGGGTGGTCCTCGGTCAGAGCGCCGGCTCGGTCCGGGCTGAGCTCGGCTTCGACATCCTCGCGTGGCAGAAGGTCGAGGCCCCGGCACGCAGACGGCGCTGGTACTACGACGGCAAGGAGACGATCGCCGCGCTGATCTCCTCCCCGTCCGACGTCGATGACCTGGTGCCGACGCTGGTCGCCTATCAGCTCGAGTGGAACAAGATGCACACCCTCCTCCAGCACGTCCCCGAGGGTGGCGAGCGGGAGGCCCTCACCGCCAGCGAGGAGGACTGGGTGCGGCTCCAGCAGGCCTGGACATTCGGCTTCCAGGACACCCTCGACGCCGTCCGTCGCCGCCTTTGCGAGATGACGCTGCGGACCATCGGCAGCACCGACGTCGGCTACGCCCGCGGCGCGCACCGCTGGTGGCACCCGATCGGCACGGCGCTGGGCGAGATGGGCGGCGGAGGAGCTCCCGTCTACTTCGTCTCGTCCAACCTCCACAGCCTGATCAACGTGCTCTCCGGCGTGGCTCGACACCTGGAGGGTGAGATCACCGACTTCGTCCGCGAGCACGACCCGGAGCTCTTCAGCGAACTGAGCCACATCGAGGCGGGGGAGATCTCCGCCTCCCGCGACAACTGGCTCTACTTCGCGGCCCGGGTGCTCTTCGACAGCCATCCCCGGAAGTCGGAGTACAGCCGCCTCCGCTCGAAGCTGGAGAGGGAGGGCGGCATCCGCCACATCAAGGCCCGGGCGGGGGTGGCCGAGTCCTCGGCCCAGGTTTTCAAGCTCTCCGAGCTGGATCCGAGCTGCTTCGACCCCCGGGTCGGCAAGGTCGACCCGCTGGCGCTGATGGCATCGGAGGCGGCGATCGTCAACATCGACTACCCGCTCGGCTTCGCCTCCTACTACCTGCTGCGCGAGGTCGCCGAGCAGGTGGGCCACCTGCGTGGGGTGTACGTGATGGGCAAGGCGGCCACCCTCAACGCGGACGTCGGCGACGTGATGATCTGCAACTCGGTCTATGACGAGCACTCCGACAACACCTACTGGCTGGAGAACTGCTTCACCGCGGCCGACGTCCAGCCCCACCTGGTCTACGGTTCAGCGCTCGACAACCAGCGGGCGGTCACGGTGCGGGGGACCTTCCTACAGAATCGCGACTACCTGGAGTTCTATTACCAGGGCCGCTACACGGTGGTCGAGATGGAGGCCGGTCCCTTCCTCGACGCCTGCTTCGAGGCCTCCATGCCGGGCCGCCACCCGGTCGGTGAGAACGTCAACATGACCCGACTCGGGTTCGACCTCGGCATCGTCCACTATGCGTCGGACACCCCCTACACCCAGGCGAGGACGCTCGGCGCGCGCGGGCTGAGCTACCGCGGCATGGACTCGACCTACGCCTCCGCGGTGGCCGTCGCGCGCCGGATCCTCTCGCAGGAGGGTGCGCTACTCCTCTAGATCTGACATTATGGATGGCGGAACTGCTGATAATGGTGCTAGTGCTTTGGTTGGAGCTGCGCGATGTGGTCCGGAAGGCCTGGCTCGACTGGCGGGCCACTCCGGCGCGGGGCCGAACCTCGAGGCGAGGCCTCGGCTAGCTAGGAAGCCGCCCCGCCCGCCAGCCGCGTGACTGTGTTCCAGTTGCGCGAAGTCGCCGTTACTCCCAGCCGCCGCGTCCCAGACGGCGTCGGTGAGCTTTGACGCCAGGATGCCGCCGCGGGGTACCAGACGTAGACCGCGCCGGCTCCGAATCGAAACTCGTCGGGTTCGAACTGGGCGGGGTCGAGCAGGGCGATCCGGTCGGGGGTCGGGCTCGGGTCGAGGAAGGTCACCAGGAGTCGAGCGGGGTCTGGCCGCCGCCGCCGGGAACGGGTTGGTCGCGACGACGCGCGCGAGCTCGGCACGGGTCCGGACCAGCACCCGGACGTCGAGCCCGAACCGGGAGGCGATCCCCGCCTCGATCTCGCCGCGCAGCTTCGCCACATCCCGCCGCCCGCTGCTGAAAATGACATTGCCGCTGCAGGTGGGTGAGCACGTCGCCGTGACCCAGCGACCCAACCAGCTCCCGGAGGTCCGCCATGGCAATCCGCTTGTGACGGCCGACGTTGATCCCGCGCAGCAGCGCGACATCGGTCATCGCGACGATGGTGCCCGGTCGATGAAAACAATCTAGCGCGCGGAATCGCTTAACCAGCCCTTAACCGTCACTCAATACGCTTGGGACGGAGGTGCTGCCATGAAATTCAGCCTGGTCCCCCAGGAACGCCGGTTCTACGACCTGTTCGCGAAGCAGGGTCATCTCGTCCACGACACGCTCGTCGAGCTCAGCAAGAGCCTGCTCGAGGGACGGTCGCGACATCCGCGCCTGCGCGACCTCGAGCACGAGGCCGACGACGTCGCCCACGACATCTACCGGCTCGTCAACAAGACCTTCGTCACGCCGATCGAGCGGGAGGACATCCTGGCCCTGGCATCGGCGCTGGACGACATCGTCGACCTCGCCGAGGAAGTCTCCGACAAGATCGACCTCTACCACGTCAAGGAGATCTCGGAAGCCGCCCGCCGGATGGGCGAGAACCTCGCCAAGGCCGGCGACATGCTGGCGCGCTCCCTCGAGGACCTCGAAGGATTCAAGGAGCTGGAGCCCCGCCGGATCGAGATCCACCGGCTGGAGAACGAGACCGACCTGCTGACCCGGGAGGCGCTGGCGGCGCTCTTCACCGAGGAGCGGTCGGCGGCCGACCTCATCAAGTGGAAGGACCTCTACGACCTGCTGGAAGCGACCATGGACAGCTGCGAGACGGCCGCCAACGTGCTGGAGGCGATGGCGATCAAGAATGCTTGAGGGCCTTCTGATCGCGACCATCGTCGTCGCGATCGCCTTCGACTTCACCAACGGCTTTCATGACACCGCGAACGCGATTGCCACCTCGATCTCAACCCGCGCGCTGAGCGCCGGCCAGGCCGTCGCCCTGTCCTCGGTCTTCAACCTCCTCGGAGCGCTGGTGACAGTGCTCGTCCTTCACTCCAAGGTCGCCAACACGATCGCCGGGACGCTGTCCTTCAAGGCCGGGATGGTCGTCGTCATCGCGGCCCTGCTGGGCGCGATCGCGTGGAACCTGGTCACGTGGCTCTTCGGCCTCCCGAGCAGCTCGACCCATGCCCTGATCGGAGGCCTGATCGGCGCCGGTGTCGCCTCGGTGGGCAGCCTCTCGGCCATCAAGTGGGCTTCATTCACCAAGCAGCTGACGTCGCTCGTCGTCTCCCCGCTGCTCGGCCTCGTGGTGGCGGCGGTCCTGGTCACGCTATTCGTCGTCGCCGTCCACCGGCTGCGCCCGGCCCCGATCAACCGGTCGTTCCGGGTCCTGCAGGTCCTCGCCGCCGCCTTCGTCTCCTTCTCGCACGGCGGCAACGACGCCCAGAAGACGATGGCCGCGATCACCCTCGGCCTCGTCGCCAGCGGCCAGATCCACAAGTTCGTGGTGCCGGTCTGGGTTGTCGTCCTCTCGGCGTCCGCGATCGCCTTCGGGACCTACGCCGGCGGCTGGCGAATCATCCGCACGCTCGGCTGGCGGATCTACAAGATGGACCCGGTGGGGGGCCTGGCCGCGCAGCTGACCGGTGCCAGCGTCATCCAGATCGCTTCGCAGTTCGGCCTGCCGGTGAGCACCACCCACGTCATAACCGGCTCCGTCATCGGCTCCGGCGCGGCCCGCAGCGTCTCCGCCCTCAAATGGGGCGTCGGGCTCAACATCGTCGTCGCCTGGATCGTCACCATCCCCGCGGCGGCGACGGTCGCCTGGGTGATGTACGCCATCCTCCACACGGCGGGGCTGCGGGGCTAGCGGCCTCTTCTCGGCAGCCTGCTGTTACTCGAGGACGTCGCGCCGCAGCAGGAGGACGACCGAGAGGCACACGAAAACCGCAGCGTAGGCCCCGACCACGGTCCAGACATGCGGGGCGCTTACCGCCACGTTCGGCGTCGCGAAGAGGGGGCGGACCTGGCGGCCGACTTCGAGCTTGGCGGCGAGGAGGTTGAGGTTCGGTCCCAGCAGGTAGGCGCTGGCCTTGTTCCAGCTGTCGTTGTGGGTGATCCTCGTCATCAGGCCAAGGATCAAGGTGCCAAAGTTGTCGGCCGGGAAGAAGCCCATCGCGGCGGCGATGCCGAAGGAGAGCGAGCGGCCGAGGATGGCGGCGGCCGCGCCGAGGAGGATGGTCAGCGCGATGCTCACGAGGGCGACGACGAAGGTCAGCTGGAGATCACGGTAGTCGGCGGCCGGCAGCTTGCTCAGGGAGCTGACGCTGCCGGTCCAGGAAGTGACGACCGCGTAGATCAGGCCGAAGGCGAGGGCGGCGAACCCGACCAGCAGCGCCAGGCCGAGGAGCGCCAGTGCGATCAGCTTGGCGAAGTAGAGCTGCAGTCTCCCGGTCCCTCGGGCGAGCAGGATGCGAATCGTGCCCGAGCTGTACTCCATCCCGAAGAGGCGCGAAGCGGAGATCAGGAGGACGATGCCCGAGCCGGTGTCGAAAAGGCCACTCATGATGTCGAGGGCGTTCCAGAAGAAGGTCTCCGGAGACTGCTTGAGAGTCTGCCTGACGCCATCCGCGCTGAAGATCGCCAGACCGACGAAGCCGAAGAGCAACGTCCCCGCCACCAGCATCATCCAGAGTGCGCGCTGCCGGCTGAGCTTGAGGAGCTCGCCCCTCACAGCTCCGGGGAAGCTCGGCCGGAGTCGCCGGGCGGCGAGCGCCGTGGAGGCCGGGGCGGCCGCGGAGGTCGTGCCCATCTCAGGCCGCCCC
>DAIRGV010000054.1:0-13941 GCA_036794405.1 Candidatus Dormiibacterota bacterium
ATCGTGAAGGGCCTGCCGTTCATCTTCGCAGCGATTCTAGATGCCGGTCCCGACAGATCGAGCTCACTGGGCGAGCTGGGAGTAACCCTGGACCGGCGTCGCGCCGAAGTCGAAGGAGACCGTGAGCGACCCGTTGCCCTGGGCGTTGAAGGTGTTCGTCAGGACCTGGCTGGCGACCGGGGCCCCGCCGTTGCCAGTGATGGTCATGTTGCCGCCCGGCCAGTAGATAGCTCCTTCGAGCCGGAGGCCGCCCTGGCCTGAGATGTTGGGGGTGCAGGTGTTGGCGGTCGAGGCGTAGATCGTGATCCACTGGTACTGGTAGCCGCTGAAGGCGTAGATGCCGGCGTGGCCGCTGAGGGTCAGGCAGGCGGTCGCGCCGAAGACAAACTGGACGGCGCCAGGCGTGATGTAAGCCCCGGCGCAGGGTGCCGAAGAGTTGGTTCCGCGGGGCTGGCAATCGTAGGAGTTGGCCCGATCCCCACCCCCGTTGGCGTACGTGTCCCGACCCGGGTCCCACGGGTACAGGCCGCTAGCCTGCGGCGCCGTCTCGGCGCCGTGCCCGGGAGGGTTGGCGCTGGTCGACCCGGTCGCCGCCGCGCAGCCGGTGGTGTAGGTCGAGCCGAGGGTGCAGGCGGCGCCAACATTGGCGCCGCTCATCAGCAGCGTCACCAGGTTGGCATTGAAGGTCGCGTTGACGGTTCCCCGGCTGGCGGTGGTCTCGGTGACGCCGTTGGCGATGCCGCCGACGTAGCCCCAGGGTCCGGCGCAGGCCGCGGCGAGGCCCGTTGCGCTGTAGGAGAAATAGACGTTGTACCCGGTCGCTCCGGGGACGTTGTTGACGGTGACCTGCAGTCCCTGCCCAGCCAAGAGCTGGACCGAGTGACAGGTGGAGGGAAAGCTCTCGCGCTTGTAGGCGGTGCCACCGGAGGACTGTGGCGGGTAATAGTCAGTCCTCGTGCTGGTCACCACCGCCCCCCAATAACCGGTGGTCAACGCCGGCGTGCTGGTGACCGCCGCGACGCTGAAGCTGCCCGAGCAGTCCGATTGCACGGTCCAGAACTGAGGGCTGGCGACGGAGTTGTTGTAGTTGGGTGCGCCCGAGGACCAGGTGGGTTCGTCCGGCGGTCTCAGCTCGTTGGAGAACACCGTGCCGCTGTTGCTGATGGTGGCACTCATCTGATAGATGCCCGGCGTCAGGAAGTAGCATGCGGCCGGGCCCGTGGAGGGGTCGCTCGCGTAGGTGCCCGGCTGGAGTGTGAGGTTGGTGCCCGCGCTCTGGGCGGTGGGGTAGTAGGAGAGGGTGCCGGATGTGAACCCCGGGTCGCTGACGGGGGCCACGCCGCCCGTCGCTCCGCCCGTCGCGGTCACGCCCGACGGCACGGGGTTGCTGCAGTTGTCGCTGAAGCTGCCTCCGGTCACGTTGATGGTGCTGCCACTGCCCACTGAGCCGTTGGAGACGACGTTGCCGCCGATCACGTTGACGATCGAGTTGCTGCCGCCGGTGCCGAGCGAGTCGGGGCTGCCACCGGTGCACTTCTGGGTCGAGAGGGTGACGATGGCGTCGGAGTCTGTCCCACCGGTCTTGGCGTGGCCCTCGGCAAGGGCCGAGACGTTCGCCGTCGGGCCGACCCCGAGGACGACGATGAAGGCGAGCCCGACCTGGTGGGTCGAGGAGACGTCGAAAGCCGACACCTTTCCGGCGGCGGTGTAGACGACGTGCATGTCATCGCTGCTGCCGCTCCAGCGAACATCCACCGTCGACGCCGACCAGCTGGGGCTGGCTGAGGCGGTCCCGTAGATCTTCTCGTTGGCCGCGTACTGGACGGCGGCGGCATGCATCGAGGAGCTGATCGACTGGCTGTCCTGGTAGTTGTCGGAGGCGGCGAGGGCGGCGGCGTCGACCGAGTTCTGGAGGATGCGCCGCTCCCAGTACAGCCGCCCGCCGTCGACGGCGAGGCCGATGAACCCGATCAGCACGATCAGCATGAACGCGACCAGCACCATCGCCTGGCCGCGCTCAGCGGCGCGCGGTTCAGTACTCGGTGTAATCGGTCGCATATGCCTGGAGGATCAGGTTGGGGGCCAGCTGCTCGAGGAGCGGGGTGAAGAAGGAGTAGTTGTAGCGGACCGTCACCTGGAGCGGATAGGTCCCGGAGGAGAAAGGGTTGACCGCGCTGCAGGATCCGGTCGCGTTCGCCGGGGACTCGCCGCCGGGCGCGTCGTAGGTGGGGCTGCTCTCGGCCGAAGCGGGCGGGTTGGGCTCGGTGATGAAGATCCAGCCCTGGTCACCGGGTGGGTTTGACGCCCCGGAGCCGGTAATCGGCGGGAGGGGCCCGTTGGGGCAGGAGGTGGCCAGGTAGAGGCTCTGCGAGCTGGTCTTGGCCGCGGTCTGCACGTTGGCGTTGGTCGGCAGCGGCGAGGACGCCTTGATGGCGACCCGGGCACCCTCGTTGGCAGCCTCGACCAGGGTGCCGTAGATGTAGAGGACGCGGCCGAAGTCGATGATCCCGAAGAACATCAGGAGGAGGATCGGCGCGACGAGCGCGAACTCGGTCATCGACTGGCTCTTCTCGCTTCGGAACCAGGCTCGCCCGATCATCCCTGCACTGAGAAGTGCTGGAACGCGGTGAGCTGGATGCCGGTCAGGCTGGTGCCCGACTTCAGGTATTCGGAGCTGAGGCCGCCGATCAGCCCGTACTCGTCGAGCAGGATCACAACCAGGTCGCTGCCGGTGAAGGTGGCGACGTTGGCCGCCGGCGGGCTGACCCGGGTCCCCGACTTGTTGACGCCCTGGGAGTCGTAGCAGATGTAGAGGGTCGGCCTGTTGATGCTGGTCGGGTAGGCGGAGCTCGCGTAGGGCGGATTGACCCAGCTGTTGCTGTCGGTCGGGCTGAGGCAGGTGTTGTTCGCCACCAGGTTCGAGGGGTTGAGGCCGTCGCCGGCGAGGACCTGGTCCACCGCCAGCTTGATGTCGGTGTTGTCGAGGTACGGCTGCTGGCCGATGGTGGACTGGTAGAAGGAGCCATGGCGCGCCCCGGCCCTTACCGCGCCCTGGAGTCCAAGGGTGTAGTGGAAGGCGCGGCTCAGGTCGAGCAGCCCGCTGAGGAGGATCATCAGGAAGGCGGAGGTGAGCGCCAGCTCGACCACGGCCTGGCCCCGCTGGCCCGTCCTCGGTCGTCTTGCGGCGCGGCCGCTTTTCCCGCTCACTGCTCGAAGAGTTCCTCCCTCTGTGATGGTTCGGCCGCTCAGGGATAGTTCTCCACGAGCACCGGGTGGACCCCGAATCTAAACCCCGCCCGCCGTCATCTGGCTGCGCTGGAAGGGGTCATCTCACCGTCAGCTGAAAAGCTCGGCCCGGCTCGGGTTCTTCATCGCCGGGCCAGGGTCAGCCCGGCAACCATCCGTGGGTTGGCGGCGAACTGACTTTCGGATCTTCCCTTCTGGCGCGCCGTCGTGCAACATGGACGACGGCCCCGAGGGAAACGCGACGAGGGAGCCGGTGAGAGCCGCAAGGCAGGAGCCGGAGCCAGCGAGAGCGGTCCGTCGGGGTCACTTCTTTTTCCGGTCGGCCTCCCCGGGGTTCCGAACGTTGGCCCGGCCGGTTAGCGCTCCGCGAGCGGGACCGGCTTCTTCGGCGCCGGGCCGACGTACTCCGACTGGGGCCGGATGAGACGGTTGTCGGAAACCTGCTCGAGCACGTGGGCGGTCCAACCGGCCGCCCGCGAGATGGCGAAGGTCGGTGGAAAGAGATCCTTGGGGAGGCCCACCGACTGCAGCAGCCCAGCTGAGTAGAACTCGACGTTGGTTGCCTGGGGGCGCTCGGGGTGGCGCTCCTGGAGCAGCTTGAGGGCCACCTCCTCCCACTTCGAGGCGAGGGCGTAGAAGGTGGGGTTGAGCCGCTCGCACATCACCTTGAGGATCTTGGCCCGCGGGTCGTAGGTGCGGTAGACGCGGTGGCCGAAGCCCATGAAGCGCTCCTTCCGCTCGAGCGCCTCGCGACCCCACCGCTCGGCGTTCTCGGGCCCGCCGATCTTCTCCAGCTGGTCCATCACGAGCGACGGCGCGCCCCCGTGAGCCGGGCCCTTGAGGGCGCCGATGGCGCCGACGAGGCAGGAGGCAAGGTCGGAGTCGGTCGACGCGATGACCCGGGCGGTGAAGGTCGAGGCGTTCATGCCGTGGTCGGCGAGGAGCACGAGGTAGGCGTTGAGCGCCTGCACCTTCTCGGGTGCGGGCTCCTTGCCGGTCAGCATATGGAGATAGTTCGCGGCGTGCCCGAGGTCGGGGCGCGGGGCGATCCAGTCCTTGCCCTGGCGCTGGCGGTGGAACGCTGCGAGTACGGTCGGGAAGGCGGCGGAATACGCGATCGCCTGCTCCAGGTCGGGCTTCACCAGCTGGGGGGTCACTCCCTGGGCGGAGACGACCGTTCGGAGGACGTCCATCGGCGCCGAGTCGGGCGCCAGACCCTTCAGGGCCGCGGTTGCGGCGCCGTTCAGGTCCCGCTTCGAGGCGAGCTTGCGAGTCAGCGCGTCGAGCTGCACCCGATTCGGCAGTTCGCCGTGCCAGAGGAGGTGGGCGACCTCCTCGTAGGACATCGTCTCGGCCAGATCGGCGATCACGTAGCCGCGGTAGACGAGGCGGCCGTTCTCGCCGTCGACCTGGCTGATCACGGTCCTGGCGGCAAGCACTCCCTCGAGGCCGGGGCTGTATTCACTCATCCCCAAGAAGTGTATTTCAGTGCCGGTGGCCGACCTCGCCGCGCCCTTCGGGGTCGACCTCGTGGTCGTGATGCCCTGTACCGGGGTCCATGTGGACGTCCAGCCGCCCGGCGGGTATCGCATGGCCGACCTCCTGCTCGACCAGGACCGCCAGGTCGTGGGCCTGGCGGAGGCTGAGCCCGGGATCGCAGTCGACGTGAAGCACGACGGAGATCTCGCGGCCGACCCAGCGGGCTCGGATGTCATGGACACCGAGGACGCCCTTGACGCCGAGCGCGTGGTGCTCGATCTCCTCGATCACGTCCGGGTCGATCGCGTCCATCATCCGGTAGAAGAGGTCTCGCACCGTCCCCGCGAGGATGAAGAGGATCATGGCCGTGATCGCCAGCCCGGCCACTGGATCGGCCCAGCCAAAACCCGCGGCGGCGAGACCGATGCCGATCGCGGCGCCGGCCGAGACCAGGGCGTCGATCCGAGAATGGATGCCGTCCGCTTCGAGGGCGGAGCTGTGCAGGCTGCGCCCGACCCGCACCTTGTACTCGGAGACGCCGATGTTGGCGACGACTCCCACCCCCGCCGCGAAGAGGCCGAAGGGAACGTTGCCGATCGCTTCCGGGACCAGGAATCGGCGGATCGACTCCTCGGCCGCCACCCCGGCGGTGACCACGATGACGAGGACGATCAGCAGGGTTGCCACGTCCTCGATCCGGCCGAAGCCGGCCGGGAAGCTGCGCGTGGCCGGCCGCCGGCCGAGCCAGAAGGAGCCGAGCAGGATCCCGGTCGTCAGGACATCGCCGGCATTGTGGAGGGCGTCGGCGAGGATTCCGGCCGAGTGCCCGGTGGCGGCGGCAGCGAACTCGACCGCCGACGCCACCCCCAGCGCCGCGGCGCTGACGACGACCGCGCGAACCGCATCGCGGTCCCCGTAGGCGCCCGCTCCGTGGCTGTGCCCGCCCCCCACCGGATTCATTCTCGGTCGAGTGACATCGCCACGCCAGGAATCCCTTCCCCTGGCGTCCTTTTCCGGTTAAGGACCGCCGGAGTGGGGTGGGCCGGGTGCGTAGCGACTCATCAGGCGTTTGCTGTCGATAAGAAGTCCTCATGCTTATCCGGTTAGCTCAGCTAGAGAAATCCAGGCCGACGATCTGCCTGTAAGTCGTTGGTCCCTGGTGCCGATACGCCCAGTTCATCAAGTACGACATCAGCCCGGCCTTGGGCGCCGTCCGGCTCGAGCAGCTGAGTCCAGCCGACGTTGAATACGCCATGCGCGAGCGCGGCAAGACGGTCTCCCCCCGAACCGTCCAGCACATGCGTGCGGTCCTCCGGACGGCGCTTAACCATGCGCTGGCCCAGGAGCTCGTGGTCCGGAACGTCGCCGCCCTGGCCAAGCCGCCGCGCGTCCCCTATAAGCCGATCGTCCCGCTTGATCCCGGGCAGGCTCAGCGGCTGCTCGAGGCCGCCAGGGGCGATCGCCTCGAGGCGGCCTACGCGGTGGCCATCGCCCTCGGGCTGCGGCAGGGCGAGCTCCTCGGCCTCCGATGGGAAGATGTCGATCTCAAGGGCGGAACGATACGCGTCGGCCATGCCCTCCAGAAGATCGACGGCGAGCTCCAACTGGTCGAGGTCAAGACGCGCGGCTCGCACCGCACGGTGAATATGCCAGCCTTCGTCGCCAACTCCCTCGTCGAGCATCGCCGGCGCCAGCAGGATGAACGCGGAACGGTGCCGGGGTGGGTCAACTCGGGGTTCGTCTTCACGGTGCCCCAGGGCCAGCCCCTGGACGCCGACCGCTTGAGGCGCTCGTTCGCGGCCCTGTTGACCAAGGCCGGCCTGCCCAGGATGCGGTTTTATGACCTCAGGCATGCCTGCGCCAGCCTTCTCCTCTCCCAAGGCGTACCGCTGCGCTCGATCATGGAGCTCCTGGGCCACTCCACCATCACGCTGACGGCAAACACCTACACCCATCTCTTGCCGGCGATGAGGCGAGAGACGGCCGATGCATGGGACCGTCTCTCGCTTACGCAGAGGTCGTCCGATCCTGGCGGTGGGTAACCGAGCTCCCAACTGGGCATCTGTGAGAGGGAGGGCGAATCCTACTGCGCAGCCGGCTTAAGCCCAGAGCGCCGAGATCGGTACCGCCCAGAGGCCGTCGCCAAAGCTGAGGGTATTTCGTCCCGAGTAGAGGACCGCTCCTCCTACGAAGTTCTTCCCGGCTGCGTTGGCCAGAACCCGAAGACCGCGAAAGTCTGCACCGCCGACGGTCATGGCCGATTTCACTTCGATCCCGAACACGCGCCGGTCGCGCGCCTCAAGGACGCAATCGACCTCCACGCCGTCTCGGGTCCGGAAGTGATAAAGCTCCACTTCGGTTTCGGACCACCCGAGCTGCTTCACGAGCTCCATCGCGACGAAATTCTCGAGAAGCCAGCCGGGATCCATCGTCGGTTGATCGAAGCTCTGCTCATTGACTCCTGCGAGGTAGGCGCACAGGCCGGTGTCGACCAGGTGAAGACACGGGGACTGGCTGGCGCGGCTGGTCTGATTGTTGGACCAGGCTGGGGTCAGCCGAACGAGGTACACCTGCTGGAGAAGGGTCACCCATCGGTTGGCGGTGTCCTTGGGCATGTTCGCGTCCCGCCCGAGCGCCGTGAAGTTGAGGGGTGCGGTCGCTCGCGCAGCGACCAAGCGAAGGAAGGCTGGGACATCGGCCAGCCGGTGGAGATGGGCCACAGCGGTTAGGTCGCGTTGGATCAGGGTTGTCACGTAGGAGGCGAACCATCGGCTTCGTCGCCGGCCAGGCGCCCGCTGAACCACCTCGGGGTACCCGCCCTGGACCGCGCGGGAAATGTACTCAGCGGGCACCACTTGAGAAACGAAGTTCGGGTCGGGCCCTCCGCCGAACATCCTGTCGATGAAGTCCTCTCGGTCGCCAGCAAGCTCGCCTTGCGAGAACGGGTAGACCGTGAGGGGCTCAAGGCGGCCGACCAGGGCCTCGGCGAGCATCGGGATTGTCTCCAGGCTCGCCGAACCCGTGAGCAGGAACTGATCTGGCCGCTGGTCCTGGTCTACCACCTGCTTTATCGCATCCCCAAGCCCGGGGACTCGTTGGACCTCGTCGATGATCATGGTGGGAGCCCCGCGGGACACGAAACCTAGGGGGTCGGCTTCGGCCGCCGCCCTGACGGCCTGGTCGTCAAGGGTGACGGACAGGACGCCTGGTCCCTGGCCTACAGCCGCCTGGGCAAGGGTGCTCTTACCAGCCTGCCGGGGTCCTCCGAGCAGGACGACGCGGGTATCGCCCATAGCAGCCCGGACCTCGGCCTCCAAGTTCCGTGGGCGATAAGAAGGGTTGAGGGCCACTCCCCGATCCTAGCTGTCCGTGCGCCGTATGCCAATACCCTGATGCGCCATTTGCCATAGTCCAGATGCGCTATTCGCCGGCCTATCGGGCGCCATTTGCCAGATGGGTTTCCAGTAAGTCGCCCCGGTGGCCGCTAGCCAACCACTGGCCGGGCATGGTCCTCGAGCCACGTGGCCAGTTCTTCAATCCCAATACCGGAGTTCGCGATGCGGACCGCCATTTCAACCAAGTCGGCATGCGCCACAATCAGGTCGAAGCCCTCGCGATAGAGCCACCTCTGCATGGCCATGGTCGACGTTCGCTTGTTGGCATCCACGAAACCGTGGTTCTTGATGAGGCCAAGCCAGAGAACCGCTGACCGCAGAAAGGGGTCGGGGTAAAGGTCTCTCCCTTCGAAACTGGCCAGCGGTCGAGCCAGCGCAGATTCGATGAGGCCATTGTCACGAACGCCGATATGCCCGCCATGGCGGTCGATCATGACTGTCTGGATGAACATCAGCTCAGCGAGGCTGACCAGCGATTCAGCCGGCGCCGTCACCTGTCAGCGAGTTCGCGATAGGCGGAGTCGTATTGATCCAGGTTTCGCCGAACCCACTGAAGGAAGTCCGACGAGAGGTCTGCTCGCTCGAGTTCGATACGACCCTCTCGAGACCGCATGATCACGCTGGCGCCCTCCGAAAGGCCACTCTCCTCGAGCATCTCCGGTGGGATCGCGACGACGACCGAGCCGCCAACCCGGCGCAAGATCCGCTTCGTCTCCATGCCGCGATGTTACACCAAAGATAACTGAGCCCATTTGACCAGTTCTGGCTGGCCATCGTGGCGATCAACTCACGGATCTCGGGACTCAACCGAAGCCGACCCAGATGACGGCCTGAGCGCCAGCGCCAACAGATGCGCCAGCCTCGGCGGTGCCATCGGAGAACGGTCTCCAGTCGGAGGAGGACGAGATGCCGCCTCCAGGCCGGGTAGAGCCGTCGAACGACCAGCCAGAAGAATCGATCCCTGCTCTTGAGGTGCGGCCGCGGGCGAGAGCGGAGCGCGACATGGAGCGGAGACAGCTCGCCGCTGCAGATCCGCCGGGCGAGCGACGGCGGCCTTGTCTACTCGGCGGCGTCGGGAACGATGGGCGTCTGGGCTTCCGTGCCGAGCCGGCTCTTCTTCCGCAGCTCGGCCGGCGTGCTTTCCCGCTGGGACCCCAGCTCGGGCGTCTCGGTGATGCAGAGCTCGCTCCGCTGGACGCGCCCGCATGCGTCTCCCGACGGGCGCTGGGTGGCCTACACGAGCTACGACTCGGCCGGCCACCCCCACGTCAGCCTCTACAGCGTCCAGGGGAACAGCGTGCGGGCGGTCGTTTCCGGCCTTCGCTCGGGGGCCCAGTTCCTCAACAACAACCGGCTCTGGTACCAGGAGGAGGCGGCCTGCGACTGCGGGCTCACCACCAGCCAGACCACCGGCACGACCTACCTCTATGACATCGCCGGCAACGCCGAGAGCGGCTCCCGGCTGAGCGGCGTTTTCGACGCCTGGCCCCGGGTGACGGCACCGCCCGGGTTCTAGGACATCCCCAGCTCCCACCGCGCATCCTCGGTCATCCGTTCCGGGGTCCACGGCGGGTCGTAGACGATCTCCACCCCGGCGTCCTTGACGCCTGGGATCTCGAGCAGGTGCTCGCGCACGTCATTCATCACCTCGGCGGCCATCGGGCAACCAAGGGCGGTCAGCGTCATCTTGACGTCGACCCGCTCCTTGTCCCGGTCGACGTTGATCTCGTAGATCAGGCCCAGGTCGACGATGTTGACCGGGATCTCGGGGTCGAAGCACTCGTGCAGCTTCTCAAGGACGACGCCCTCGGTCACGGCGGTCATGGCTCCAGCCTCGCTCATTGCTTCTCCACCGGCAGGCCGGCCTCCTTCCAGGCGCTGAACCCGCCCCTGAAGTTGACGACATCCTTGACGCCCAGCGCCACCGCCATCTCGGACGCCACTGCCGACCGCTCGCCGACCTGGCATTGGAAGACGGTGCGGTCGGAGAACTTCTGGCCGGTCGGGTCGGCCAGGATGCTCCCCAACACGACGTGCCTCGCGCCCGGGATGTGGCCGCGATCCCACTCCCACTGCTCGCGCACGTCGACGACCTCGTATCCCTCGTCGAGGAGGCGCTTCACCTCTGCCACGTCGGCCTCGTGGAAGCCTTCCTCCGAACTGCTCTGAGCTGTCATTCCTCTTCTCCTGTCCAATCCGCCAATCCCCAGGCGCCCACCTTCAGGACTTTGAGCGAAAGCAGCGCGCATTTCATGCGGGCGGGCGAGATGTCGATGCCGAGATCCTCGAAGACGTTTTCCTTGCTGATCTTGCGGGCTTCGTCGAGGGACAGTCCCTTGATGCGCTCGGTCAGCAGCGAGGCGGCCGCCTGCGAGATGGCGCAACCGCGGCCGCGGAAGCGGACGTCCTCGATCTTCCCGTCCTTCACCGCGAGGTCCATCCCGATGACGTCCCCGCAGAGCGGGTTGTCCTCCTCGTGCGACACCGTCGGCCTCTCCAGCCGCCCGAAGTTGCGCGGGTTCTTGTAGTGGTCGAGGATGTACTCGCGGTAGAACTGCTCGTCGATTGATGCCCCCATCAGGCGAAGATCCTCTGCGCGTCGTGGATGCCGTTGATCATCACGTCTATCTCTTCCCTTTTCGTGTAGAGATAGAACGAGGCGCGCGCGGTGGCGGTCACGTCGAGGCGGTCCATCAGGGGCTGCGCGCAGTGGTGGCCGGCGCGGATCGCCACCTGGTGGCGGTCCAGGATCGTCGCCAGGTCATGGGGGTGAATGCCCTTCAGGTCAAAGGGCACGACGCCCGCCCGCTCGCCCGCCGGGGGGCCGAAAAGGGTGATCCCGTCGACTTCGCTGAGCGCCTCGAGGGCGTACTCGGTGATGTCCCGCTCGTGGGCGCGGATCCGCTCCATCCCGACCGCCTCGAGGTAGTCGAACGCAGCCCCGAGCCCGATCACCTGCGCGATCGGCATCGTGCCCGCCTCGAACCTGGTCGGCACCTCCGCGTAGGTGGTGCCCTCCTTGCGCACGGTCCGGATCATGTCGCCCCCGCCGAGGAAGGGGTCCATACCCTCGAGAACCTCGGCGCGGCCGTAGAGGATTCCGGCGCCGGTCGGGCCGAGCATCTTGTGGGCGCTGAAGGCGTAGAAGTCGCAGCCGATCGCCTGCACGTCGATCCCGGCGTGGGGCGCGCCCTGGGCGCCGTCGATGAGGACGGTGGCGCCGGCGGCCCTGGCCGCGGCCGTCATCTCGGCGACGGGGTTGATCGTACCCATCGCGTTGGAGACCTGGCCAAACGCGACCAGCTTCGGCGCCTCCTCGAGAAGGGCCGCGAACTGGTCCTGCCGGAGCCGGCCGTGCTCGTCGATGTCGACCCACTCGATCCGGGCGCCCTTCTCGGCGGCGAGGATCTGCCAGGGAACGATGTTGGAGTGGTGCTCGAGGATCGTGAGCACGATCAGGTCGCCCTTCCCGATGTTCTTGCGACCCCAGCCGTAGGCGACCAGGTTGATGCCCTCGGTGGTTCCCCGGGTGAAGACGACCTCCCGCCTCGAGCGGGCGTTGAGGAAGTGCTTTGCCTTGTCGCGCGTCGCCTCGTAGCGCTCGGTCGCCAGCTCGCTGAAGCGGTAGGCGCCGCGATGGATGTTGGAGTTGAACTTGGTGTGGTACTCGTCCATCGCCAACAGCACCTGCCGCGGGCGCTGCGAGGTGTTGGCGCTGTCGAGGTAGACGACGCCGGTCTCGAAGATCGGGAAATCCCTTCGGATCTCATCGGGGTCGAGGCTGGAGGTTGTCACCGGCTTGCTAGAGCTCGACGTAGACATCGCCACCCTCCACCGTCACCGGGTAGGCTCGGGCGGGGATCACCGCCGGGAGGCCCGTCACGTGCCCGTCCCGGAGGTCGAAGCGAGAGCTGTGCTGCGGGCACTCGACCTCGAGGCCCCAGAGCTCGCCGTCGGAGAGGTTGAACTCCTCGTGGGTGCAGACGTCGTTGATGGCGTAGAACTCACCGTCCTCGGCGTGGGCGAGGCAGATCTCGACGCCCTCGCAGACCACGCGCTTCATGGTGTCGAGCGCTAGCTCATCCGTCGACGCAACTCGGCATTTAGCCAAGCCTTGCCTCCAGCTCGTCCTCGACCAGCTTGCGCGCCTGCTCGAAGGGGATCCGGTCGACGACCTCGCCGAAGAACCCCTGCACGATCATGCGCTGCGCCGCCGCGCGCGGGATGCCTCGGGACTCGAGGTAGAAAAGGCTCATCGGGTCCACCGGTCCGACCGTCGCCCCGTGCGTGCAGCGGACGTCGTTGTTGTCGATCTCGAGCATCGGGATCGAGGTCGCCCGGGCCTTGTCACTGAGGACCAGGTTGCGGTTGGCCTGGTAGGCGTCGGAGCGGGCCGCGCCCTTCTCGATCCGGATCAACCCGGCGTAGACCGCACGGGCGGTGTCCTGCAGCGCGCCCTTGAAGAGGAGGTCGCTCTTGGTGTCACCGACCTGGTGGTCCTGGAGGGTGTGGAAGTCGAAGAACTGGTCTCCCGAGGCGAAGTAGACGCCCTTCAGCTCCGCCGACGCGCCGCGGCCCTGCAGGGTCGCCTCGCAGCGGACCTTGGCGAAACGGCCGCCGAGCGTGACGTTGAAGATCCGCGCGCGGCCGCCCTCCTGGATATGAGCCCGCTGGTTGGCGAACTGGTAGGCGTGGCGGCCCCATTTCTGAAGTGACACGTAACCGACCTCGGCGCCCTCGCCGACGAAGATCTCGGCCGAGCCGCTGGTGAAGGCGGACGCCTCCAGGGACGGCGAGAGGAACTCGTCGAGGTAGTTGAAGCGCGAGTTCCTGCCGGCCAGGATCAGGGTGTGGGGGAGGACGGCGGCGCCGCCTCCGCTGGACCAGAACTGACCCAGGATCGGCCGCTCGATCTCGACGTTGTCGGGCACGTGGAGCAGCGTCCCGCCGCTGAAGAAAGCCGCGTGCGCGGCGGCGAACTTGTCGCGGTCGGCGCGGACCTGGGTGAAGAGGTGGCGGCGGACGAGGTCGGGATGCTCCCTCGCCGCCTGGCTCAGCGGCATGAAGACGACGCCTTTACGGGTCAGCTCCTCGTCGACCTCGACCTTGCCCGGCTCCGAGCCACGCTGGCGCAGGACGCCGGCGGCGCCTTCGATGGGCAAGCCCGGCGGGCCGCCGTCGGCGGACTCGAAGGCCTTGAAATCCTCGAACTTGAAGCCCTTGAAGTCGACGCGCCGCCACTCCTCGTCGGAACGGTCGGGCAGGCCGATCTTCTCGTAGACGTCCCACGCCTCGCGCCGGCGAGCGCGCAGCCAGTCGGGCTCCTCGTGGAGGCTTGCGATCTCCTCCACGGACTCGCGCGAAAGACCCACTCCTAGCCGACCGAGCCTTCCATCTCGAGCTGGATGAGACGGTTGAGCTCGACCGCGTACTCGAGCGGCAGCTCCTTGGTGAAGGGCTCGATGAAGCCGTTCACGATCATCGTCTCGGCCTCGTTCAGGGTGATGCCGCGGCTCATCAGGTAGAAGAGCTGCTCGTCGCTCACCTTGCTGACCGTCGCCTCGTGGCCGAGGGTCACGTTCTCGGCCTCGACATCGTTGTAGGGGTAGGTGTCGGAGCGCGACTCGTCATCGAGGAGCAGCGCGTCGCATTTGACGAAGGACTTGCAGTTGTTGGCGCCCGGATAGACCTTGATGTGGCCTCGGTAGCTGGTGCGGCCGCCATTCTTGGAGATCGACTTGGAGGTGATCGTCGACGTCGTGTTGGGCGCGACGTGGATCATCTTGCCGCCGGCGTCCTGGTGCTGGCCCTTGCCCGCGAA
>DAIRGV010000055.1:0-13466 GCA_036794405.1 Candidatus Dormiibacterota bacterium
AGATCACGCCCAAGGGCGAGACCGAGCTCTCGGCCGAGGAGCGGCTCCTCCGCGCCATCTTCGGCGAGAAGGCGCGGGAAGTCCGCGACAGCTCGCTCCGCGTGCCCCACGGGGAGCGCGGGATCGTCGTCGACGTCAAGGTCTTCAGCCGCGAGACCAAGGACGAGCTGAGCCCGGGCGTCAACGAGCTGGTCCGGGTCTACGTCGCCCAGAAGCGCAAGATCTCGGCCGGCGACAAGATGGCCGGCCGCCATGGCAACAAGGGCGTCGTCGCCCGCATCCTGCCGATCGAGGACATGCCATTCATGCCCGACGGCACCCCGGTCGACATCGTGCTCAACCCGCTCGGCGTGCCGAGCCGGATGAACCTCGGCCAGGTGCTCGAGACGCACCTCGGGTGGGTCGCCAAGGTGCTCGGGATCAAGATCCAGACGCCGGTCTTCGACGGCGCCCCGATCGACTCCATCCGGGCTGAGCTGGAGGCCGCCGGGCTTCCCCGCTCGGGCAAGGTGAAGCTGCGCGACGGGCGCAGCGGCGATGAGTTCGAAGACCCGGTGACGGTCGGCTGGATCTACATGCTGAAGCTCGCCCACCTGGTCGAGGACAAGATCCATGCCCGGTCGACCGGCCCCTACAGCCTCGTCACCCAGCAGCCGCTGGGAGGCAAGGCCCAGTTCGGGGGCCAGCGCTTCGGCGAGATGGAGGTGTGGGCCCTGGAGGCGTACGGCGCCGCCCACGTTCTGCAGGAGATCCTGACCGTCAAGTCGGACGACATCGTGGGCCGCGTCAAGGCCTACGAGGCGATCGTCAAGGGCGACAACACGCTCGAGGCCGGCATCCCGGAGAGCTTCCGGGTGCTGGTGAAGGAGCTGGAGGGCCTTGCGCTCGGGGTCGAGATCCTGAGCGAGGACGAGCGCCAGATAATCCTTTCCGAAGAAGACGTACCTGAGCTACCGCTCGATCTGGGTATCAACCTGGAGCGGGACGAGCTTGACGATTCAGCCGAATAGGTAAGAGGGAGCACACAAACACTTGCTGAAACTCGAGAACTTCGATGCTCTGCGGCTGTCGCTGGCTTCGCCGGAAATGATCCTCAGCTGGTCGCACGGCGAGGTGACCAAGCCCGAGACGATCAACTACCGGACGCTCAAGCCGGAGCGCGACGGCCTCTTCTGCGAGCGCATCTTCGGTCCCACCCGGGACTGGGAGTGCCACTGCGGGAAGTACAAGCGCTACCGCTACAAGGGCATCATCTGCGACAAGTGCGGGGTCGAGGTCACCCGGTCCAAGGTCCGCCGGGAGCGGATGGGCCACATCAAGCTCGCCTCCCCGGTCAGCCACGTCTGGTACTTCAAGGGCATCCCCTCCCGGATGGGGCTGCTCCTCGACATGTCGCCGCGGAACCTGGAGAAGATCCTCTACTTCGCGAACTACATCGTCACCGACGTCAACGAGGATCTCCGGCAGGACATGATGGCCAGCCTCAACATGGACACCGACTCCCGGGCTGTCGGGCTCCGCACCGACATCGAGGCGCGCACGCGCGAGATCCGGAGCGAGCACGAGGGCCAGATGAGCGCTCTCGAGGCCGAGGTCGGCAACGAGGTGAAGCGCCTCGAGGACGAGCTCTCCACCACCGTTGACCTCCTCAGCACCCAGGGCAACGCCGCCCGCGTGGCGATCGAGGCGGGCAAGGGCGCCAAGTCCAAGAAGACGCTCAGCCTGGGCACCGGCGACGAGGAGGAGGTGATCGTCAAGAAGGGCGACCTGATCGACGAGACCCTCGGCGGCGCCGTGCTCAAGATGGTCCAGGAGAAGATCGAGAAGGGTGAGGCAAACGTGCGCTCGGCCCAGGCCCAGGCCCGCGCCCGGGTCGATTCGGCCCGCGCCGATCTCGACAACACGATCGAGGAGGCCACCCGCGAGCAGCGGGACTCCCTCCAGGGCGACCTCGAGAACCTCCAGGTGGAGATCGACTCGAGCCGGGTCGAGCTCGAGGGCCTGCACGTCAAGCAGATCCTCAGCGACACCCAGTACCGCGAATACTCGGAGAAGTTCGGCCGCTGCTTCAAGGCCGGCATCGGCGCCGAGGCGATCCGCGAGCTGCTCTCCCGGATCGACCTCAACCAGGAGATGTACCGGCTGCGCAACGAGTCCCGCTCGACCAGCGGGCAGCGCAAGCAGAAGGCCATCAAGCGGCTGAAGGTCGTCGAGGACTTCCGCAAGTCGGGCGCCAGCCCGACCTGGATGGTGCTCGACGTGCTGCCCGTCATCCCGCCCGAGCTGCGACCGATGGTCCAGCTCGACGGCGGCCGCTTTGCGACGAGCGACCTCAATGACCTCTACCGGCGCGTCATCAACCGCAACAACCGCCTGAAGCGGCTGCTCGAGCTGGGCGCGCCCGAGATCATCGTCCGCAACGAGAAGCGGATGCTGCAGGAGGCGGTTGACGCCCTGATCGACAATGGCCGCCGCGGCCGGGCGATCACCGGCACCGGCAATCGCAAGCTGAAGTCCCTCAGCGACATGCTGAAGGGCAAGCAGGGCCGGTTCCGCCAGAACCTGCTCGGCAAGCGGGTGGACTACTCGGGCCGGTCGGTCATCGTGGTCGGACCTGACCTGAAGCTGCACGAGTGCGGCCTGCCCAAGAAGATGGCTCTCGAGCTCTTCAAGCCGTTCGTGATGCGCGAGCTCGTCAACAAGGGCTACACGCAGAACATCAAGTCCGCCAAGCGGATGGTCGAGAGGATGCGGCCCGAGGTCTGGGACGTCCTCGACGAGGTCATCCACGAGCACCCGGTGCTGCTGAACCGCGCCCCGACCCTTCACCGGCTCGGCATCCAGGCCTTCATGCCGGTGCTCGTCGAGGGCTCCGCGATCCAGATCCATCCCCTGGTCTGCCACGCCTTCAACGCCGACTTCGACGGCGACCAGATGGCGGTCCACGTGCCGCTCTTCTCCGGCGCCATCGCCGAGGCCCGGAACCTGATGATGTCGAGCCAGAACATCCTGAGCGCGGCCGACGGGCACCCCGTCGTCTCCCCGACCCAGGACGTGGTGCTCGGCTGCTACTGGCTCACCGCCACTCGGCTGCCGGCGCCCAAGGACCCCGCCAAGCTGCGGGCCTACAGCTCACCCGACGAGGTCGTGCTCGCCATCCACGAGGGCGGCGTGCACCTCCACGACTGGGTCAAGGTCCGGATCGCGTCCCACGGCCGGGCCGATGGGACCGGGACCGCGGGCCTCGTCGTCACGACCCCCGGGCGCGTCATCTTCAACCAGGTGCTCCCGATCGGCCTCGAGCCGAACGAGGGCGTCGACGAGCCCGGGCTCGAATACCAGAACCAGCACTTCGACCGCAAGGCGCTCCGCGGTCTGGTCTCGAAGATCTTCCGGCTCTACGGCAGCGAGGTGACGGCAACGGTCAGCAACGACCTGAAGCGGGTCGGGTTCCGCTACGCGACGCAGGCCGGCATCACGATCTCTGCTCTCGACATCCCGGCGCCCAAGAAGAAGGCCGAGATCCTCGAGCAAGCCGACAAGGAGGTCGCCGACGTCGAGCGGATGTACCGCCGTGGCGTGATGACCGAGGAGGAGCGCTACCGCAAGGTCGTCGCCCTCTGGACCAAGGCCACCGACGACGTGGCGAAGAACACCGAGGAGAGCTTCGACAAGTTCAGCCCGATCTGGATGATGATGGGCTCGGGCGCCCGCGGCAACATCCAGCAGGTGCGCCAGCTGGCCGGCATGCGAGGCCTGATGGCCGACCCCACGGGGCGGATCATCGACCTTCCGATCAAGGCCAACTTCACCGAGGGTCTGACCGTGCTCGAGTACTTCATCTCGACCCACGGCGCCCGCAAGGGACTGGCCGACACAGCACTCCGGACGGCCGACTCCGGGTACCTCACCCGGCGGCTGGTCGACGTCGCCCAGGACGTCATCGTCCGCGTGGAGGACTGCGGCGCCACCAACGGGATCTGGATCCGCAACGTCACCCCCGAGGTCGCTCGGACCGCGCCGATCTACGAGAAGATCGCCGGGCGGGTGGCGGCAGAGGACATCACGGTCGGTGGCACCACCCTGGTGACCGCCGGCGAGTCGATCACAGACGAGGTCGCCCGGCAGGCCATCGCGGCCGGGGTTGGCCAGGTCAGCGTCCGCTCCATCCTCCTCTGCGAGGCCCGGGAGGGCGTCTGCCGCAAGTGCTATGGCCGCAACCTGGCAACCGGGAAGCTAGTCGAGATCGGGGAGGCGGTCGGCGTGATCGCCGCCCAGTCGATCGGCGAGCCGGGCACCCAGCTCACGATGCGCACGTTCCATACCGGCGGCGTGGCCGGCATCGACATCACCCAGGGCCTGCCCCGCGTCGAGGAGCTGTTCGAGGCCCGGATCCCCAAGGGGAAGGCGATCATCTCCGAGATCGATGGCGAGCTCGAGATCATCCGCCAGGAGCAGACTCGCAAGGTCAGGGTGACGAGCAAGGAGGAGTTCGAGATCTCCTACCCGCTGGAGGCCGGCATGCAGTCGCTGGTCAAGAGCGGGGAAGAGGTGATGGAGGGCCAGGAGCTGGCCCGTCACCCCGCCAGCGAGGCGCTGCTCCGGACCCGGCACGCCGGGATCGCCAAGGTCGGCAAGAAGGACATCACGGTCAAGACGATCGACGAGGAGTCACGCGAGTACCTGATCCCGCACGGCGCCCGGATCCGCCCCGAGCTGGAGCGGCGCGACCAGAAGGTCAGCATCAAGGCCGGCCAGCAGATCACCGAGGGCTCGATCAGCCCCCAGGAGCTGCTCCACATCCTCGGCAAGGAGGCGGTCCAGACCTTCCTCGTGGACGAGGTCCAGCGGGTCTACCGCTCGCAGGGCGTGGACATCAACGACAAGCACATCGAGGTGATCGTCCGACAGATGATGCGGAAGGTCCGCATCGACTCCGCCGGCGACACCAACCTGCTGCCGGGCGAGATCGTCTCGCAGTGGGAGTACGAGGAGGCCAACGCCGCCGCGCTGGCCGAGGGCGGGGAGCCGGCGACGGCGCAGACCGTCCTGCTGGGCCTGATCAAGGCCGCCCTCAACACGACCTCCTGGCTCTCGGCCGCCTCCTTCCAGGAGACGACCCGGGTGCTGACCGAGGCCGCCATCAGCGGCAAGGTCGACCGCCTCCGGGGCCTGAAGGAGAACGTGATCATCGGTAAGCTGATCCCGGCCGGGACCGGGCTCGACTACTACAAGAAGCAGCGCGAGCAGGCGCAGCGGTACTACGAGGAAGAGCCGATCGACCTCGACACGCTGAGCGTTTAAGCCTCACCCGGATCTGATCGGGAGGCCGCCCTCGAGGGCGGCCTCCCCGCGTTCTGGGTCCAACGCGGATCACCGGATTCAACCGTCTTGCAGCCTTCTTGGCGTACGGCAACGTACCGCGCCGCTTGACACCCGAGCCCGTCCCCGGCCAGAATGCGCCTTACCGCTCAGGAGGCGGTTGAGTAGGTGTGCCTTTCGGCACGCTACCTGTCGTCGGCGCACTCTCGCCCCGGGAAGACTCGGGAAGAAGGCGACAGGGGGGTAGCTGCCGGTTCGGAGTTCGCCCCCGGACTGAGACTTAAGATAGAGAGGTAAGACGCGTATGAATCTATCCTTGGCCAAGCTTCGCGGGCTGAAAACGCTCGCGGTTGCAACCGCCGCGTTGACGCTGGCACTCGCCTGCGGCAACTCAACCGGCACGGGCCCGAGTGGCGGGACCCCCAAGACCGGCGGAACCCTGGTGGCCGCGTCGTGGCAGGAGCAGGACTCGATGCTGGCGATCGGCATCACCGACTCCGCGACCCACGCCTACGCCTACGAGGCGCCGATGGTCGAAGGCCTGCTCGGCCTCACCAGCAGCGCGGACATCCCGAAGAACGCCACGCTCAAGGACTACTTCCAGCCGCAGCTGGCGACCGAGGTCCCGACCACCGACAACGGTGGCGTCAAGGTCACCGGTAGCACGATGGCCGTCACCTACAAGCTTCGGCACGGCGTGAAGTGGCACGACGGCCAGCCCTTCACCTCGAAGGACGTCTCCGACACCGCGCAGTTCTTCTACGGCAAGTACAAGGACAACAACCCGACCCCGCTGCTGTCGACCAGCGGCTGGGACCAGATCACCTCGGTGACGACTCCTGACGATTTCACCGCGGTCGTCAACTACAAGAGCATCTATGGCCCCTACCTGAGCCTCTTCTCGGGTCCCGAGGGCGTCCTGCCGTCGCACCTGCTCCAGCAGACCTGGACGGCCGGCGGCGACATGACCAAGGCCAAGCTCGCGATCGACAACACCCCGGCCAACTCGGGAGCCTACAAGGGCACCGACAGCTGGGACAAGTGGCTGATGGGCACGGGCCCCTTCGTCTTCAAGGAGTGGGTCTCCGGTGACCACATGACGATGGTCCGGAACAACAACTACTGGGGCTCCCACAAGGCGTACCTCGACACGATCACAGTCAAGTTCGAGCCCGACACCAACACCGAGCTGGCCGATCTTCGGACGGATACCGTCCAGCTTGGCATCGACTTCCGGGCGGCCCTCCTGAGCCCGCTCTCCCACCTCAGCAACGTCACCACCGTCGTCCTCGGCGATAGCGGGGCCGAGAAGCTTGACCTCAACCTGAAGAACAAGTACCTCTCGGACCTGACCATCCGCAAGGCGATCAACATGGGCGTCAACAAGCAGCAGATGGTCGACACCCTTCTCTCGGGCAAGACCGTCGTCTCACCTGACACGCCCATCTGCCTCGGCCTCGCGGCGTGGTGCGCGGATCCCTCGATCCCCACCACCAAGTACGACCAAGCGGGCGCCAAGAAGCTCCTCGACGACGCGGGCTACAAGGTCCAGTCGTCCGGCGCTGACAAGGGCTTCCGCGCCTACAAGGACGGGACCACCATCGCGGTGAACCTCGTCACCACCTCCGGCAACGCGCTCCGCGAGCAGCAGGAGGTCCAGGTCGCCTCCGACCTCAAGGGCATCGGCATCCAGGTCATCACGCCGTTCAAGAACCCGACCGCGGGCAAGCTGTTCGGCGCCTACGCCTCGGGTGGCGTGCTCTACAACCACACCTTCGACATCGCCCAGTACACCAACACGGTGTCCGGCGGCGAGCCTAACGAATGGTACAGCGGCTACACCTGTGCCAACATCCCGACCCAGGCCAACGGCGGTGTCGGCCAGAACGACACCTACGAGTGCAACCCGGCGGTTGACGCCGGCTTCAACGCCGGCCGGAACAAGGTTGCCCAGTCCGACCGGAAGCAGGGCTACATCGACGCGGGCAAGGCGCTCGCGGCCGACCTGCCCGAGATCCCTCTCTACCAGCAGCTGTCGGTCAACGCCTACAGCAACAAGCTCGGCGGCTACAAGGCCAACGCCGACTTCTGGTTCAACAACAGCGCCGACTGGTACCTCAACAGCTAGTCGAATCCAACCCGTAGACGGGAAAGAGGCGCGTGCCGGGCACGCGCCTCTTTCCATTTCCCCGCCTTTATACTCACGGTCATTCGTGTTCACTGAACTCGGGGGAGGCGTCGGGTGAGCATCGACCAGGAGGTCCTCCGAGTCGAGGGCCTGAAGACCCACTTCAAGACCCAGGACGGCTTTGTCAAGGCCGTCGACGGCATCGATTTCCACGTCAACCAGAGCCGGACCCTCGGCATCGTCGGCGAGTCCGGCTGCGGGAAGAGCGTCACCTCGCTCAGCATCATGCGGCTGCTGCCGCGCAACGGCCGCAACCTCGCGGGCCGGATCCTGCTCGAGGGCCGGGACCTGCTGAAGGTGCCCGAGGACGAGATGCGGCAGATCCGCGGCAACGACATCTCGATGATCTTCCAGGAGCCGATGACCTCCCTCAACCCGGTCTTCACCTGCGGGGAGCAGGTGGCCGAGGCGGTCCGCCAGCACATGAGCATGAGCGACAGCGAGGCGAAGAATCGGGCGGTCGAGCTCTTCAAGCTGGTCGGCATCGCCGGCGCCGAGCGCCGCGTCAAGGACTACCCGCACGAGCTCTCGGGCGGCATGCGCCAGCGCGTGATGATCGCCATGGCGCTGAGCTGCGATCCCAAGCTGTTGATCGCGGACGAGCCCACGACTGCCCTCGACGTCACCATCCAGGCCCAGATCCTGGAGCTGCTCCGCGGCATCCAGGAGCAGAAGAGGATGGCGATCATGCTCATCACCCACGACCTCGGGGTGATCGCCGAGATGGCGCAGGACGTCGTCGTGATGTACGCCGGCAAGGTGGTCGAGCGGGGCACGGTCGAGCAGATCTTCGAGAAGCCCCTCCACCCCTACACCCAGGGCCTGCTCGCCTCCATCCCGGGCCAGGGCACCAAGGGCAAGCGCCTCAACGTCATCAAGGGGACTGTGCCGCATCCCTTCAACCTGCCGCCCGGCTGCCTCTTCGCCCCCCGCTGCCCGCATGCGTTCGACAAGTGCCCGACCGCGTTCCCGGCCCTGATGGACCAGGGCGAGGGCCACGAGGCCGCCTGCTACCTCTTCGGCGACGAGATCGAGCCTGGCACCGAGGCCAAACCGGCGCAGCCGCGGGAGAGGGCGAGCTAGGTGGCCGACCCGGCCCTGGAGTCGCCCGCCTCGAGCCGCGCCAAGCCGCTCGTCAGCGTTCATAACCTGGTCAAGTACTTCCCGCTTCGGGGCGGCGTCCTCCAGCGGACCGTCGCGGAGGTGAAGGCGGTCGACGACGTCAGCTTCGACGTCCAGGCCGGGGAGGTGTTCGGCCTCGTCGGCGAGAGCGGCTGCGGCAAGACGACGACCGGCCGCCTCCTGCTCCGGCTCATCGAGCCGACCAGCGGGACGATCGAGTTCGAGGGCCGAGACCTGACCCACATGAAGCCCGGCGAGCTGAAGAAGACGCGGTCGGACATGCAGATCGTGTTCCAGGACCCCTACGCCTCCCTCAACCCGCGGCTGCCGATCGGCGAGATAATCGGCGAGGGCCTCGCCAACATGGGCGTGCGCGATCGCCACCAGCGGGAGGAGCGGGTTGCCGCCATCCTTGACAAGGTCGGGCTCCGGCGCTACTACATCAACCGCTACCCGCACGAGTTCTCAGGCGGCCAGCGGCAGCGCATCGGCCTCGCCCGCGCCCTGGTCCTGCAGCCGAAGTTCGTCGTCGCCGACGAGCCCGTCTCCGCTCTCGACGTCTCGATCCAATCCCAGGTGCTGAACCTGATGGCGGACCTGAAGGACGAGCTCCAGCTGACCTACCTCTTCATCTCCCACAACCTGAGCGTGGTCCAGCACATCAGCGACCGGGTCGGCGTCATGTACCTCGGCAAGCTGGTCGAGATGGCTTCGACCGAGAAGCTGTTCAAGAGCCCGAAGCATCCCTACACGCGGTTCCTCCTCTCCGCCATCCCCAAGCCCGACCCCCGCCAGCACCGCAACCGCCTGATCCTGACCGGTGACGTCCCGAGCCCGATCAACCCCCCCACCGGCTGCCGCTTCCACACCCGCTGCCCGATCGCCCAGTTCCCGATCTGCTCGGAGCAGGACCCCGCCTGGGAGCTGAAGGCGGACGGCCACTACGCCGCCTGCCACTTCGCGGACCGCACCCAGGAGCTCGACAAGGAGAGCGGGTTCGTCGCACCCGCCATCGAGAAGGCGGGCAAGGAGGTCCGCGAGTACGGTGAGAAGGAAGTCGCTGCGGAACCGGCGGAGGACGTGCTCGAGTCGGAGCGCGAGACCGATGACCCGCGCCATGAATCGGAGCCCCTGGGCGGCGGTTAGCCCCGGCCGCGAGCCCGGCTCGAAATGACCGCGGCCGCGATCGCGACCCTGGTCGCACTCGTCTTCCCGCTCAGCCTCGACACCTTCGCCGTGTCGGCGGCTCTCGGCGCCGCCGGCCTGCCGGAGAAGGAGCGCCTCCGGGTGAGCCTGCTGATGGCCGGCTTCGAGGTCGGGATGCCGGTCCTCGGGCTGGCCGTCGGAAACCTGGCCGGCAGGTTCGCCGGCGGCGCCGCCGAATACCTGGCGATCGCCGTCCTGGCCGGTCTCGGCCTCTGGATCCTGCGGCCGGGCGGAGAGGACCTGGAGGAGGAGCGGCTCGCGTCCCTCGGCCGCGCGCGAGGTTTCGCGGCCGTCGGCCTCGGACTCTCGATCAGCCTCGACGAGCTCGCCCTCGGTGTCTCCCTCGGCCTTCTTCACCTGCCCGTCGTGCCGGCCCTGGTCCTGATCGGGCTGCAGGCGATCCTCGCCAGCCAGCTCGGCCTTCGACTCGGCTCCCGGATCAGCGAGACCGGGCGCGAGCGCTCGGAGAAGGCAGCCGGTGTGATCCTGCTTTTGCTGGCGGCATTCCTGCTCGCCATCCGCCTAACGTAGGGACGCATGCGTCCTCGCCAGCTGCTGGGCGCGAGCCTCCTGCTGCCGCTCCTGGCGGCATGCCAGGCCGGCACGGCGGCGCAGATCCTCCCGACCGCCACCCCGCCGGCCCAGACCCTGCGCGTGGCGGTCCCGACGCTGCCGGAGAGCCTCGACCCGGCACTGACGCCACCCTCCGACTCCGGCGTCGCCCGGACGGCGTTCGAGGCGCTGCTCAAGCCCCGGCCCGACCTCGCCGACGCCGTGCCGGCCGCGGCCGAGTCCTACGGCGTCTCCGCCGACGGGCTCGTCTACACGTTCCACCTCCGGCCCAACGGCGCCTGGAGCGACGGCGTGCCGGTCCGAGCCCAGGACTTCGTGCTCGGCTGGCGGCGGATCCTCGACCCCCGGCTGAACAGCCCGGTCGCGGACCTGCTGGCCGAGCGCCTGCAGAACGCCTCCGGCTATGCCGATCTCGACCCCCGGAAGGACGCGGCCCGGATCCCCGCCTTTCTCGACGGCCTCGGTCTCGAGGCGGCGGACGACCGCACCCTGGTCGTCCATCTCGATCATCCCGCGCCGGACTTCAAGTGGGTGGCGAGCCTGCCCGCGGGCGCACCCGCGCGAGCCGACGCCCCCGCCTCCGGGCCGGGACCGGGCAACGGCCCGTTCCACGTCGAGTCGGCCGGCAGGGATGAGATCGTGCTCGCCGCCAACCGCCACTACTGGGCGGGCAGGCCCCACCTCGGCCGGATCGTGCTCGAGCGGCGGGGCGCTGCCGCCGACGACCTCGCCCAGTTCCAGCGTGGCGGAGAGGAGGTCACCACCGCGACTGGGGCGAGCATCGCCGCGGTCGGGAGGGATCCCGGGCTGGCCCGCGACCTGGTCCGAGTGCCGCTCTTGACCCAGACCTGGGCCCAGTTCAACGTGCACCGGGCACCCTTCGACAACGCCCGGGTCCGGCTCGCCTTCGCCCAGGCGATCGACCGCGGCCAGCTGGTGGCGACTCAACTCGCCCTGCCGGCGCTGCCCAGCGTCGGCCCGGTGCCCAGGGGCCTCCGGGACTACCGTCCCGCGCTGGCCGCGCAGCGCTTCGACGCGACCGGGGCGAGGACGACCCTCGACTCCTCCGGGGTCGCTCCGGCTGCGCTCGAGAGCATCCACCTGCTGGTCCGCGACCTCCCCGCCGACCGGCGGCTGGCCACCTTCGTGGCCGTCCAGCTGAAAGAACACCTCGGCATCCAGTTGACCCTCGACGTCAAGCCCAGCCCGGATGTCACGGCCACCCTTGAAAGCGGCGACTTCCAATTCCAGCTCCCCGGCGGCTGGCGGGCCGACTACCCCGACGAGCAGAACTTCCTCGACCTCTTCCGGACCGAGCACTTCTCCCAGTGGAGCCGCTACTCGAGCCCCGGCTACGACCAGCTGGTCGGAGCGGCCGACGGGTCGGCCGACCCGACCCGCCGCCTCCAGCTCTACGCCGAGGCCCAGCAGCTGCTGGTCCAGGACGCCCCGGTGGCCTTCCTCTTCCAGTCGGAGGCCTGGAACCTGAAGCAGCCCTACGTCCAGGGGGTGACCTACACTGCCCTCGACGACTGGCCCGGCGACCTCTATCCGGCCGACATCTCGATCTCGCCCCACTGAGGCGGCGAGGGCGGCCCACAGGGCTCAGCGCAACTGTATAATCTCCGTTTGTCGCCCAGCCGGCCGTTGCTTGCTGGGAATCGATTCCCAATTCGGAGTGTCTCTTTGCCCACGATTCAGCAGCTGATCCGGATCGGCCGCAAGAAGCTCGTCAAGAAGTCCAAGGCGCCGGCTCTGAAAGAGTCACCGCAGCGCCGGGGCGTCTGCGTGCGCGTCTACACGACCACGCCCAAGAAGCCGAACTCGGCCCTTCGCAAGGTCGCCCGCGTCCGCCTGACGACGGGCATCGAGGTCACCGCCTACATCCCGGGCGTCGGTCACAACCTGCAGGAGCACTCGGTGGTGCTGATCCGCGGCGGTCGCGTCAAGGACCTCCCCGGCGTGCGCTACCACATCATTCGGGGCACCCTCGACACCTCCGGCGTGCGCAACCGCAAGCAGGGTCGTTCCCGCTACGGCGCCAAGCGCGAAAAAGCCGGCGCGGCGAGCAAGGGCAGATAAGATGCCCCGTCGCAACCGTCCTGACAAGCGTCGCATCGCGCCCGACCCGATCTACAACTCGGAAGCGGTGGCCAAGTTCGTCAACATCCTGATGAAGGCCGGCAAGCGCTCGGTCGCCGAGGGCATCGTCTATGACGCCCTGACGCGCGCCTCCAAGCAGGCGAAGAAGGAGCCGCTCGAGGTGTTCGACCTCGCCATCCGGAACGCCACCCCGCAGCTCGAGGTGAAGCCGCGCCGGGTCGGCGGCGCCACCTACCAGGTCCCGATCGAGATCCGGCCCGAGCGCCGGCTGGCTCTGGCGCGCCGCTGGCTGATCCGTTTCGCCCGGCAGCGAAGTGGGAAATCTATGGCAGAGAAGCTCGCGTTCGAGCTGCTTGACGCCAGCAACGGTGTCGGCGCGGCCGTGAAGCGGAAGGAAGAGACTCACCGGATGGCTGAAAGCAACAAGGCCTTCAGCCACTTCCGGTACTAGGAACCCGGGAGGAAAGCGCAAATCTCAGCAGTGGCAATGAAAACCAGCGATCGGAAGGTCGCGCTCGAGCAGTTGCGGAACATTGGCATCATGGCGCACATCGATGCCGGCAAGACCACGACCACCGAGCGGATCCTCTTCTACGCGGGCCGCATCCACAAGATGGGCGAGGTCCACGAAGGGGCGGCGACGACCGACTGGATGGTCCAGGAGCGGGAGCGGGGGATCACCATCACCTCGGCCGCGACCTACGCGGTGTGGCGCGACCACGAGATCAACATCATAGACACGCCCGGACACGTTGATTTCACCGCCGAGGTCGAGCGGAGCCTCCGGGTGCTCGATGGCGCGGTCGCCGTCTTCGACGCCGTGGCCGGTGTCGAGCCGCAATCGGAGACGGTCTGGCGCCAGGCCGACCGTTATGGCGTGCCGCGGATCGCCTTCATCAACAAGATGGACCGGATGGGGGCCGACTTCTACATGGCCCTCGACTCGATCAAG
>DAIRGV010000104.1:0-2614 GCA_036794405.1 Candidatus Dormiibacterota bacterium
CGTTGGCGCGGGTTGCCAGCTTCCGGTCGTTGTCCAGGATGAGCCGAACGCAACCGGTGTCTCGATACCGGTGAGCGTGCTCGCCAGGTCTCTGCGTGCCGTGGGCTCGACCACTGTCAAATTGGAGGATCCCCCCACGCCGCCGAAGATCTCGCGGTTGCTGGAGGAGATGCCTGAGGCCCTGGTCTTCGGTGGTCTCGGAGGCGTCAGCCTGCTGGCCGAGCTGCGTCGGGGCGCCGGCGGTACCATGACCGGCTTTGCTTTCCCTGAGGTGATGGCGGTGATTGTCGACGCGGTGGCCGCTGGGGGCTTCGGGCGCGCTGCCACGGTATTTGATCGCTTCCTGCCGCTGATCACCTTCGAGGGCCAGCCGGTGGTGGGCCTGGCCATCCGCAAGGAGGTCCTGCGCCGCCGTGGGGTGCTCACGACCGGCGCCACCCGAGGTCAGCTCAGGGTTCTGGACGCCGCCACCCGCGCCGACCTCGACGACGTGCTGCAGCGGGTCGGGCTGACGCCGGGACCCGAGCGGCTGTTGGTGTAGCCAGGGTGGACACAGGACTCGACGGCCGTGCCGCGGTGGTGGGAGGCGGCTCCCGCGGGCTGGGACGGGCCGCAGCCGAAGCGCTGGCGGCGGAGGGCTGCCGGATGCTGCTCTGGAGCCGTGACCCGGCATCGCTGGAGCGTGCGCGGGCCGAGATCGCCGAACGGCACGGCGTGGAGGTCCATGTCGCCGCCGCCGACGCCCGCGACCCTGGGGCGGCGGCTGCCGTGGTGGCGGCGGCGGAGGAGGCGTTGGGTGCGGTCGACATCTGTGTTCTTAACTCAGGTGGCCCACCGATCGCCGAGGCCGGGGCCTTCGATCGCGACGGCTGGCTGGAGGCACTTCAGCTGCTGACGCTGACCCCCGTCGACCTGGCGACACGCCTGCTGCCATCGATGCGGTCGCGAGGCTGGGGCCGGTTGGTGGCCATTCTCTCTTCGGGCGTGCGCCAGCCCATCCCGGGGTTGGTGTACTCGAACGCCGGCCGGAGTGCGTTGGCAGCCTGGATGAAGACGCTGGCTGCCGAGGTCGCCGGGGAGGGCGTGACCATCAACGGCATCCTGCCCGGGCGACTGGACACCGAGCGCGTCCAGGGCCTCGATGCGCAGCGCGCGCAGACGCGCGGGATGACCGTCGAGGAGGCCGCGAAACAAAGCCAGGCGGAGATCCCCAGCGGGCGCTACGGCACGCCCGCGGAGCTGGGCTCGCTGGTCGCCTACCTGTGCTCGGATGCCGCCTCATACCAGACCGGCACTCTCACGGCCGTCGACGGCGGCCTGCTTCGGGGCGTTTGACCGGCGGGCGGCAGTGTCCCTAAAGCGCTACGACGTCGTTGTCATCGGTGGGGGCGTGATCGGCCTCTCGGTGGCCTATCACGCTCGGGAGGCCGGGCTTGGGAGTGTGGTCGTGATCGAGCGTCACGCCGTGCCCGGTACCGAGTCGTCGTCGAAGGCCAATGGCGGGATCCGAGCCCAGTTCGCCACGCCCATCAACATCGACTTTTCGATGCACTCGATCCAGCGTCTTCGAGAGCTCGATGAAGCAACCGACGGTCTTCCAGGCTTCAGGCAGGCCGGCTACCTGTTCATGACCGGGTCGGCGGAGCGCGCCGCCGCGATCCGGCGCTCGCTGCAGCTGCAGGTTTCGCGTGGCGTCCCGGCCCGCTGGCTGGAACCGGCCGCGATCCTCGAACAAGCCCCTTTCGTCAGGCCCGACGGCCTGGTTGGGGGCACCTTCTGCGCCATCGACGGAATCTTCGATCCCGGCGGCCTGGTGTCGGCCTACTGGCAGCTATGCCGGCGCCTTCACACGGACTTCATGTTCGAGACCACCCTGACCGGCCTTCGGGCCGGTCCGTTGGGGATTGAGGTGGCGACCTCGGCGGGGACTCTCAGAGCCGGCGCGGTGGTCAACGCCGCCGGCGCCTACGCGGCTACGGTAGCCGCCATGCTGGGTGTCGACGTCCCGGTCTTTCCCCAGCGCCGCAACCTCGCCTGCACCGAGCGCGCGCCCGGATACCCCGCGATGATCCCGATGTGCGTCGACCTCGACACCGGGGTTCTGATTCGCCGCGAGGCGGACGGTTTCTTGGTGGCCTATTCGAACCCGGACGATCCTCCGGGATATGCGACCGACTTCGACGACGTCTTCCTCGACGACCTCGCCGAGAGGGTGCCCAATCGGTTCCCGTTTCTATCCACCATCCCGATTGACAGGCGGAAATGCTGGGCCGGGCTGTACCCCGAGACGCCCGATCACCACGCCATCGTTGGTGCCACTCCGCGGATCGGTGGCTTCATCCAGTGCGTGGGCTTCGGCGGACATGGCTTGATGCATTCGCCAGCGGCAGGAAAGGCGGTCAGCGAGCTGCTGGATCAGGGCGAGTGCCGGAGCTTCGATCTCCACGCGCTCCGCCCCGGCCGGTTCGCTGAGGGCGATCTCACCGTCGAGCCTGCAGTTCTATAACCACGCTGGGATAAGAGCGGGCCATCCGGTCGCGGCAGCTGACGCGACAAAGGGGCGAGGACGAAACGATCGCCCGGCTGCCACCGTGGCCGCCCCGCGGTGCGCTGG
>DAIRGV010000056.1:0-13173 GCA_036794405.1 Candidatus Dormiibacterota bacterium
CACGAGCAAGCGGGGCGGCGGTGTCGAGGCTGAGCGGCGGCTGCTGGCGGCGGCGGGCCGGGCCGTCGGCAGCCGAGGCGAGGACCTCGAGCGGCGCCGCGGCGAGGCGGCGCTGCGCCGGCTGGCGGCCGAGAGAATGGCGCGGGCCCGGGAGGAGCTCAGCGCCCGGGCCTCCCGGCTCGCCGCCCTCTCGCCGGAGGCAGTCCTCGCCCGCGGCTACAGCATCACCGAGGACGCCGAGACGGGGATCGTGCTCCGGGCCGCCGCCGACACCGCCATCGACCGGCGGCTCCGGATCCGGCTCGGCAGCGGGAGCCTGGGCGCCCGGGTGGAGGAGGTACGCCGGTGAACGGCACCGTGGCAGACGAACTCAGCTACGAGCAGGCGCTGGAGCTGTTCGACGCCCGCCTACGGGCACTGGAAGAGGGCAACCTGACCCTGGAGCAGGCGATCGAGGCGGTCGCCGAGGGCCACCGCTACCTCAAGATCTGCGAAGCCAAGCTGGATGCGGCCCGGCGCAAGATCGAGGTCCGGCCGGAGCCGCCGACTCCCGCCCTGCCCGAGAACGAGCCGGGTGAGCTCCCGGGGATCGAGGATCGCCTCCTGTGAAGGCGCTCCGGGTCGGCGAGGACGTGCTCGCGGCCGACGGGTCGCGGCTCGGCCAGGTTGAGCGGCTGGTCGTTGACGAAGGCGCGCACCAGGTCACCCACCTCGTCGTCGAGCAGCGCGTGGTGCCGATCGCCGAATTCCGCGACGCCGGTCCCGACGGGCTCGCCACCGGCCTCGACCAGGATCGCCTGGAACGGTATCCGCGCCATGACGACGCGACCCTCTCCGCCCCCGGCGACCACTGGCAACCGCCCGAGGGCTACCAGCTGCGCAACTTCCTGGCGGTCGCGGGCGCGCTCCTCGGCAACGCTGCCTACGTGCCGCCGGTCCACGCCGACCTGACCCCGGGGGAGGCCGCAAGCGAGATCACCGCGGGCAGCCCGGTCTGGGCGGGCGAGCGCCGGATCGGCCACGTGAGCGAGGTCATCACCGACGAGATGGGCAACACCCGGCAGCTGGTGATGGCTCGCGAAGGGCTGCGCGGCGAGCACGTCCTGATCCCGCTCGAGAAGGTGATCGAGGTCGTCGGGTCCAACGTCCAGGTCGATCTCAACGAGACCGACGTCGACCTTCTCGAGCCTTTCCGGCGGGAGCCGTAGCGGGCGGCGCTGGGTCACCGAGCGTCTGCTGCGCGGCCTGCTCAGGCCGTGGCGGAAGGCGACAGCCGCAGCAGCTCCCGCCGGCCCCAGCCCATGCTGGGCGGCATTATCGCCCGGTCCGCTAGTGTCCTGTAACCGAAGTGTATGAGATAATGTTGGGGACGTCTCCGGGTCGCTCAATGAGGTTCACGCCATGCAACGCGGCCGGCCCCACAAGCAAGCTTTGGTCGTTCCAGAAGAAGACCGAGTCGAGCTCCTTCGTTGGAGCAAGCGGGTCAAGTCCAGTAACGGCTTGGCACGTCGCGCGGGCATCGTCCTTCGGTGTGCGGATGGGGTGCCCAGTTCGGAGGTGGCGGCCGAACTCCGGGTCACCAACAACACGGTCTGCAAGTGGCGCTCGCGCTATCTCGAAGGTGGTCTTGCTGGGCTTTTGGACGAGCCCCGTTGCGGAGCGCCGCGCGAGGTCACTGATGAACAGGTCGAGGCCGTGCTGACGATGACCTTGGAGCAGCTGCCTCGGGACGCCACCCACTGGAGCACTCGCAGCCTGGCCGCGGCCAGCGACGTCAGCCACATGACCGTGCACCGGGTTTGGAAGGCGTTCGGTCTGCAGCCGCATCGGGTCGAGAACTTCAAGCTCTCCAACGACCCCCAGTTCATCGAGAAAGTCCGCGACATCGTCGGTCTCTATCTCGCACCGCCGGTCAAGGCCCTGGTCCTCTGCGTCGACGAGAAGGCACAGATCCAAGCTCTCGACCGGACCCAGCCAACCCTGCCGATGCGGCCCGGAGTGGCTGAGCGGCGGACCCACGATTACCGCCGGCATGGCACCACGTCCCTTTTCGCAGCGCTCGACATCGCCACCGGCAACGTGATCGGCGAGACCCACCGACGTCATCGCTCGAGCGAATTCAAGGCCTTCCTCGACCGCATCGAGGGAGAGGTTCCCGACGACCTCGAGGTCCACCTCGTCATGGACAACTACGGCACCCACAAGACCGACACGATCCGGCGTTGGCTGCTTCGGCATCCACGCTTCCACATCCACTACACCCCAACCTACAGCTCCTGGATCAACCAGGTCGAGCGCTGGTTTGGCACCCTGACTGAACGATCGATCCGGCGCAGCGCGCACCGTAGTGTGCGCGAGTTGGAGGAAGCGCTCCGCCTCTACATCGCCATCAACAACGAGAATCCCAAGCCCTTCGTCTGGGTCAAGACCGCCGACCAGATCCTCGCCAGCATCCGTCGCTTTTGCGTACGAACCTCGGTTACGGGACACTACTAGGGGTTCGGGCTCGGCTTCCGGCTCACCGCCGACCAACCGCTGAGCACGGCCCAGCGGGTCCAGATCGCGGCCCAGTAGAGCCCGTTGCCGAAGGCCGGGAGATCATCCGCGTAGTGCTTGTGGTGGAAGGTCCACATCGCGCTGTGGAACTCGTAGAGCATCTTCGCCGACTCCTTCCGGGTGGGCGCACCGGTGACGTGGACCGCCTCCGCGGACGCCACGTAGAAGATCTTCCAGCCCCCCTGCTTCAGGCGGTAGCAGAGGTCCAGGTCCTCGCCGTACTGGCGGTAGGCCGGGTCGAGAAAGCCGATCTTGGCGATCGCCGCCCGGCGGACCAGGAGGCAGGACGCGCTGCCGGCGTCGATCTCGTGCGGCTTCTCCGCCGACAGGTGGCCCATGTTGTGGCGGCCGAAGCGGCTCGAGCGGGGGAAGATCCGGCTCAGCCCGGAGAAGCGGTAGAAGGCGACGCGCGGGCTCGGGAAGGCGCGCCGCGCCAGCGGGTCGAGCCGACCGTCGGGCTGAATCAGCCGCGGGCCGACGGCGCCCGCGTCCTGCCGCACGAGGAGGAAGTCGGCCAGTTCGTCGACGCAGCCCTTGGCGACCATCACGTCCGCCCCGAGGAGGAGGACGAACCGGCCGGTGGCCTTCTCGAGACCGGCGTTGGCGGCCCGGCCCGAACCCATGTTCCGATTCGTCCGGTGGAGCTTCACCTGGGGGTAGGCGGCCTCCACCGCGGCCGCCGACCCGTCTTTCGAGTTGTTGTCCACGACGATCGCCTCGAACGGGATCTCGGTGCCCTCGAAGAGGGCCGTCAGGCAGTCGAGCAGGAGGTCCTTGACGTTGTGGCTGACGACGATCACCGACACCAGTGGCTCGCGGGCTGCCGTCGGCTCCCCTCCTTCCATTTCCGCAGCAAAGGATACGGAGCGGATGGCGACCGCCGCTTGAGGAGCGACCTCTAGAATCGGTTGGCATTGAGGAGCCCGGGTGACACTGCGCAGGGCCGCCTCCCCCTCGGTCTGAGGCCTCGCCTGAAATGGCTGCGGTCGAGCCGCCTGGTGAGGCAGAACCTCGTCCTCTTCGCGGGTGGCCTCATCGCCGGCATCGGCGGCTTCGTTTACCACGCGATCGCGGGCCGGGTGCTGGGACCGAGCCTCTACGGGGACGTGGCCTCGATCATCGCCCTCTACTCCGTCTTCACGACCCCGACCCTGATCCTGGTGCTGGTGCTCGCGCGCTATTCGGCCACCCTGACCGCGTCGGGCACGACCGACTCCGTCCGCTACCTGGTGGTCCGCTCGACCCAGCTGACGATCGTTCCGAGCCTGCTGATCGTGGCCGTCGGGGCGCTGGCGGCGGGGCCGACCGCCGACTTCCTCCATCTCCACTCGGCCCTCCCGATCGTCTGGCTGGGCCTCGCGGTGGCGGTCTTCTGGCAGGTCGGGATCCCCCGCGGCATCCTCCAGGGGATTCAGAGCTTCGCGGCCCTCTCGACCAGCCTCTCGCTCGAGATGGTGGTCCGCTGCGCGGCGCTGGCGGTGCTGCTCGCCGCGGGCACGGGGGTGGTCGGAGCAACGGTCGCCGTACTCGCCGGCGCCGGCTTCGCCTACGCCATCAGCGCCTATTCCCTCCGGCACCAGCTCCGCCAGGGCGGCGGACGGGCAGCGCTCCGATCGATGCTCGGCTTCTCGCTCACAGCGACTGCCGGTACGCTCGGGATCCTCCTTCTCTACAACCTCGACGTGATCCTCGCCAAGCACTACCTGAGCGGCCACGACGCGGGCATCTACGGCTCGCTCAACAAGATCGGGACGATCCTCTATTTCCTGACCCTGTCGGTCAGCCAGGTGATGTTTCCGCGGGTCGTCGAGTCAATCGCCGGTCACGACCACCCGGGCCGATTGCTGGGCATCTCAGCGGGCATCATGGGCCTGCTCGGGCTCGGCGCCCTGCTCGTCTTCGCGCTCTTCCCCGGGCTGGTGGTGCGGCTCCTCTTCGGACCCGCTTTCGCCGACGGCCAGCCGTACATCTTCCTGGTCGGCCTGATCGGCCTGACGCTGAGCCTCAACAACCTCCTGGTCCAGTTCTGCATGGCCGCCCACGACATCTGGTTCATTCCGCTGCTGGGCGCCGGCGTCGTGCTGCTGGCGCTCGCGATCGGCTACCACCACGCCGGCGTCGGGGCGGTCGTCACCGACGTTCTGGGGACACTGCTGGCGCTCCTGGCGGCGATGACGGTCCGCCTGCTGCTGCTGCTGCCTCGCCTCGGGCCGGTCAGCCCGGTCTGACCCGTCGCGGCCCGGAAGGAAAAAATCCCGCCACCCTCTCGGGCCGCGGGATTTAAAGAATGCTCGGCAACGACCTACTCTTCCACCGGGTTACCCCGGCAGTACCATCGGCGCTGGAGGGCTTAACTTCCGTGTTCGGAAAGGGAACGGGTGTCTCCCCTCCGCCATAGCCACCGAACGAGGAGAATTATACCCCGCGCCGCCCCCGGCGGCTGCCCAGGCTAGCCGTGCCAGGCCTTGACGATGCCAAGCAGCGCGGGCCCGAGGAGAATGATCCAGATCGTCGGGAAGATGCAGCCGACCATCGGGAAGACCATCTTCAACGAGGCCTGGGCCGCCCGCTCCTGGGCGCCGGCGCGCCGGCTCCGGCGGAGCTCGGCGGCCTGGATTCGGAGCGAGCGGCTGATGCCGATGCCCATCTGCTCCGACTGGGTGATGGCCTGGATCAGGTTGTGCAACTCGGCCACGCCCGAGCGCCGCCCCATGTCCTCCAGCGCGGCCATCCGGGGGCGTCCGAGACGCACCTCCCGGAGGACCTTGCTGAACTCGTCGCCGAGAGCGTTGTTGAACCGTCCGGTGACGTCCGCGATCCCAGCGTCAAGGCTCAGCCCCGCCTCCACCGCCAGCGTCAGCAGGTCGACGGCGTCGGGGAGGCTGCGCTCGATCGCAGTCCGGCGCGCGCCGGCGAGCTGGCTCAGGATCACGACCGGCAGCCAGTAGCCGGCCGCACCACCGACGACCGCTCCGACCAGCGCCGTCGCCGGGGAAGCCAGCAGCAGCCCGACCAGGAGGGGAAGCGCGACCAGCAGCGCCGCCAGCCCGAAGCGGATCGCGGCAAAGGCGGCCGGGGTCAGGTGGCCCGGGTTGCCGGCCAGGTTGAGCCGGACCTGGACCGAGTGGCGGCCGGCGGCGGTGAGCCGGTTCGCGAACAGCCGGCGCCCGAGCCGGTCGAGGCGGTAGCCGAGGCTCCGGCGGCGGAGGGCGAGGGCGTCGACCTCCTCCGCCGCCGGTAGCTCGGCGGCAACCTCCCTGGTCTTGTCGAGCTGGACGAAGAAGAAGAAGATCGCGGAGGCACAGATCAGGCCGGCGAGCGAGGCAACTGGGTCCATCGGGGGGTTACGTGTCCACTCGAGAGAGCTGGTTCATGAGGATGTTTCCGAGCACCACCAGGGCGCCCGCGATGGCGATCAGAACCCAGCCGATCGGCGACTGCACCATCGGCGCGAAGTACTTTGGCGTGATCGCGTACATCAGCAGCGCTAGGACCACCGGAAGGGCGCTGATGAGGGTCGCCGAAGCGCGCGCGTGGGCGGTCAGGACGCTCATCTCGCGCTTCATCCGGAGTCGCTCGCGGATCGTCTCGGCGATGTTGTCGAGGATCTCGGGCAGGTTGCCGCCCACCTTGCGGTGGAGGAGGATCGCCACCACGATGAAGTCGAGGTCGGAGCTGTGAACACGCTTGGCGAGCGCCGCCAGGGTGTCCTCGACCGAGGTGCCGAAATGGATCGAGGTGGTCACGACCTCGAACTCGTCGGAGACCGGCGGCGGCGCCTTCTTGGCGATGATCTCGATCGCCTGGCCGAGTGAGTAGCCGGTCTTGAGCGCGTTGGAGAGGAGCGTGATCATGTTCCCGAGCTGGTTGTTGAAGGCGAGCAGCCGCGCGTCCTGCCGCCGCCGCAGGTAGAAGTGGGGCGCGATGTACCCCAGCCAGCCGAGCAGCAGGAACGGGGGTCCGGGACCGAAGAACCAGAGGCCGACGAGGGCGAGCCCGGCGGTGGCCGAGAACTGGATCAGCAGGTACTCGGAGCTGGTCAGTCGCAGCCCGGCCTGGGCGAGCTCCTCGGCCAGCGTGACCTTCCCGGCCTTCCGGTTCCGATCGCTCAGGATGTCGGCGATCGGCTGCATCACCCGCTCGACGGTGTCCCGCATGTCGACCCGGCGCCGGCGGCGGGGCAGCGGGGAGATCACCAGGTCGGCTGTCGCGCGTTCGCGGCGGATGGTGTCGAGGCTCCAGAAGAAGACGGCGATCGCTGCCGCGAGGCAGGCACCGACGAGGATCTCGACGGTCGGCGTCACGGCACCAGCGCCGGGCCGAAGCGCTTGCCGACGTCGGCGTTGGTCACTCCCTGGGCCTGGTCGATCGGGCACGCCGCGGCCTGCTGGGGGTTGTTGGCGCTCCCCTTGTCGTAGTCGGAGAAATTCTCCAACGTGTAGCGGAGTGAGGTCTTGGCGATGAACCAGGTCAGGTACTCGGCGTCGCACTGGTTAAGCACCACGGTCAGGCTGGACCCGCTGACGATGGTGGCCCGGTTCGCCGCCGGCCCGTTGCGGCCGAGCCCGGCGCTGGCCAAGGCGGTGCCGACGCGGATCACGTGGACGTTGTTGAAGATCGTCTTGGAGGCAGTGTTGGAGTTCTTGTCGACCACCGCGATGATGCCGATATAATCGCCCGGCTGTATGTAGCCCGCGACTCCCTGCTCCTCACTGGTCGGGATGGTCATGGCCACGAAGCCCTGAGGGATGGGAAGGAAACTCGAGTCGGCTCCTGACGCATCGCCGAGCGACGTCACCAGCTCGTTCGCCAGGAGGGGCTGGCCAGCCTTGATGTCGATCAGCGAGAATCGCGGCTTGGCGGAGCTGACGACGTCATTCACCGCCCCGAAGCTCTGCGGTGGGACGTCGGCGGAGCGCAGCCTGGCGACCGTCAGCATGCCGGCGGTGATCGTCGCCCGGGCCGGGATGTCGGATCGGGCGACAACGACGGCCGTGTCGCCGGTGAGCCCCACGCCCGGGATCGGCGTGCCGACGCCCTTCTGGGTGGCGAGGAAGATGAACGCGGCCAGCGTGATCAGGGCGATCAACATCCCGAGGATCGTGAACGGCCGCCGCTGCCGGGCGGTGGCGATGGCTTCCTGCATGTTGACCAAGACTGCTCCTTCCGGGCGGTTCCGAGCCCGGCGGAGATTCTAGTGCACCGCCTCGCCCGGCGGCACACCCAGCGCGGCCAGTCTCTGGTCGAGTTCGCCCTCTCCTCGGTCGTGCTGGTGCTCCTCTTCGGCGGCCTGGTCGACCTCACCCGCGCCATCCACTATGCCGACGTCCTCCAGGGCGCCGCCCGCGAGGGCGCGCGTTACGGCTCGGCCTACAACGCCGGGGCGGCCGGAAACCCGGCGCTCGACGATGCCGACATCAAGTCGATCGTCGACGCCCAGCTCCAGGCGGGCGGGCTGCCGGTTTCGATCCTGAAGAACCCCGGCACCGACTGCCCGGCCGTCGCCAACGGCAACAGCGTCCACAACCCGCCCTATGCCAACGGTGCGTTCCCGACCGTCGCCAACCAGCCGTGGCTCTACATCTGCTATGCCAACTCGAACGTCCAGGACTACCCGTCAACCCCGGCTGCCGCCCTCGCCGGCCAGGACCTGAGCGTGATCCTGCTGCTCGCCTACGGGCCGCTGACCGCTGCCGTCCCCACCCCACTGGGCGGGAGCTTCGGCCTTTCGGCGGCAGTCCACGTCAGGGTCCAGGGCGGGTGAGGTCCTCCCCGCGCGGGCAGCGCTCGCAGGCGATGACGGAGTTCGCCCTGGTGGCGCCGGTCCTGCTCCTCCTCACCTTCGGGATCATCGATTTCGGCCGCGCGCTGTACTTCTACGCGGCGGCGGGAAACGCCGCCCGGGAGGCCGCCCACGCGGCGGCGCTCGCCTCGACGCCGCTGCCGAGCGACAGCGACGTCACCGCGGCCGCCGCCGTCCATTTCCCCGGCGCCAGCTTCAGCACGCCGGCGCCGGCGTGTATCAACGGGCCCATCCCCGGCGGTACGCCCGCGGCGGGGACCGCCTGGCTCTTCATCACCGACCCGAGCCCGGCCATCGCGGGCGAGCCGCCAACCCCCGCCAACGGGCCCGGCGGTGAAGTCCCGCCCGGCCCCGGCGGCGCCTGCTCGGTAGTCGTGCCGGCGGTCGGGAACCAGGTGCTCGAGGTGACGATCGTCTACAACTTCGCGCCGGTCACGCCCCTCGTCAGCACCGTCATCGGCAACCACATCGTCTTCACGCTGCAGGTCCTGGCGAGGACCGAGTACTGATGATCGCGCGCCGCCACCAGCGAGGTCAGGCGATCGTGCTGGTCGCCCTGATGATGACCGTGCTGGTCGGCTTCGTCGCCCTCGCGCTCGACAGCGCGCGCGCCTTCGATGGCCGGCGGGTTCTCCAGGACGCCGTCGACGCCGGGGCGGTTGCCGGCGCCGAGTCCTACCAGAACGGGGCGACCTGGGCGGCGGCGGAGACGAACGCGCTGCACCTCTTCGAGCTCGACAGCGGGCTCTACTCCGGCGAATCCTGCTCCCCCGGCATCTTCCTCCCCCCCACGCCCGGTACGCCTGCCGTCACCACCTGCACCATCGCCGGCGGCGCCGGCTACGTGCTCACCCTGACCGTGGCGACAATGGGCGCCGCGGGCCAGACGTTCGCCCTCTCCGCTCAACGCCCACTGTCGCTGACGCTGATGCAGGTCCTCGGCCAGTCACCCTCCATCACGCTGACCGCGGCGGGCGCGGCAACCGCGGGCGACCAGGCTCACACGCCCGCCCTTGCCGCGCTCGGCCAGGGGGGCTGCTTCGCGAGCCCCGGCACCGCACTCAACATCGGCACCGTCTCGAGCCTGGTGAGCGTTCGCGGCGACATCGTCAGCAACGGCGCCTTCGTGGTCGGCAGCTCCTCCTTCGTCCACGTCGCGGGCGACGTCCTGACGCGCTGCGGACCGCCCAACGACGCCTCGCACATCACCTACCAGTGCTGGCCGAGCGGCGCCACCCTGCCCTGCACCGGGTCGGACGTTGCCGGCATCCAGCGCAGCACCGCCTTTCACCTGGCAGATCCCGGCTTCCTCGCTCCCTCGATCGCGGGCCTAGTCGGCCAGGGATTGCCCGGCGCCAACGTCGTGCTCTCCCCCGGGATCTACGGCATTGACCCGCAGTTCGGGAGCGGCGGGTCCTGCTACTTCCTCAGCGGCGGCGTGTACGAGTGGCAGGCCGGCCTGACCCTCAACAGCGGCATCGTCAGCAACCAGCTCCGGCCGCCTGATGAGCCCGTCACCGGGAACAACCAGGCGCGGGCGGCGCCGCAGTTCTGGGACGCGGCCGGGACCACCTGCAGCGGGTCCTTCACGCTCGGTTCGAGCAGCTTCGCCGATAAGGGCATCGCCAACGGCACCTGGTCGGTGGTCGTGACCTCGCTCCGGAGCGGGAGGGAGAGCGCGCCCTCGATGTGCAGGAGCTTCCCGATCAGCGGGCCCGACAAGACTCTGGTGCTCAACATCAACAACGTCCCCGGCGCCTCCGGCTACAACGTCTATGCCCAGCCGCCCACCGGCACCCCCTGCGCCGGCCCGTTTGGCCTCGTGAGGGTGAGCAGCATCCCCAACCTGGTGACCGAGACCCAGGCCAGCCTCGGCAGCGTCTCGGCCTCCTTCAACTCCGACGACCTGCCCGCCTCCTGGGCGCCCAACGCCGCCGCCGGCCCCGACACCTGGAAGGCCTATCCGCCCGACGGCGAGACCGGGCCCTTCAACGGCAGCTCGACGCTCCCCAACTCCAACCCAGCTCGGGCGGCCTCGGCGGCCGCCCTCACGGCCGGTCAGGGCGACCGAGCCAACGAGAACTACTGCGCCACCGCCGCCGGCGCGACCGCGCTCTGCCCGGCGGCGGTGACGCCGGGGGCGGTCGAGATGTACCTGACCAACAGCTCCTGCCTGAACGTCACCGCGAACGGCGACGCTTTCCTCAGCAGCGGCTACCAGTACAACTGGATCCTCTACTACGAGCCGCCCGCCACCTCCTGCCTCAACACCCTCCAGGGCAAGCTGAACACGGCCGCCATCGGGATGAGCTACACGCCAGTGGCCGGCTTTCGGATCGTCGGCAACAACGCGAGCCAGACGGCGGAGTTCGGCGGCGTGATGGCAGGCTCGATCCTGATCCAGGGCGGGACCGCGCTGCCCCTCTTCTTCAACGCCGGGTACTCGCCCCGGCCGGCGGGGGCTCGCCTGACGGGCTAGCGCGTCACCCGCAGGCTGTCGACGACCTTGCTGACGATGCTGTCGGCATTGAGAGCCTCCGCGTCACCGAAGTTGAGCCCGAGGCCGTAGGCGACGGCCTGCATCAGGAAGGAGCCGGCCCGGTAGGTGACGCCGAGCTGCGGGTGCTTCTGGGCCACCAGGAGGCCGGCGGTCGCGGCCCGGTTCAGGTCGCGGCTGGCGGTGGTCGAGCTGATCCGCGCTTCCCGGGCGTAGTCGCCGATCTTGATCTCGCTACCGTTGAAGGCGGAGTTGATCGTCTCCGCGAGCCGCCGGTTGAGCCCGAGGTAGGCGACCAGCGTCTCGATGACGGCCTTGACCCTCCGCTTCGCGTTGCCCGCCGTCGCGCGGACGTTGCCGCCGCCCCGGGGCGCCTGCCACTGGGGGATGAAGACCGGCTCCGAGCTGGCGGGCGCGACGCCGGCGGCGCCACCACCGGCGACCGGAGCCGCCGCGGGACGCGGTCCACCCACCGCTTCGCGGGCGGCCGTGATCAGGTCCCGGACGTCCGCGCTGAGACCGGCTGACGCGGGCACGTTGGTCTGCGTCCTCCGCCCCAGCTCCGTGGGGTCGGATTGCGACTGTCCCCGGTCGCGGCCGAGGCTCGACTCGCGCCGGGCCTCGCGCTCCTCCTCCGCCGTCTCGGCGGCGGTGGCGTAGGTGGTCTGGGTCGAGCTGAAGGGAACGACCACCACCTCCCGGATGATGTCGCCGCCCGGCCGCCGGTAGGGATCCATCTCCAGGAGGGGGTCCTTGATCACCGGCATCATGCTGTCGGCGCCGGCCGGGATGTAACGTGCGAACTCGGGGTCGAAGAGCCGGTCGGGCACCTGGACGCCGTAGAAGGCAGCCTTGTCGAGCAGCTTCGGTATGTAGCCGGTGGCGTTGTACTCGAGGTGCAGGTCGGCGCCCATGCCGAGGACATAGATGTCGCGCAGCACGGGGCCGTCGGCGTTGTAGCCGAGGACCTCGGCGACCTGCACGATCTTGCGCCTTCCGTCCGGCATCCGGGCCTGGTGGACGAGCATGTTGATCGCCGACCCGATCTGCGCCCGCACGGCCTCGTAGGGGAGATCGATGGAGGCCATCATGACCATCGTCTCGAGGCGACTCAGGGCGTCGCGGGCCGAGTTGGAGTGGATCGTCGACATCGAGCCGTCGTGGCCCGTGTTCATCGCCTGCAGCATGTCGAGCGCCTCGCCGCCGCGCACCTCGCCGACCAGGATCCGGTCGGGGCGCATCCGGAGCGAGTTCCGCACCAGCTGGCGGATGGTCAGCTCGCCCTTGCCCTCGACGTTGGGTGGCCGGTGCTCGAGCGAGACGACGTGCGGGTGCTGGATCTGCAGCTCGGCCGCGTCCTCGATGGTGACGACGCGCTGGTTCTCCGGGATGTAGGAGGCCATGACGTTGAGCGAGGTCGTCTTTCCCGAGCCGGTGCCTCCCGAGACCAGGATGTTCATCCGGCCGAGGACGCAGGCGCGCAGGAAGTCGGCCATCGCCGGGCTCAGCGACCCCTCCCGGAGCAGGTCGTCGATGTCCATCACGAAGTCCCGGAACTTGCGGATCGTCAACGAGGGGCCGCGCAGCGCCGCCGGCCGGATGATGGCGTTGACGCGGCTGCCGTCGGGGAGCCGGGCGTCGACCATCGGGCTCAGCTCGTCGATGTGGCGGCCGGTGACGGCGATCATCCGGCGGATGGTCTCCAGCAGCTGGCCCTCGTCCTGGAAGCGCGCCTCAGCCTTCATCAGCATCCCGTCGCGCTCGACATAGACGTCGTCCGGCCCGTTGACCATGATCTCCGACACCGCGGGATCACGGAGGAGGTGGTCGAGCGGGCCGTAGCCGACCGCCTGGAGAAGGATCTGGTCGATCAGCTCGGTCCGCTCGGAGAGGGTCAGGGTGAGCTGGTCCTCCTCCATCAGGCTGTCGATGTGGAGCCGGACCGAGCGGGTGAAGGATTCCTGGTCACCGCTCGAGAGGTCGGAGTCGCGGATCAGCGCGAGGCGGTCGCGGTAGTGGGCCGCGAGCTGGGTGATCCGGGAGCCGCGGCCGTCGGCGTCCTTGCCGCCGAGGAGGCCGGCCTGGTCGGTCCGGCGGCGGCGCGGCGCTGCCGTCCACTGCGTCAGGCCGACTCCCCAGCGGTCGATGAAGCGGACCTCGAGCAGGGATTGGGCGCAGACCAGGACGGGCGAGACGAACTCGGTGTCAGGGACTCGCATCCGGACCGGGAAGCCCTGGATGGTGGCGCCCGGGAGGCCGGCGAGGTAGGCCTGGATGGTGTCGCCGTCGCGGAAGCTGAGGAGCGCCTTGCGCTCGG
>DAIRGV010000008.1:0-57223 GCA_036794405.1 Candidatus Dormiibacterota bacterium
TTCGGCGGTTTCCTAAACCGCGTGTCGGAGGTTCGAGTCCTTCCGGGGGCACCACTTTCTGATACCGCGCCGGCTTTGTAGTCGCCTGACGTTTGGCGCTGAGAGTGGGCGTCGCGCGTCATGGCATCCGCGCAACCTGCATCAAAGGCCATCCCGAGGCGAGCCGGGATCAGTTAGCCTCATTTAAGCTGCGACAGACGACGCCCATCCCGTTTTCGTAGGAGGCAAAGCCGTGCCACTCTTCATGGACAGCCACCACAAAATCGACGGTCTGACCGCGGAGGCAATCAAGGGAGCCCACGCGAAGGACCTCGAGGTCCAGGCCAAATACGGCGTCAAGTACCACAAGTACTGGTTCGATGAGGCCTCCGGCAAGGCGTTTTGCCTGGTCGAGGCGCCCGACAAGGAATCCGCCAACGCGGTTCACCGCGAGGCCCATGGCCTGGTTGCGGATGAGCTAGTAGAGGTCCAGGAAGGGGGCTGATTCGCCCGCCACGCAGGCGGTGAGGGAGATCTCCCGGACAGCCGCCCACGCGATGAAAGGAGATGACGAGGCCGCGCGTGCGGCGGGGTGTGATGGCTTCATAACCAAGCCCCTCGACACCCGCACCCTGGTAGCCGACCTCCGGTGTTTCCTGGATCGCGGCCGGGCGGCGTCACTGGGTCGCCGGGCGCCGCTGGAGGATTGCCGGCCCTAGCCCTCTCGTCCCGGGAGCATCAGAGCGCGGCCCGGATCGCGTCGCCCACCTCGGTGGTGGAGGCCTTGCCGCCGAGGTCGCCGGTCCGTACCCGGCCGTCCTGGCAGACCGCGTCGATGGCGCGCTCGATCCGACGGGCGCCCTCCTCGTCGCCAAGATGCCGGAGCATCAGCGCTCCCGCCCAGATCGTGCCGATCGGGTTGGCGCGTCCTTTGCCCGCGATGTCGGGGGCCGAACCATGGACCGGCTCGAACATCGAGGGGTGGCGATGCGAGGGGTCGAGGTTGGCCGAGGCGGCAAGTCCCATGCTGCCCTGGATTGCCGCGCCGAGGTCGGTCAGGATGTCGGCGAAGAGGTTGGAGCCGATCACGGTGTCGATGCTGTTCGGCCGGGAGACCATCCGCGCCGCCATGGCGTCCACCAGCACCTTCTCCACCGTCACCTCGGGAAAGTCCTTCGCCACCCCGGTGACCACATCGTCCCAGAGCGGGTACGTGTAGCGACTGGCATTCGACTTGGTCACGCTGATGAGCCGCTGGCGCCGCTCCATCGCCCGTTCGAATCCGTAGCGCGCGAGCCGCTCGATCGCGTGGCGGGTGAAGACCGGGACCTCCACCGCCAGCTCGTGCTCGGTGCCCGAATGTACGCGGCCGCCGGTGCCGGAATATTCGCCCTCCGTGTTCTCGCGCAGGAAGAGCATGTCGATGTCCTCCGGACCGCGGTCGGCGAGCGGGCTGCGCACTCCCGGCGGCAGCCGCACCGGCCTCACGTTCACGTACTGCTCGAAGTGCTTGCGGATCGGCAGCAGGAGACCCCAGAGGCTGACATGGTCGGGCACCGTCGGCCATCCGATCGCGCCCAGGTAGATGCCGTCGAACTGGGCCAGCAGGTCGAGGGCGCCAGCGGGCCACATCACCCCGTGCCTCTCGTAGTAGGCGCAGCTCCAGTCGAACTCGTGGAACTCGAGCTCGGAGGTCACCCCGCCCAGCACCTTGATTCCTTCCGGGATCACCTCGGTACCGACCCCGTCGCCTGCGATGACCGCGATCCGCTTGCTCAAATGCATCCTCCCCCGTAAACCTTAGGTGCCTTCGGTCGTCCTCGTGTATGGACTAGACTCGATATTGATGGATGTCGATATTGAAGGGGCGCCGGGGCGCCCGGGGGAGAGGTCGCGATGAGCTACGACGCCGTTGTGGTCGCCGCGCACCCAGACGACGCCGAGGCGCAGATGGGTGGCACCCTTATCAAGCTGGCCCAGGCGGGCCACCGCATCCTCCTCGTCGACCTGACCGACGGCGAGCCGACCGAGGTCGCCGAGCCCGGGGTACGCCGTGGTCAGGCGGAGGAGGCCGCGCGGATCCTTGGCGTTGAACGCCTGATCCTTGGCCATCGGGACCGGCTGCTCGCAGACGATATGGAGGCCAGGTTCGAGGTGGCGGGCCTGATTCGCGAGCACCGCCCCCGCTGGGTCTTCGGTACCGGGGCGGCATGCGTCCACCCCGACCACGCCGCCGCCGCCACGATCACCCGGGCGGCCGTCTTCCTCGCCCGGCTCGGGCAGTGGGAGCGGGTCGACGGTGCCGGCCGCCTTGCAGCCCAGGAGCCGTGGGCGGTGGAGCGCCTGTTCTTCCCTCACTGCAAGATGGAACAGCCGTGGTCGGAGTTCGCATTCGCCGTCGATGTCAGCGACGTCTACGAGCTCAAGCGGGCAGCGCTGGCGGCCTACGGCTCGATCTTCAAGGCTGCAGGCGACCGCCTGCTCGCGCTCTATGAGGCCGAGGACCACTACTTCGGCCGCCTGCTCGGCGTCGAGTGCGCCGAGATCTACCGGAGCGCGAGTCCGCTCCTGGTCAAGGACCCGACGGTCTTCCTGCCCGGAGTGCACGCGTGAGCCGCCCGCAACCAAGCCCGTCCGCCGCGCTGTTCCGTGCGCTGGGAGATCCCACGCGGCTGCACCTGCTGCGGGCGATGTCCATGGATTGCAAGTCGGTGTCTCAACTGGTGGCGGAGTCCGGACTGCCGCAGCCGGCTGTCTCGCACCACCTCGCGATCCTCAGGAACTCGGGGCTGGCCCGCTGCGAACGGCGCGGCGCCTACCGGTTTTATTGACTGGCTGATCGAGCGGTCTGGAGGACTGTGGAGTCAGCCGACCGGCTCTCCTTCGTGCTCGCGGCGCTCGAGTCGCGCTCCCCGACCGAGGAGTGAGAGCGCTTCTTCTGACCTGACCCAAGTTCCGGGCTGCGCGGCTCCACGCCGGCGGCGAACCCGGCGAGGGGCACCGTGGTCCGGACCGTGGTTCCCCTGCCCGGCGCGGAGACGACCTCCAGGTGGCCGCCGAGCAGTCCCGCCCTCTCCGTCATGCCGATGATCCCGAGCGCCGAGTCACCCACCCGGCCCGGGCTGAAGCCGGCGCCGTCGTCGATGACGCTGAGCCGAACCTCTTCGTCGGTGAACCGCACCCGCACCGAGACCTTGCGCGCCTTCGCATGGCGGGCAACATTGTTGAGCGCCTCCTGGGCGACCCGGAACAGCCCCAGCTCGACGTCCGGACGGACCCGCCGGGCACCACCCTCGACCCGGAAGCTGGTGGCGACGCCGGCCCGCGCCGGGAAGTCGGCCACCAACTTTTGGAGCGCCGCGGTCACGCCGAGGTCGTCGAGGGTCGGCGGCCGGAGCCCGCAGGAGATCTGCCGGAGCTCATCGACGACCAGGGTCGCCACCTCCCGCGCCTCTTCGGCGGACCCGCGGTCGAGCACGCGCAGGAGATGGATCAGGTCCTGCACCGGCTGGTCGTGCAGCTCCTGGGAGAGCCGGCGCCGCTCGTCCTCCTGGGCGCGCAGGATCCGCTCCGCGTAGAGCCGGATGCGGGTTTCAGCCGCCCGGTGGGCTTCGCCTGCCACCTCGGCCTGCTTGCGGGCCATCCGCTCCTGCTCAACCCGGTAGCCGACGAAGATCGCCACCGAGTCGACGATGAGGAGTTGGATCGCATCGTTCCAGTGGTTGGCAGGGGCGTCGAGGATGAAAAAGTCCGGGATGGTCACCACGGTCACCCAGGCCGCCGTCGCCAGCGACCCGGTGATCCCGAAGTTGAGCGCCGCGTACACGATCGGGATCAGGAAGAGCGCGACCGCCGCGAAGTTGGGGATGCCGTACGGGCGCAGCACTGCGGTCGCGTCAGCCCCTTCGTGGAGAAGCGCGATCACGATCACCAGTGCCTGGACGATCCAGAAGCGGCGGTCGCTGACAGGCGGATGCAGGGCTCGCTTCAGAGCGCCGCGGGCGTTGAGTGGTCGAACGCCCGCCATCGGCCGGCTCAGGCCTCGAGGGAGATCAGGTGCTGGTTGACGGCTTGGAAGACCGCCTCGGTGCGGGAGGTCACGCCCAACTTCGCGAAGCTCCGGCTCAGGTGGCCTTCGACGGTGCGCAGGCTGAGCCCGAGGTGGCGGGCCATCTCCTTGTTGGCCATCCCGTGCGCGGTGAGGCGGAGCACCTCCATCTCGCGCACGCTGAGCTGGTTGCCTCCCGGTCCGTCGGCGCGGGTCCAGCGGCGGGCGAGGGCGGCCGAAACGCTGGGCTGGAGGACGGTGCTGCCGGCGGCGACCGCGTGGACCGCCTCCAGCAGCTCTTCGCAGGGAGCTGTCTTGAGCAGGTAGCCGGCCGCCCCCGCCTGGAGCGCTTCGAGCACGTAGTCCTCCTCGTCATAGGCGGTGAGGATCAGCACCCGGGTGTGGGGCGAGAGCTGCGCGATCTGGCGGGCCGCTTCGATGCCGGGCAGCCCGGGCAGGCGGAGGTCGAGCAGCACCACGTCGGGCTTGAGCTCGGCGACCAGCGCGACGGCCTCGTCGCCGCGGCCGGCCTCGCCGACCACCTCGATGCTCGGCTCCTGCTGGAGGATCCAGCGGGTGCCCTCCCGGAGCAGGGCGTGGTCGTCGACGATGACGACGCGAATCGGCGGCTTGTCCATTTCCGCCATCAACCATATTTGCAGGCGGCTGTCCTGGCGCGGGACGAAGGACCCTGCCTGACCGGGACTTTCAGGTCGACCCGGTCGACCCTGGAGCTAAAGCCATCGGGCCCTCGCCGCGACCGGCAGAGAGCGAACGGAAAAGGGGGCCGCCGTTTCCGGCGACCCCCTCCCGGTGGAACCGCTCTAGTTGGTCACCGTGATGTAGCCGGCCATGAAGTGGTTCTGGCCGTTGCCGGTGCCGTCCGACGTCATGTCCCAGCCCGCGTTGTCAGAGTCGCAGGGAATGGCGCAGAACCACCGGAAGCTGCCCGCCTTGGTCGGCGTGAACGTGTAGCTGATGGTGCCGTCGCCCTTGTCGGTCGAGCCGGGGACGACGATGTTGAGGCCGAGGTCGGGCGAGGTCATGCTGTGCTGGCTTGAGTCCTTGTTGGTGACCGTGATGGTCACCGGCACGCCAACCTTGACGGTGGTGCTGCTGGTAGCCACGAAGAGGTCGTGCTTGGCGCCGTCGGGGCCGAGAACGGCAGCGTTCTCCGGGCCGGTGACCTGGAAGGCCAGCAGCTGGGCCGGGGCGGCTGAAGAGTTGTTGGTGCCGGTGGTGCCGGCCTGTCCGCCGGAGCCACAGGCCACCAGGGCCAGCCCGGCGACGCCGCCCGCCAGTGCGAACGGGATTCGATTAAAGAGCTTCGCGAGTGTCATTGGATGTTCCACCTCCATGGATTGTTGAGAACCTTTGGATCGGTTCGTTGTGCCATCAAGGTCCTCTTCCCGGGGCGGCGTCGAAAGCGAGCGATCGCGTGATCTGGAGCAGGTGAAACCACCTGCCCGAGATCAGTCGGGGGCGTTCGAGAAGGGGCCGCCCATCTGGGCGAGGCGGGCGGAGCCGTCGTAGGCGAGCAGCGCCATCATCCCGCCCGCCGCGTGCAGCAGCTGGTGGCAGTGGATCATCCACCAGCCCGGGTTGTCGGCCCGGAAGGCGATCGTCACCGAGTGCCCGGGAAGGACGCTGACGGTGTCCTTGAGGAGCCGGCCGGGAAGGGGCGCGCCGTCGCGCAGGAGTACCCGGAAGAAATGCCCGTGGACGTGCATCCAGTGCTGGTCCGCGCCCTGGTTCTGGAAGGTGATCTCGACCAGGTCACCCCGCGTCACGCGCAGCACCGGGGTTGAGGGGAAGGTCTTGCCGTCGATCCGGTAGCTCACGCCGTCCATTCCCGACATCCCGGGCATCAGGCCCATCACCCCGGACCCGCTCCCGACGGATGTCTCCGACAGGGTCATCGTAAAGTTCTTGGTGGCATGGGTCCCGTCCGGCCAGGGATCGTCTCCCGCAACCGCCGGACCGGCGATGAGGTCGAGCAGGTCAAGCGCCTGGTGATGAACCGGCTCGGGGATGGCCGGTCCCACGGCCCCGACAGGGCCGATCGTCTGCGCTGCCAGCTCGTCGGGCGGGAATGCGCCCACCAGTCGCAGTGAGAAAGGCTGGGCCGGCGCGATGAAGAGCAGATCGACTCGCTCCGCCGGTCCGAGCGGGATCGCGGCGGTGATCGGCGGTGCCCCGGTCAGCTCGTGGCCGTCGAGACCGGTGATGGTGACCGGGACCGGGCTCTCCACGTAGTGGACCTGGTAGCCGGCATTGACCAGCCGCAGCCGGACCGTCTCGCCGGGAGTGGTCGCGATCGGCGCAATCGAGGAGCCGGTGCGCCCGTTGACGGTGGTGGTCACGTAGCTGCGCATGGCGATGTCCGACTGCACCGGCAGCTTCGCCGCCTCCAGCCCGAGTGGCCACTCGTCGTAGATGAGCGTCCGGTCGAGGCCGACCGGCGACGGCTCGCGGGGTTGCACGACCAGCGCGCCGTAGAGCCCGCGGTCCTGCTGGACCGAGGACTCCTGGTGGGAGTGGTACCAGTACGTCCCCGCCTGCATCACGCGGAAGGAGTAGACCGCCGTGGTGCCCGGGGGCACCGCGTCCTGGGTGATGCCGGCGACGCCGTCCTGACCGTTGGGGAGTTCGATACCGTGCCAGTGGATGGTGGTGCCGACCGGCAGCCGGTTGCGCAGATGAACGCGAACGAGATCCCCCACCGTCGCCGACAGCTGCGGGCCGGGCGAGGTCCCGTTGAAGGTCCAGGCGTGGACGCGGAGCCCCGGTTGCAGCTCCAGCGTCGTCGCCTCGGCGGTGAGCGTGTAGTCGCGGACAATCGCGCCCGGTGCGGGCGTGTCGATCCCGCCGCTGGGCCCGATCGCGGGCCCGGGACCCGCCGAGCAGGCGGTGAGCGCGGCCGCCGCACCGGCTGCGACGAGCGCACGGAAGCAACGCCGAGGGGCTCTCATGCTGGCGCTCAGTAGCGCACCCGGGGGCCTCCGGCGTCCGGGACAGAGGTCCCTACGCTGTAGGGCCGACCGACCCTGCCTCTGGGAGCCGTCGAGGAGGAGGCTTCCTCGGCATGCAAGAGCCGATCGCCGGCGACGGGGAGATTGTGATTGGCGGGATCCTCCCCTGGGCCGCGGTGCTGGTGGCAGGAGTGCTGCTGACGCTCGTGGGCCAGTTCCTCCTCGACTCCTTCGCCGACTCTTCGGCGATCGGGCACTGGACGCAGCACGCGGTCCTCTTCTGGGGCGGGATCATGGTCGGCGCCGGCGTGCTCCGCCTCTACCAGGTCGGCAGCCGATCGAACTGAAAGCTTGTCCATGCTCGCTCTCGACTCCCGGCGTCTGCAGACCGGAACGCCGTCCATCCAACGCTTCGGCCTGAGCCTGGCAGTTTTGGTTGGAGCGGCGTGGCTCACCGGGCTCCCCTACCTGCTGGTCCGCTTCGGCCTGCCCCTGCCGATCCCGCTCTCGCGCGTCGACGGCCCGCATGCCTTCCTCGGCCTCGCCACCGCCGCGCTGCTGGTCGCAAAGATCGTCGAGCTCGCGGCGCTGCGGGTCGCGGCGGTGGTGCGGCGCGGGCCGGCCTGGCAGCGATGGCTCTCTCGCGCGCTCGCCTACCTCTACGGCGGCGTACTCGTGAGCGGCCTCCTCCTGCTGCCGCCCTGGCCGGCCCCGGTCCGCGGTCAGCTGGTCAACCTTCACCTTCTACTGGCCGCCTGGGCGCTGGCGGCCACGGTACCCCACCTGTTCATCCATCTGCGGCAGCGGCTGCCCACAGTCCGATTCGACGGTCGGCTGGTGGCCGGCCTGCTCGTGGTGCTGCTGCCGGCTTTGGCCCTGGCGGCTCTACCGGTCTCCCTCTCTCCCCTCGCCCAGCTCGGCGCGGGCGGTTCCTGGACGGCGGTCGGCAAACCGGGAACCTGGATGTTCCGGGCGCAGCGACTGCCGGATGGCCGCCTGCTGGCGGCCGGCCGGGGCGTCTGGACGAGCACTGACGGTGGTCGCAGCTGGGCCGCCGAGCCGCAGACCGGGCAAACGCTGGTCTTCTCGGTGGCGGTCGGTCCGAGCGGCGGTCCGGTCTACCTGGGCACCGCCGACGGGCTGCTCACGGCGCCCGGCGTGGAAGGTCCTTACACCCGGCTGGCCGTTCCCTCGTTGCCGGTCACGGCCGTCTACTTCGACGCCACCAACCCGGCGCAGGTCTGGATCGGTGGGCACGGGGTCTGGCGTTCCGGTGACGGCGGACGATCCTGGGTGGCGGCCGCGGAAGGACTCATCGCGAAGGGCTCAGTCTGGTCGATCGGCCGTCACGGCGGCCGTCTCCTGGCAGGGTCGACGACCGGCGTCTACGAGCTGGACGGGAGCAGCTGGCGGCGGACCCTGGACCTGAACCAGGTCGTCTCGCTTGACGATGGCCAGGGCGGAACCTGGGCCAGCTCGATGGGCGGCGGGTTGGCGGTGCTGCGAGACGGGTCGTGGACCATCTCCGACGCCGGCATGCGGGCGCATGGGAGCACCGCGATCCACGTGACCGAGTTCGCCCAACTCGGATCGGGACTCGCGCTGGCGACGATGATGCGCGGGGGTGTCGACGAGAGCCTCGACGGCGGCCGCAGCTGGTACCAGCTCAGCGGGTTCGACCCGGGGCCGGTGTGGGCCGCGCTGCCGGTGGGGTCGCGGGTGCTGGTGGCGGCCGATACCGGCCTTTTCCTCTATGACCCGCAGCCCGCGGCACCGCCTCCTTCGGTTGCCTGGTGGGCTGCCGTAGTGGTTGGCGCGATGCTGGCGACCTTCGGCGCGTCGCTCCTGGGCCTGCGCGACCGCACGCCGACGGTGGACGTCCGCCGCCGGGCCGCCGAGAGGTGAACGTGGCGCTGTTCGGCGCGACGGGATTCATCGGCAGAGCCGTGCTCGAAGAGGCCCTGGCTCGCGGATGCAGGGTGACCGCACTGGTCCGTGACGCTGGACGGCTTCAGAAGCGCGGGAACCTGGTGTGGCTCGCACGGTCGCTGGCGCCGGCGCCGTGGTCAGCGCTCTCGGGCCCCGGCGGGGAGATAAGCCTGATCCAGGATTCCTGGCCTCGGCCTTGAGCCACATCCTCGGCGCTATGGCCGTCAAGGATGTGAGGCGCCTGATCGCCATCTCCGGGGCCGGCCTGACTCATGCCGGCGAGCGGAAGCCGCTGCAGCACCGAATCGCCTCGAGACTGGTATCGGTGCTGGCGCGCGACGCTTACGAGGGCAAGCGCCGAGAACTGGCCCTTCTGGCCGCAAGTGACATTGACTGGACGGCGGTCCGGCCGACGCGGGTCGTGGACGGACCGGCCTCTTCCGAGGTCCGGGTGAGCACGGATGCGCGCAACATCGGCCTTCGCGTCACCCGTGGAAGTCTTGCCCGAGTCGTCGTCGACCTGGCCCTTTCCGACACCTACCTGCAGGCCGCGCCATACATCAGCGACTAGGCCCGCCGCCGGTCAGTCCTCCGCGACGCCGACCCGCGCTTGGTTGAGTGCTCCGGTCAGGGTCAGCAGGGCACGGTAAAGGCTGGGGCAGGTCGGGCACCCGCCACGTGCGCCCGCACCGCTGCGGCGTCCGCGGGCCCGAGCTCTCCGTCGATCAGGTCGCAGGCGAGGTCGCGTGCCTCCGCGCAGCTCAGCGGTTTCACTCCTCCACTCCCGCCAGCAGGCTCACCAACGCCTGCGGACCCCGCCGGAGATGCGATTTGACGGTCGGCAGCGGGATCCCGGTGTCAGCCGCCATCGCATCTCGGAGCCGGCGCTGGTCCTCCAACGCGAGGACGACGCGCTCGGGATCGACCGTGTAGCCGGGATCCCGCCAGAGTTGTTCCAGTCGGGCAGCCTGCTCGAGGCTGGCTGCCGACCTGTGCCGGCGCAGGGCCTGGCAGGCGTTGAGGCAGATCCGCTGGAACCAGGTGCAGACATCGGCATCGCTCCGAAACCCGGCAGTGGCCCGGAGAGTGCTCACGGCCGCGTCCTGCACCACGTCCTCGGCCATCAGACCTGCGGGCGCAGCCCGGCGCTGTTGAAAGGCGCCCCGAAGAGGGGGGCGAAGAGACAGACGTTGAAGATGCCCGCGAGCCGTGGCACCGCGCCAACCACCCCAGGACCACTCCCCGGTGGTGCCGGCGTAGATTCCGACCCCGATCAGCACGATCCCGGCCACGATCCGGACCAGTCGCCCCAGCGGCGTGGCCATCAACTTTGTGAAGCCCATTTGACTCACCTCCTGACTATTGGATGGACGAACTGCCGACTGGATGCGAGCCAGGGCCAAAAGGATGCGGGCCCCCGGATTCCGGGTGGGCAGAAAAGGGGCCGATAGACTCGATGCCGAATGAGCAGCTTCCCTCCCGGGCCGGTGGTCGAGGGCGGCGAAGTTCCAGCTCACCTCTTCGGCACGGCCGGGAGCGGGGTCGGCAGGTACCGGGACGCGCGGCCGATCGGGCCCGAGAGGGCGACGGTACTTCTCCTCCACGGCTGGGCGGGCACGGCCGAGCTGAACTGGTCCCATGTCTACGCGCCGCTGGTGGCGGCCGGCTATCGAGTCCTGGCACCCGACCTGGCCGGTCACGGTCAGGGGGCCAGAGACACGCCTTTCAGCATTGACGGTGCCACGGCGATGGCGGCTCTTCTGGTGAGGGAATCCGGAGCCGGGAAAGTCGTTGTCGCCGGTCATTCGATGGGCGGGTCAATCGCGCTGGCCTTTGCGCACCGCTATCCGGAGCAGGTCCTGGGACTCGTGCTGATGGCCACCCAGATGAGTTGGCCTGGAATCCCGCCGCGATGGCTGCTGCAAGCGGCCGGGCGCGTGGCGAGGGTGGTAGCCAAGCCAATCCTGCGCTGGGGAGCCAGGTCGATCCTCGGCGAAGACGCGGCGCGCAACCGCTGGATCCACGAGGAGTTGAGCCACAGCTCGATCACTCACCTCGCCCAGGCGCTCGCCGCGCTCCGTGGCTTTGACGCGGAGCCGTGGCTCTCCCAGGTGCGGGCTCCGGCCGTCGTCCTCGTCACGACGCGAGACAGCGTGGTCCCACCGGAGCGGCAGCGCCTTCTCTCCGCGGCCATTCCCGGCGCCACCGTGATGGAGCTCGACCTCGATCACTCCGACCCGCCTTCGAGACCGGGACCCTTCCCCGGATGCCTGGTCGCCGCGATCCGACAGGTCGTGGCCGCCAGTGCTCCGGCTTAGGCGAGCGGGAGCTCTGCGACGAGCGCCCGGACCCGGCGCTCGATCTCGTCTCGGATCGGCCTCACTTCGCCGATGCCCTTGCCGGCTGGATCGGCGACCTCCCAGTCCTCATAGCGCTTGCCGGGATAGATCGGGCAGGTGTCCCCGCAGCCCATGGTGATCACGACGTCGGCCCTCCGCACGGTGGCGTCGTGGAGCTGCTTCGGCCTTTCGCCGGCGAGCTCGACTCCGACCTCGGCCATCGCCTCGGCGGCGATCGGGTTGACCACCGCGGCGGGGGTGCTGCCGGCCGACAGCACCTCGACCCGGTCGCCGGCCAGGCGGCGCAGGAAGGCGGCCGCCATCTGGCTCCGGCCCGCGTTGTGAACGCAGACGAAGAGAACCGCCGGCCTCGGGGCTCCTGACTCGGTCACGGGCTCTCAGGCCGGCTTGCGGGCCCGCAGGTAGGCACTTCCGATCCGGCCGCCCGCGGGCACCTCGGTCACCGCGTGGACCTGGATCTCGGGCTCCTCGAAGCCCGCGGCGAGAAGCAGCTGTCGATAGTCCTCGACCGGGATGGTCCCGGCGATGCAGTCCGCCCAGGCGTCGGTCGCCTTCTTGACCTCGGGTGCCAGGGTGTCAAGCTCGACCATGTCGGCCACCGCCAAGCGGCCGCCCGGGCGGAGCACTCGGAAGGCCTCCGCGATCACCGCCCCCTTGTCGGCCGCCAGGTTGATCACACAGTTGGAGATGACGACATCGACCGCGCCTTCGGGCAGCGGCACGGCTTCGATGGTCCCCTTCAGGAAGGTCGCGTTGGCAAGCCCCGACCTGGCCTTGTTGGTTTCGGCCAGCTCGAGCATCTCGTCGGTCATGTCGACGCCGTAGGCATGGCCGTCGGGCCCGACGCGGCGGGCGGAGAGCAGGACGTCGAGGCCGGCGCCGCTGCCGAGGTCCAGGACTGTCTCACCAGGTCGCAGCTCGGCGAGCGCGGTCGGATTGCCACACCCGAGGCTGACCTGCTCGGAGACGCCGACCTGGATCAGCTCCTGGGCCGCGTAACCGGGCGAGCAGCAACCGCTCGAGCTGTTGTCGTCACCCGCGGCGATCTGCTTCGCGGCGGCCGCGTAGTGCTCCCGAACCGCCTCTTGAACGTCGCTCATGGCCTGCCTCCAAGAAATCGATGGACTTCGATGGCTGGACGATAGCACAACCCATCGACGTTTGTGAATGGGTCTGCTAGCCTGTGCTCGTGATGCTGAATTCGCTTCCTCTGATCCGCGAGCGTGGCGCCTGCTGCCCTCTCCCGGTGACCCTCGACGCGGCCTGGGCCGGGGAACAGGCCTCGCTCCTCAAGGCGATCGCCGACCCGACCCGGATCGCGATGTTGGCCGCGCTCCAAAAAGCCGAGCAGCCGATCTGCATCTGCGACTTCACCGGCGCCCTCGGCCTGAGCCAGCCGACGATCAGCCACCACATCGCCAAGCTTCGTGCGGCGGGCCTGGTCGAGTCCGAGAGATCGGGAATATGGGTCTATTACCGGCTCCGCGCCGATCTCCCGGAGAGGATGACTCGGGTCCTCGGAGCGCTGCTCGGGTAGCGCCCGCCGGGCCAGATCTGTGCAAATGCGGTTACTCCGATTGGGATGGGCGTTTCCCTATCACCAGAAATCACGCCGGGTGGCCGGCGTGGGCGGGTTGCGATTCAGCTCGGTGAATAGGGGTCATGAGGTGACAGCTGAAGACTTCGTCCGCCGTGAGTTGGCCCTGGTGCGCCGCTGGGCGCTCCACCGGGTCGCGTATGCCGTGTCGATTCTCGTCGACTCGGTCGCGGCCGGGCAGATGCCGGAACCGGAGCTCGAACTGGATAGCGAGGCGGCGGCGGGTTGAAGGCCAAGTCCAGCCGCCGACAGCGGACTGACGCGGCGCTGAAGCCGGCAAGACGGAGGGATGATCGTGCCCGCCGCCAGGGTTTCGAGAGATGAGACCGATCAATATCCTGGTGGCGGAGGACAACCCTCTCAACTTCGAGCTCCTCCAGGAGCTCCTGGAAAGCCTCGGCCACCGGATCTGCTGGGCGCGCGACGGGCAGGAGGCGCTCAGCCTGGCTCGCACCGGCGGCTTCGACCTCCTCTTCCTCGACCTCCACATGCCACGTCTCAACGGGCTCGAGGTGATGGTCGGCCTGCGCGACGACCCTGTCCGGTCCCATCTCAAGGTCATCGCACTGACCGCCGACGCGATGCCGGGTGTGCGGGCCGAGTTGCTCCGGGCCGGCGTCGACGGCTTCCTCCACAAGCCGCTGAACCTGGGCCTCCTCGTCGATGAGATGGAGACCGCCATGGAAGACGATGCCGGGCCGACGGCGTCACCGCCGGGCCGGCCGCTCGCTCGCACTCCCGCCGCCTAGCCGATCTCAATCCGGCGGTTGGGCGGGCGGTTGCCGAAGGCCGCGGCGCTTCCCATGTTTGACCTGCGCGAAATCAGGTAATTTTGTAATCATGGAAAACGAAGATGCTTCAGCGATTGGTGGTTGGTTCGCCGGCAGGCTCCCGGACGGGTGGTTCACGGGAGCACCAGAGGTCACCCTGGAAGGTGACCAGGCGGTGGTGGTGGGGACCCTGCCCGAGGTCGAGCTCGGTCCCGGAGCTTCCGATGGGGCCCGGACGGCGGCGGCGCAGGGGAGGATCGCGCGCTTCCGAGGGCACACGCGCCGGGAGCGGATCTGGATCGCCCGGGAGGCCGAGGAGCTCTTCCAGAAGAACGTCACCTGGGGAGCCAGGAGCGGCGCGACCCGGCAGACCTTCACCCCCGGAGGCTCCGGCCGCGAGGAGGGCGCGAAGCCCGCTGAGGGCGCGAGCGTCAAGATCGGCCGCCGGCGCAGTTGGGGTGGGCGGTCCCACGGGCTCCGGGCCGGCGACGGTCCTCGCTTCGTCTGATTCGAGGACGGGGAAAAAATCTCGATGGCGGTCGTCGATCTCTTCGCTCAGCCTGACGCCGGCGACCTCGACGAGCTGGACGCGTACTCGCGAACGGTGAGCGGGGTCGCCGAGCGCCTCATCCCCTCGGTCGCCAGCCTCCGGGTGGGGCGGTCGGAGAGCCGCAATGCGCAGGGCAGCGGCTCCGGGGTCGCGATTGCGCGGGATGGGTTCCTGGTCACCTCCGCCCACGTGGTGACCGGGAGCCGCCACGGCCTGGCATCGTTCTCCGACGGCGGCGAGTACGAGTTCGAGCTGGTCGGGGCCGATCCGCTCTCCGACCTGGCCGTGATCCGAGCCAAGTCCGCCTCGGCCCTGGTCGCGGCGGCGATCGGCGACGCCGACGGCCTCCGGGTGGGGCAGCTGGTGGTCGCCATCGGCAACCCGATGGGCTACGCCGGGTCGGTCACCGCCGGCGTCGTCAGCGCCCTCGGGAGGAGCCTTCCGACCCGCGACGGCACGACCCAGCGGGTCGTCGACAACGTGATCCAGACCGACGCAGCGCTCAACCCGGGCAACTCCGGGGGCGCGCTGGCCGACAACCGGGCTCGCCTGGTCGGCATCAACACGGCGGTCGCCGGCTTCGGGCTCGGGCTCGCGGTGCCGGTCAACACCACCACCAGGCTGATAATCGGCGCCCTGGTCGCTGACGGCAAGGTGCGGCGGGGCTATCTCGGCATCGCCGGCGGAACCAGGCCGCTTCCGCTCGCGGCGTCCGGTCGCCTGGGCCGGAAGGCGGCGATCGAGGTGCTCGAGATCCTCGGCGACAGCCCGGCCGCGACGGCGGGGCTGCGAGCCGGCGACCTGATCATCGAGGTCGACGGCGTGGCGGTGGCGAAGTACGGCGACCTGCAGCGGCTGATGGTCGGCGCCACGATTGGAAAGGCGCTCACGGTCAAGGTCCTCCGGGGCCGGAAGGACCTGAGCCTGCGAGTGGTGCTGGCCGAGCTGCGCTGAGGGCTGTAGGCTCAGATCGGCATGGTCGACCCCGAGGATGTCTACCGCCGGACCACGCCCGGCTCCCGTGCCCTGCACGAGAAGGCGGTCCGGGTGATGCCCGGCGGCACCACCCGCACCACCACCTACTTCGACCCCTACCCCCTCTTCATCGAGCGGGGCGAGGGCTGCCGGATCTGGGACGCAGACGGCACCGAGCGGATCGACATGCTCGGCAACTACACGGCGATGATCCTCGGCCACGCCCATCCCAAGGTGGTGGAGGCGATCCGCCGGCAGGCCGCGCGGGGGACCGCCTTCGCCGCCGCCAACGCGATCGAGGGCGAACTGGCGGAGATCATCTGCGAGCAGGTTCCGAGCGTCGACCTGGTCCGCTTCTGCAACTCCGGCACCGAGGCGACGATGTTCGCAATGCGGCTCGCCCGCGCCTTCACCGGGCGGGCGAGGATCGCCCGGATCGAGGGCGGCTACCACGGGACCCACGACCACGCCGAGGTGAGCACCCACCCGGATCCGGCGGAGGCCGGGCCGGCCGATCGGCCGCTCGCCCGACCCGACTCCATCGGCACGCCGGCCTGGGCGCTGGAGCAGACGGTGGTGCTGCCCTTCAACGATCCCGACGCGGCGGAGCTGATCCTCCGCGAGGAGGGGGCCGACGTCGCGGCCGTGATCCTCGAGCCGATCATTGGGGCGGGCGGGGTGATCGCCGCCACGACCGAGTTCCTGGAGCGGCTGCGCCGGGTCACCCGCGAGCTGGGGATGCTCCTGATCTTCGACGAGGTGATCTCGCTCCGAGTCGGACCCGGCGGCGCTCAGAAGTTGTATGGCGTGACCCCCGACCTCACGACGATGGGCAAGATCATCGGCGGCGGTCTGCCGGTGGCCGCGTTCGGTGGCCGGGCCGACGTGATGGATTTGCTCGACCCGCGCCGGCAGCCGAACCTGGCCCAGGGAGGCACCTACAACGGCAACCCGCTCGGGATGGCCGCCGGGGTCGCCGCCATGAGAGAGCTGACGCCCGACGTCTACCAGGACCTCAACCGGAAGGGCGTGCGGGTAAAGGACCAGCTCTCCGAGGTCTTCGCCTCCCACGGCGTCGCCGCCCAGGTCAACGGCGTCGGCTCGCTGCTCGCCATCCACTTCACGGCGACCCCGGTCACCGACTACCGGAGCAAGGCGACCGCCGACGAACGGATCACGCGCGACTTCTTCCTCGGCCTGGTGAACCACGGCGTCCTGATGGCGCCGCGCGCGATGGGGGCCATCTCGACGCCGATGGGGGAGGAGGAGATCCAGAGCTTCGTGGACGCCGTCGACGCGGTGGTCGCCGAGCAGCTGCCCCGCTGGCAGGCGGCGGGCTAGGCCACCGGCCTCCTCCGCGGACTCCACGGTCGATGGCTCGCCTCCACGCCATCGTCCACGGCGACGTCCAGGGGGTCGGCTTCCGTTACTTCGTCCAGCGCCGGGCGGATGAGGTAGGGCTCGCCGGCTGGGTGCGGAACCGGCCCGAGGGAACCGTCGAGCTGGTGGCCGAGGGAGGCCGGCCGGCACTGGAGCGGTTCCTCCAGCAGCTCGGTCGGGGTCCGGGCGCGGCGTCGGTGGAGCGCGTTGAGAGCGAGTGGAGCGAGGCCGAGGGGCTGCAGGGCTTCGAGGTCAGGGCTTAGCCGACCAGCACAAGATCGGACTCGCCTTTTCATCATCTCCGCACGAGCGGACCGCCGACACTTCCGCGTTACCGTAGTCGGGTGCGGGTCGTCCAGCGGCAGGATCTCCAGGACGCCGTCCGGGAGCTCGACTTCCTGCAGCGCCTCGCCCAAGAGGCGGCCACGGCGCAAAAGCCGGGCGAGCTGGTGGAGCTGATCATCCGGGAGACCACCTCCGCGATGGCGATCGACGTCTGCTCGCTCTATCTGGCCGGGCCGGAGGGCGAGCAGCTGGCCCTGGCGGCGACCAACGGCCTCAACCCATCGATGGTCGGCCGCGCCCACCTCCGCTTCGGAGCCGGCATCACCGGCTGGGTGGCGCAGCACCGCGAGCCCCTTGCCGTGCGCGATGTCAGCGCCGACGGGCGCTTCAAATGGATCCCCGGGGTCGACCAGAAGCGGTTCAAATCCATGCTCTCGGTGCCGATCGAGGCTGGTGACCGGTTGGTCGGGGTGCTCAACGTGCAGAGCGCCGAGGAGCGCGAGTTCATCCCCGCCGACATCGACTTCCTGAGGGCGATCGCCGGGCAGGTCGCCGGCATCCTCGAGCGGATGGAGCTGCAGCGGCGGCTGGAGGCCCAGCTGGCCGAGATCCGGCTCTCCCACGAGATCCACGGCCGCTTCACCCAGCTCTCGCTCGACGGTGCCGGCATCCCGGCCATCCTCGACGCCGTCGGCAGCCTCGCCGGGGGCCGGGCGGGGCTCTACTCGATCGACGGCTTCCGGGTCCGGAGCGGGGCGGAGGAGGGGGACGCGCTTCCCGCCCGCCTGCACCTCCCCGCCGAGCTGCTTCGCGAGCACGGACCGCTCGAGGCCCGGCTCACCGCCGGCAGGTCGGCCCGCGAGCTGGACGTCGTCCCGGTCCGGGCGGGGACCGATCTGCTCGGCTTCCTCGTGGTGGCCGTGCCGGCAGCCGGCGCCGACGATGCCGACGGCCGCCTGCGCGCTCTCCAGCACGGTTCGACCGTGCTCGCGCTCGAGATGTCGAAAGAGCGCGCCGCGGCGGAGGTCGAGCGCCGCCTGCGCGGTGACCTGGTCGAGGAGCTTCTCGCCGGCGGCCTCGACGGGCCCGAGGCGGAGCGGCTCGCCCGCCAGGCGGAGCGGCTCGGGCACCGGCTGCCGCGCCGCGCCTGGGTGGTCGTCCTCGAGCCCGACGACCCCGCGTCGGAGGCCGAGATGGCCGCGCGCGGCCGGCAGGACCGGATCCACGCGGCGTTGACCGACCTCGCCCGCCGCCGCCTCGGCGGCGCGCTGACCCTGACCCGTTCCTCGTCCGCGGTGGTGCTGCTGAGCGAGGAGGTGGCGCCCGACCTGGGCACCGCCGAGCGGCTTGCCGAGCAGCTCCACGCCGCGGCCGCCCCACTGCTCCGGCCGGGCACCGCGTCGATGGGGATCGGCAACCTGGCCGAATCGGTCGCCGAGCTGGCCCGCTCCCACCACGAGGCCCGGCAGGCGCTCCGGCTGGCCCGGCGCGGTGGGATGCGGGGCAAGATCACCTCCTACCGTTCGCTGGGCGCGTTCCGGCTCCTGCTCGAGGTCCAGAGCCCGGATGCCCTCCGGCGCTTCGTCGGCGAGGTGCTGGGCCCGCTGCTGAAGTACGCCGAGTCGCGGGAGACGCCGCTGCTGGAGACGCTCGAGGCGCTCGCCGCCGCCCGCTGGGTGCGCCGGGCCGCCGCCCGGGACCTCGGCATCCACGTCAATTCGATGTCCTACCGGCTCGAGCGGATCGAGACGATCAGCGGAGTGAAGCTCGACGACCCCGAGACCCGGGTGGCGATCGCGATCGCCCTCCGGGCCCGGAGCATGCTCGGGATGTAACGGCAAAACCCACAGCCTCACTATCAGGTCTTCAGCAGGGCGAAGGACCAGACGACTAAACTCGGCGCGCAGGAAGCTAGAGAAAGCAAGTGGTAGTCGCCTGGGTAGCGGTCGCTCTCGGCATGGCCGTCGTGGAGGTCGCGTCGGTGGCCTTCTATGCCGCTTTCCTGGCGGTCGGTGCGATCGCGGCGGCCGTGGCTGCGCTGCTCGGGGCGAACGTCATCGTCCAGGCCCTCGTCTTCCTCATCATCTCGATCGCGGGCGTCGCTCTGGTGCGGCCGGCCGTCGTCAGGCGGCGGAGGCCGCGGGTGGTCTCCGGCGCCCGGGGCATGATCGGCCAGACCGGGGTCATGGTCGAACCGATCGAGGGCCGCAACGACCGCGGCCACGTCCAGGTCGCAGGGGAGAGCTGGCCGGCCGTCAGCGCCGACGGCAAGCCGATCGCGGCCGAGTCGACCGTCATCGTCATCGAGATCCAGGGCGCCACCCTGGTGGTGCAGAAGTAGGGAGGGAAGCCAAGTGGGTCCTGTCATCGCTCTGAGTGTCTTCGTCCTGATCGTGATCCTCGCGATCGTGACCCTGGTCAGGACGGTGGTCGTGATCCAGCAGGGCACCATTGGAGTCGTCAAGCGGCTCGGTGAGTACCACTCGGTCCGCCCGGCCGGCATCACCTTCCTGATCCCCTACCTCGACGTGATCGTGCTGGTCGACGTGCGGGAGACGCCGAGGACCGGCGACCGGCAGGACGTGATCACCAAGGACAACGTGTCGGTCGCCGTCAACGCGACCATCTTCAGCCAGGTGGTAGATCCTCAGAAGGCGCTCTTCGAGGTCAGCAACTACTTCGTCGCCGTCGACCAGCTTTCGCGGACGACCCTCCGTGCCGTGTTCGGCTCGCTGAGCCTCGACGACGCGTTGAGCCAGCGCGAGCAGATCAACGCCCAGCTCCAGGTCCAGATGGAGTCGGTCACCGACAAGTGGGGCATCCGGATCAACCGGATCGAGATCGTCGACATCCTGCCGCCGCAGCCGATCCTCAACGCGATGGCGCTCCAGAAAACGGCCGACCAGGAAAAGCGGGCCTCAATCCTGCAATCGGAAGGGGCGCAGCAGTCAGCCATCAACGTGGCCGAGGGACAGAAGCAGGCCGTCATCAAGTCGGCCGAGGGTGAGCGGCAGTCCCAGATCCTCCGCGCCGAGGGCCAGAGGCAGGCTGCCATTCTCGAGGCCGAGGGCCGCGGGCAGGCGATCGCGACCGTGTACCAGGCGATCCACGCCGGCAACCCCGACGCGCCGCTGTTGGCGATTCTCCAGCTGGAGACCCTGAGCAAGTTCGCCCAGAGCGACAACGCGACGGTGCTGGTTCCTTACGAGTCGGCGGCGTTGCTGGGCGCGGCCCAGGCCCTGCGCTCGATGATCGCCGCGGCGCCCTCGGCCGAAACCGGCAAGTAAGCCGGTTCCGGCCGGCGGCTGGCTGCTAGGCGGTCGGTGCCAGGGTGTCCCCCGGCTGCCGGCGGACGGGGCCGATTGGGCGATTGGCGGTGGAGCGCTGCCAGGCGTTCCAGCTGTTCCACCCCTTCTGGAGCAGGTCGTGCAGTTCGAGTATCAGGACGAGTACCACTTGTGTTTCACCTCGGTTGCTGGGACGTAGAGTCCGTGGAGTCCGTGTGCTTATATCAACGACGAACAGCCGGTAACCCTGCGCCCGCGGCTCGCTAGGTGGCGATTCGGAGGCGCGCGCGGCCACCGCGCCGCTGCTCCATCAGGCTCTGGGTGTCGAGCCGGAAGAGGGTCATCAGGCAGTCGAAGCAGAGCCAGCGGCCCGCCGCCATGCGATCGCCCCACGGGACGTAGTGCAGCGAGCTCCCCGCGTCGGACTCCTGGCGACAGGTGGCGCAGGTTTCCCGGAATGTTTCATGAGCCTGGAGGGGAAGAGCGACCATGCTCGACAAACTTTCCCGGTGGCCCTTTTCTTGCGCCGTCGCGCTTCTCCGGCGGTGGGCCGGCGGCGGAATGACAGGGCCCAGAGCAGAGGCCCCCGCGAGCCGGGCGGAGGCCTCTGAACCATCGATCTGGGTTAGGCGTCGTGGTAGAGGTAGAACTCCCAGGGATGGGGGCGCAGCGCCACCGGCTCGACCTCCCGCTTCATCTTGTAGTCGATCCAGGTCTCGATCAGGTCCTTCGTGAAGACCCCTCCCTCGAGCAGGTAGTCGTGGTCGGCCTTGAGAGCCGCCAGCGCCTCCTGGAGAGAACCGGGCACTGATTGGATGGCGGCCTTCTCGGCGCCCTCCAGCTCGTAGATGTCCTTGTCGAGCGGCTTGGGGGGCTCGATCTTGTTCTTGATCCCGTCGAGGCCGGCCATCAGGAGGGCGGCCATCGCCAGGTAGGGGTTGGCGGTCGGGTCCGGCGACCGGAACTCGATCCGCTTCGCCTTCGGGTTGTCCGAGTACATCGGGATCCGCACGCAGGCGGACCGATTGCGCTTCGAGTAGACCAGGTTGATCGGCGCCTCATATCCCGGCACCAGCCGCCGGTAGGAGTTGGTGGTCGGGGCACAGAAGGCGAGGAGGGAGGGCGCGTGCTTGAGCAGGCCGCCGATGTAGTGGATGGCCATCCGGCTGAGTCCGGCGTAGCCGTCGGCATCGAACATCAAGTTGACCCCGTCCTTCCAGAGGCTCTGGTGGACGTGCATCCCGGACCCGTTGTCCTGGAAGAGCGGCTTCGGCATGAAGGTCGCCACGTACCCGTTCTGGGCGGCGATGTTCTTGATGATGTACTTGTACTTCATCACCTTGTCGCCCATCGAGACCAGGGTGTCGAAGCGCATGTCGATCTCGGCCTGGCCGGCGGTGCCGACCTCGTGGTGCTGGACCTCGACCCGGCAGCCGGCCTCGTTCAGCTTTAGCATCATCTCGGAGCGGAGGTCCTGGAGCCGGTCGGTCGGGGGGACGGGGAAGTAGCCCTCCTTCGCCCGCGGCCGGTTGGCGAGGTTGGGGGTGCCGTTGCTGCCGCTGTTCCAGATCCCCTCCTCGGAGTCGATGAAGTAGTAGCCGCTGAACATGTTCTGGTCGAAGCGGAGGCTGTTGAAGATGTAGAACTCCGCCTCGGGCCCGAAATAGCCGGTGTCGGCGATGCCGGTCTTGGCCAGGTAGGCCTCCGCCTTGCGGGCCACGTAGCGCGCGTCGCGGCTGTAGGGCTTGCGGGTGATCGGGTCGACGATGTCGCAGATCAGGAAGAGGGTGGGGATCCGCAGGCAGGGGTCGATGGTCGCCGTCTCGGGGTCCGGCAGCAGGAGCATGTCGCTCTCGTTGATGGCCTGGAAGCCGCGGATGCTGGATCCGTCGAAGCCGAGCCCCTCGCTGAAGCTGGACTCGTCCAGCTCCTCGAGCGGCAGGCTGAAGTGCTGCCAGGTGCCGGGGAGGTCGACGAAGCGGACGTCGACGACCAGGACGCCGGCCCGACGTGCCCGCTCGATCACCTCGGCCGGCTTGGTAGAGCTCACGCTCTCGGTTGCAAGACCCATGGATGCCCCTCCTCTGGTTGGAAAGAAATCGGCGCAGTAAGTTCCACGCTGAATTGTTCGCCACGGGGGCCTTTCGGGCCACGGTCAGAAAACACGAAATCCACCCGGTCTGATTCGTGTGGAGCGCATCATCCCGATCCAGAGCTCCCGCGCCCCCGCATACGGCCATGCTAGCGGCCGTCCGCGGGCGGTTGGGGGCCGGCCGCTAGGCGACCGCGGTCTTGGCCAGGGCCCGGTCGAGCCAGCTCTTGATTCCGACCGGTCCCGGGTAGCCGACCAGCCGGTCGACCATCGCGCCGCCGCTGAAGAGGCCCAGGGTGGGGATGCCCATGACCTGGTACCGCATCGCGACCTCGGGGTTGGCGTCGGTGTCGAGCTTGCCGACCTCGACGCGATCGCCGTACTCGCCGGCGATCTGCTCGATCACCGGGGCCATCATCTTGCAGGGGCCGCACCAGTCCGCGTAGAAGTCGACCAGGACCGGCTTGCCGCTGGTTAGCACGGTGCTCGAGAAGTCGTTGTCGTCGTAGTGCTTCATGTCGCTCACAGTTGGGTGAATACCTCCTCAGGATCTGTCCACTAGAAGCGAGGAGCCTCGCCCGTCTATTCCTGAAAGAATCGGCAGTGGATGGCTGAGATGGCGGTTGCCGCACCGCGGAGCCCGGTCCGGCAGGGGCTCTACCGGCTCTTCGAGGCGACGCCCGGCCTGATCACTTGGGTCATGCTGCTGAGCCCCGCCTGGATCCCGATCGTCTTCGGCGTCAACGGCGCCTTCTTCGTGGCGATCGGGGTGCTGATCTTCGACTGCTACTGGTTCATGCGCTCCTTCCTCGTCATCGGGGGCATCCTCACCACCTACCGGCGGATGCGGCGCGACATGGCGATCGACTGGTGGGAGCGCTGCCGGGAAGCCGAGCTGGCGCCGGGGGCCGAAAGGCCGCTCGACTACTACCACCTCTGCATCATCCCGACCTATACCGAGCCCTATCACGTCCTCGAGGCGACCTGCCAGGCGATCGTGGACTCCAATTACCCGGCCGAGCGGAAGCTGATCGGGATCATCACCCGGGAGACGGACAAACCGGGCTGGGAGAACGTCGCCCGGCTCAAGGCCAAGTTCGGGGACCGGGTGGCCGGCTTCCATCACATCAAGGATCCCCTCGAGCCCGGCATCGTGGTCGGCAAGTCGGCGGCGATGAACTGGGGTGGCCGCTGGATGGTCCGGCAGCTGACCGAGGAGGGCTACGACCTGAGCCAGGTCCTCTGCACCGACCTCGACTCCGACTATCGGGTCCACCCCCAGTACTTCGCCTGGATCAGTTACCACCACGCCCTCGAGCCAGGGCGCGACACCACCATCTGGCAGCCGGTGCCGCTCTTCCACAACAACATCTGGAAGGTGCCGACGGCGGTCCGGGTCGTGTCCGGCAGCACCTCGCAGTGGCAGATGTTCCTCCACACCCGCAAGCACCGCCTGGTCGCCTTCTCCTCCTACACCTGCACCCTGGAGTTCGTGCACGAGGTCGGCTACTGGGACAAGGACGTGATCCCGGAGGACTCCCGCTTCTACTGGAAGGCCTTTTTCCGCTTCGGCGAGCGGTTCCAGATGAAATCGGTCTGGCTGCCCATCTACGGCGACTCGCCGATCGGCCGGGACTACGCCGCCAGTCACGCCAGCCAGTACAACCAGATCAAGCGGTGGGCCTGGGGGATCACCGACGTGCCCTACGTGCTGGAGCGGCTCCCCAAGCACCCCGAGATCCCGCTCCGGCTCCGAGTGGTCCGCTTCATGAACCTCTTCCTGAACCACCTGAACTGGATCTTCCTGCCCGTGTTCCTGCTCTTCGGGGCCTCGATCCCGATCTGGGTCAGCACCGACTTCTCGATCACCGACCTGGGCCAGAACCTCTGGCTCTACTCGAGCCTGATCCTGACCGTGACGACCTCGACCGTGATCGGGCTGATCTGGCTCGAGTACAAGCTGCTGCCGCCGCCGCCGCCCGAGTGGCATCCCGCCCGGCGCTTCCTGGTCTTCCTCCAGTACTTCAGTTACCCGGTGGTCGGCCTCGTCCTCTCGGTGCTTCCGGCCCTCGAGGCGCACACGCGCCTGCTGCTGGGCAAGTACCTGGAATACCGCGTGACCGAGAAGGGCTGACGGTGGCGGCGAGCGAGGGCCCGGGCGGGGTCACCGGAGGGCGGAGCCGCGTAGCCTTCAACAACGTCCGCCGCGAACTCGAACGCACGGCCCTGGCGGCGTCCCTGGCCGAGAACCTGGCGACCGCCGCCGAGGCCCTGCTGAAGTCCCACCCCGAAGACCCCGCCCTCACGCCCATTCGAGAGGCGCTGACCACCTACCGAAGAGCGATCACCGGCGACTCCTTTCGGCATGCCGTTCGCAGTCCGGCATGGGGGAGTTTCGGAAGAGGGGGCCCGCCCCCTCTTGCCTTAGGCCCCGCAGAGGCTCCCGATGCCGAAGAACGGCCAGGGGATGCAGAAGTTCGGCCCGCCGAGGGCGAAGAAGGTGAGGCCGAGGATCCACGCGATGAAGAGACAGAAGGCCGTCCCGGTGATCCAGTTATGGCCGGGCACCACCCAGCGCGGCCAACCCATCCGGCGCGCGATGACGGGCCCGATGCCCTGGTCGATGAAGGGGAAGACGAGCAGCCAGATCAGGATCAGCGGCGGGATGACGAGGGCGGTGATAATCTCCGGCCCCGTCTTCAGGAACTCGAAGAGGAAGAGGAAGTACCAGTCCGGCCGAGGGATGACGATCTGGCGCGGGTCGGCCGAGGCCTCGAGCAGCAGGTTCTGCTGGACGAAGGCGGCCATCAGGCCCGCGGTGGCCAGGATCACGACGGCGATGATCGGATAGGGCCAGAAGTGGTCCGGGTAGAAGGGGTGGGTCTCGTCGTCGGGCATGTCCTCGGCCAGGTGGTAGCCGGGGGCGCCCATCAGGATGGGGAAGAGGGCCAGGCCGACGAGCACGGGATAGGCCGGGTGGTCGATGCCGACCGGCAGCTCGGTCCGCCGCGGCGGCAGGTCGACGTCGGGCTGGTAGGGGAGCTCGACCGCGGCCTCCGCGCCGGGTCCCTTGAAGAGGGTCTGCTTGCTCATTCTCACAGGGGCTCCGAGATGCCGTGCTGCCGGATCAGGCGGAAGTGGACGTACATCAGCAGGAGGATCAAAGCCGGGAGCAGGAAGACGTGGATCGTGAAGAACCGCTGCAGTGTCGAGGGGCCGACCACCGGGCCACCCTGGAGCAGGGTCTTGATCCAGCTGCCGATGTCGAGCGGGCCGATCGGAGGCGGGCTGCCGGCGACCTGGAGGGTGACCGCGGTCGCCCAGTAGGCCTTGGTGTCCCAGGGCAGCAGGTAACCGGTCAGGGAGAAGACGAGGACGATGAACATCATCGCGATGCCGACCATCCAGTTCAGCTCGCGGGGGGCGCGGTAGGAGCCGGTCCAGTAGACCCGGGCCATGTGGAGGACGACCATCACGATCAGCAGGTTGGCGCCCCAGAAGTGGACGCCGCGGATCAGCCAGCCGAGGTAGACGTGGTTGGTGATGAAGTTCACCGACGTATACGCGGGTGCCGGGATGCCGGCTGCGTCGGGCACGTAGTAGAACGACAGGAAGATTCCCGTCACGATCTGCAGCACGATGAGGATGAAGACCATCCCGCCGAAGCAGTAGTAGAAGGCGTTGGCGAAGTTCGGGACGCGCTGGGTCAGGGCCTCGTCGACGGTCTCGGTGAAGGGGAAGCGGGAGTCGAGCCAGTCGACCACCGCCAACTGCACGTCGCGTGGGGTCGGGATCGCCATGTTCTCTCAGCCCTGGTCCGTGAACCCGTGGACCAGAAGTGAGCCGCCCTGCTCGGTCACCTGGAGGTGGGAGAGCGGGAAGGCCGCCGGCCCATGGGTGACCTTGCCGTCGATCGAGAATCGCGATCCGTGGCAGGGGCACTCGAAGTGCTGGGAGTCCTTGTTGAAGTTGACCGAGCAGCCCAGGTGGCTGCAGGTAACGGCGTAGTAGCGGGTCTGGCCGGCGCTCTTGACCGCGTAGCCGGCGTAGGCCCGGCCGTCCTTGAAGTTGGCGCCCCCGCCGTCGAGCATCAGGAAGCCGGAGTTCTGGGGCGCGTTGAAGCGAAGGGCGTCGTTCTCTGCCAGCTGGGTCAACGGCGTGTCGGGAGTGACCTTGACGTCGCCGATCTTCTCGCCCGCCGGGGAGGGCGGCCAGATGAAGACCAGGATCGGGGCCAACCCGGCCACCACGGTGGCGGTCATGAGCCCAGCCATGTACCAGGTGAGGAAGGTGCGACGGGATACGTTGGGGTTGACCCCCATCCGTGGGACTTCGTCGACGTGGCTGGTGCTGATTCCCGCGGGCCTCCTCTCAGGCGAATTGAAACAATCTGAAAAATATCACAGGCCGGGCAGCAGGCCGACCGCCGACCGGGCCTCTGCCACGGTGGCACGAGCCACTTCCCGGGCTCGCCTCGACCCATCGGCGAGGTGGCGCTTGACCGCTTCGTCGGAAAGCTCCGCCCGCGCCTGCCGGAAGGGGGCGAAGGTCTCGATGATCCGCTCCGCGAGGATCTTCTTCTTCTCGTGACAGCCGATCTCGGCCTTGCGGCAGAGGTCCCAGTAGTGCTGCCAATCGTCCGGGAAGAAGATCTTGTAGAGCGAGTCGACGTTGCAGCTCTTGGGATGCCCGGGCTGAGAGAGGTACGCCCGCCGGGTGTCGGTGACCATTGAAAGCACCTGCTTGCGGATCACCTCGGGTTCGGCGGTGACCCCAACGATGTTTCCGAGGGACTTCGACATCTTGGCCCTGCCGTCGGTGCCGAGGATCTTGGGGGTCTCGGTCCGGAGGGTGGCCGGCTCGGGGAAGACTCTGCCGTAGAGGCGGTTGAAGCGGCGCGCGGTCTCCCGGGCCATCTCGATGTGGGCGTCCTGGTCCTGGCCCACCGGCACCGCGTCCCCCTTCACCAGCAGGATGTCCGCCGCCTGTAGGACCGGGTAGCTGAAGAGCCCCATGTTCACGTTGTCGGGCTGCTGGCGGGCCATCTCCTTGAAGGTGGGCACCCGCTGGACCCAGCCGTAGGGGGTGACCATGGTGAAGAGGAGGAAGAGCTCGGCCACCTCGGGGACGGACGACTGGAGGTAGATCGACTCCGGCCGGACGCCCACCGCCATCATGTCCGCGGCGAGGTCGATCAGGTCGCGCTCGAAGGCCGCGGCATGGGGCTGGCTCGTCAGGCCGTGGTAGTCGGCGACCATGTAGTAGCAGTCGTACTCGTCCTGGAGCTGGACCCAGTTCCGAGCGGCGCCGTAGTAGTTGCCGAGGTGGAAGCGTCCCGTCGGCCGCATGCCGCTCAGAATCCGCTTGCGGGGGGCCATTGACGATTTGATCTTACGATGAGACGTGGCCGAACCATCCGAGCGACCGCTGCGCCTCAAGCCCCGGGGGGCGCTGGAGCTGGTGGAGTGGGAGCCCGTGGCCGAGGAGGATGAACTTGCCGCGGTCAGCCCCGAAACGCCGCTGACGGAGGCTGAGTTCGTCGCGGTGGACATCGAGACCACCGGGAATCGACCGTTCCTGGTCCTCGAGATCGGCGCCGAGCGCTTCCGGCTGAGCGGATCGCTGGGCCTCTTCGACACCCTGGTCCACAGCCGGGCGCCGATCAACCCCTATGCCAAGCGCAGGCACCTGATCGGGCGCGAGATGCTGATCGACGCTCCGCAGTTCTCAGACGCGCGACGCGCCTTCCTCCACTTCGCCCGGGGGACGGTGCTGGTCGAGCACAGCCACGACGCCTTCGACACCTGGATCCTCGGCCGCGGCCTTTCCAAGCCGCTCGAGCACCCGGTGGTCGACACCACAGCGCTCGCCCGCCTGGTCCTCGAGTGGCCACCCGGTCAGACCCCGGGCCTGGCCCGCCTAGTCGAGGCGCTGGAGATCAAGATCGAACCCGTCCACGCGGCTCTGGGGGACGCCCAGGCGACCGCGGCCGTCCTCCGGGAGCTGGTGCGGCGTGGCGTGGAGCGCTTCGGCTGGCGGACGGTGGCCGACGTCGTCAGCGCTTTGCCGCCGCGCCCGCAGATCGACCGCTCTTCGATGGAGGCCGGCGGCCTCAATCAAACAGCGACATCTGGAGCTCGGGGTGGGGATGCTCGAGGCCGGACAGCCCGACCCCGATCAGCCGAACCGGCCGGGACTCCAGGTGGGACTTCTCCAGCGCCGAACGTGCCGCGCGGAAGATCACGTCGCCGTCGTCGGTCGCGCTCGTCCGGCTCACCTGGCGGCTCACCAGGCGAAAGTCCGGCAGCTTCACCTTGACGTAGACGGTCTTCGCCTTGACGCCGGCCTCGCGGAGGCGCACCGCCAGCCGCTCGGTCAGCTCCTTGACGGCGTCCTCGATCCGATCGCGGTCGGAGACGTCCTCCTCGAAGGTGATCTCCGCGCTGATGGTCTTGGGCGGCTTGGTCCCATCCACCGGCGAGCGGTCCTTGCCCTGGGCGAGCTTTTGGAGCACCGCGCCCCCGCTGCCGAGCGCCTGGACCAGCCGCTGGGTGTCGTAATCGGCGAGGTCGCCGACCCGGCGGATGCCCATCATCCGGAGCCGCTCCTCGGTCTTCGGGCCGACCCCGGTCAGGGCGCCGACGGGCATCGGGGCCATGAACTCGGCCTCGGTCTCCGGCGGCACCACGACCAGCCCGTCGGGCTTGCGCGACTCCGAGGCGATCTTGGCCACCACCTTGCCGACGGCGACCCCGACGCTGGCGGTCAGGTGGACCTCGTTGCGGATCATGAACTTGATCTGGCGCGCGATGTCCTCCGGCGTGGTCGTGCCATGGCGGCTCCGGGCGGTGACGTCGATGTACGCCTCGTCGAGCGAGACGCCCTCGATCTTCTCCGGCGCCGCGAAGCGCCGGAACACGGCGTGGAGGGTACGGCTGGCCTCCCGGTAGCGGCTCGAGGCCGGGCGGACCACGACCAGCGTCGGGCAGAGCGCGAGCGCTTCGAAGAGCGGCATCGCCGAGTGGATGCCGAAGGCGCGCGCCTCGTACGAAGCACCCATCACGACCGCGCGCTTGGAGGCGCCCGCCACCACCATCGGCTTGCCGCGCAGCGACTCGTCATCGCGCTGGTGGACCGACGTGTAGAAGGCGTCGAGATCAACGTGGAGGATCGCCCGGGGCCAGGCGGTCGGCATTGCAGCCGCAGTTTGCCACAAGATCAAGGGGTTCACCCCAATTCGCACCGCACTTGGTTGGGGTGGCGGCATCGCTCGAAGCTGCGCGTCGTGCGGCTCTGCGAGAATCTGGGTGATTTGAAGGGCGTGATCTTGGCAGGGGGAACCGGCAGCCGCCTGCACCCGTTGACGCGGATAACGAACAAGCACCTGCTGCCGATCTTCGACCGCCCGATGATCAGCTACGCCATCGAGGCCCTCGTCAAGGGCGGGGTCACCGATCTGATGCTCGTCACCGGGGGCACGCATGCCGGCGAATTCCTCCGGCTCCTTGGGAACGGACACGACCACGGGATCGAGCGCCTCTTCTATGCCTACCAGGAGAAGCCCGGCGGCATCGCCGAGGCACTCGGGCTGGCAGAGAGGTTCGTGGGCTCCGACCGGATGGTGGTGATGCTTGCCGACAACGTGGTCGAGTTCACGTTCCGCTCCGCGGTCGAGCGTTTCGAGAAGCAGGTGGCGGGAGCGCGGATCCTCCTGAGCCGGGTTGCTGATCCCCAGCACCTCAAGCATCTCGGCGTCCCCGAGCTGGACCCCCAGGGACGGGTCGTCCGGATCGTCGAAAAGCCGGAGGACCCACCCAGCGCCTACGGGGTGACAGGCATCTACTTCTACCCTTCGGACGTCTTCAAGGTGATACCCACCCTCGAACCTTCGAAGCGCGGCGAGCTGGAGATCACCGACGTCAACAACCATTACGTTGACCTGAAGCAGATGGAGTACGACGTCCTGGAAGGATTCTGGGGCGATGGCGGCGAGTCGATCGACGCCTATTACGAGGTCAACGACTTCGTCCGCGGCCATGGCGCCAACAAGGAGCTGAGCGAGTCGAGATGATTGCGGGGGTCGAGATCAAGGAGCTGGCGACGCATGCGGACGAGCGCGGCTTCTTCCGCGAGATCATCCGCGAGACGGACGGCTTCTTCGGCCACTTCGGCCAATGGAGCCATGCCCTGATGTACCCCGGCTCGGCCAAGGCCTGGCACCACCACCGGGAGCAGACCGACTGGTGGTATGCGATCGGCTCGCTCAAGGTCGCCCTCTATGACCTCCGCCCCGACTCGCCGACCAAGGGTGAGCTGGTGGAACTCTTCCTCGGCGACCGTTTCGCCCGCTGCCTCAAGATCCCGCCCGGGGTGGCGCACGGGTGTCGCGCCCTGGAGCTCAGCCATCTCTTGTACGTGACCTCGAACGTCTACAACCCGGAGGACGAGGGGCGCCTGGCGCATGACGACGAGTCCATCGGCTACGACTGGACGGCCTGGCCGAAGATCACGTGAAAGAGCGCCAGCTCAGGCGGTTGCTCGTCTGCGGAGCGGCCGGCTTCATCGGCAGCCACTTCGTCAAGCTTCTTCGCCGGACCCGCCCCGAGGTCGAGATCACCGTCCTCGACAAGCTCACCTACGCGGGCAACCCGGCCAACCTCGTTGAGCTCGAAGGGACCGCCGGCTACCGCTTCGTCCGGGGCGACATCGCCGACGGCGAGATGGTCGACCACCTCGCCCGCCAAGTCGACGCGATCGTGAACTTCGCCGCCGAAACGCACGTCGACCGGAGCCTGCTCGACCCCTTCGCCTTCGTGGTCACCGATGTCCTCGGGACGGGGGTGCTGGCGGAGGCGGCGCGCAAGCATGGCCACGAGATCTTCCTCCTGGTCTCAACCGACGAGGTCTACGGCGATGTCGCCGAGGGGCGCTCGCGGGAGACCGACGCCTTCCGGCCGCGCAGCCCTTACAGCGCAAGCAAAGCGGGTGGCGAGCTCCTCGCCTGGTCCTACCAGGTCAGCCATGGCCTGCCTCTCATCGTCACCAGGGGCAGCAACAACTACGGGCCGAACCAGTTCCCCGAGAAGATCGTGCCGCTCTTCATCACCAATGCGCTCGACGGGATGGAGCTGCCGATCTACGGCGACGGCAGCGCGGTGCGGGACTACATCTACGTCGAGGACCATTGCCGTGGCATCGACGCTGCGCTCCACCGAGGCGTTCCGGGCGAGGCTTACAACCTCGGCACCGGCACTGAGACCAGCGGCAACGAGGTGGCCGACGCGGTGGTGGAGCTGACGGGCCTGGCGGAAGCAAAGGTCAGCCGGGTCATGGACCGCGCCGGCCACGACTATCGCTACGCCCTCGATGTGCACAAGGCAGCGGAGGAGCTCGGCTGGTCCGCCGAGGTCGGCTTCCGGGAAGGGATGGAGCGCACGGTCCGCTGGTACCGCGAGAACGAGAGGTGGTGGCGACCGCTGCGCAACGGCGAATACTGGGAGTTCTACAAGCGGAACTACCGGCCCGTCGAGGTGCCCTGACCGGAGTCCGGCCGGCCGCCAAGACCGGTCAATTAGACTGCGACAGTGGCTCGACGTGCGCTCGTAACCGGCATCACCGGCCAGGACGGTTCCTACCTCGCCGAGCTGCTGCTCGAGAAGGGCTACGAGGTGCACGGGGTCGTGCGTCGCACCTCTTCTTTGAACCGGAGCCGGATCGACCACCTGTCCCACGCGAACCCCGCCGACGGCGGCCGGCCGAGGTTCACCCTCCATTACGGCGATATGACTGACTCCGGCGGCCTCAACCGCCTGGTCAAGCAGATCCGCCCCGACGAGGTCTACAACCTGGCCGCGCAGAGCCACGTCCACATCTCCGTCGATCAGCCGGAGTACACGGGCGACGCCGTCGCCATTGGCGTCACGCGCATCCTCGAGGCCATCCGCACCGCCGGCCTGCCCGCCCGCTTCTACCAGGCTTCGAGCTCCGAGATGTTCGGGAGCTCGCCGCCCCTCCAGAACGAGGACACGCCGTTCCACCCCCGCAGCCCGTACGCCATCGCAAAGCTCTACGCACACTGGATGACGGTCAACTACCGCGCCGCGCACCGCATGTTCGCCTGCAGCGGCATCCTCTTCAACCACGAGTCGCCGCGCCGAGGCGAGAACTTCGTGACCCGCAAGGTCACCCGCGGCGTCGCGCAGATCCTCTCCGGGCGGGAGGAGAAGCTGAAGCTCGGCAACCTCGAGGCTCGGCGAGACTGGGGCGATGCCCGTGATTACGTCCGGGCCATGTGGCTGATGCTTCAGCAGGACGAGGCAGACGATTTCGTCATCGCGACCGGCGAGCACAGGACGGTCCGCGAGCTGGTATCCACCGCGTTCGAGATGGTGGGCCTCGACTGGCAGAAGTACGTGGTGATCGATCAGGCGTACATCAGGCCCTCCGAGGTGGACGACCTCCAGGGTGATTCGACCAAGGCGCGCAGGACCCTCGGCTGGGAGCCGACGATCGGCTTTGAGCAGATGATCCGGGAGATGCTGGAGTCAGACCTGGCGCTTGAGGGGCTCGATCCCAGGGCTCACCTCCAGGCGCGTCCGGCGACGAGCGCCTAAAGCTTCGCCGGGTTCTTTGGCAGCCCCCAGGCAGCGGAGGGAGGTCCTCCTCGATGTGCGTTGCCTTCAGGGTCCCAGCGCCGACCGTGGAATCGGCACCTACGCTCGCGGGCTGACGCGGGCATTGAGCGACGCGGGCTTTGAATACTCGGCACTGGTCGATGAGGAGCTGGGGCCGGTGGATCTTCCAGCGGCCGTCACGACCATTCACAGGGTTCGCCGGAAGTCCCACGGGCGGTTCGCCGGCTATGAGGACGCCATTGCACTCCGCGCCGACCTGGCGCGGATCCGGCCGGCCCTCTACCACGCCCTGACCCTGAGCCTGCCGAGCAGCGCGCCCTGCCCCGTGGCCGTCACCGTCCACGATCTGGTGCCCTGGGCCTTTGGCGGCTGGCGGATGCTGGGCGAGCGCCTCCGCCACCGGGTCGCGCGCCGCCTCCTGCCGAGGGCCGAGCTGATCTTTGCCGTTTCCGAGTCGACCAGGAAGGACCTGCTGAAAATCGCGCGTGCGGAGGACTCGCGCGTCAGGGTCGTCTACGAGGGGGTTGACCCCGCCTTCGTCCCCCGGCCGGGAGCGGCGGAGAGGGTCCAAAGGCGCTGGGGAGTGACCGGTCGTTACTACCTCTTTGTGGGTGCGCTCGACGTTCGCAAGGACCCGCGCGGGCTGCTGCGAGCATGGCGGACCGCGACCGCCTCCGGCGCTGCGGGCGAGCTCGTCGTGGCCGGTGTTCCGGGCCGCCAGGCGCCGACCGACATGGGGGGCGCCCGCATGCTCGGCCACGTCTCCGAGGCAGAGCTGGTCGACCTCCTTTCGGCGGGCGCTTGCATGCTCTTCCCGAGCCTTTACGAAGGGTTTGGGCTTCCGGCGCTGGAAGCGATGGCCTGCGGTTGCCCGGTCGTGGCCTACCGCAACTCAAGCATCCCGGAGGTGGTCGGGGAGGCCGGGATGCTGGTCCCGAACGGCGACTCCGAGGCGCTCGGCAGTGCGGCCGCCGAGCTCGTCCTCGACCCGGGTCGGCGGGCCGAGCTCATCCGGAAGGGGCTCGCCCAGGCAGCACAATTCACCTGGAAGGAAACCGCCCGGCAGACGATCGATGGCTACCGCTCGCTGGTTGAGATAATCTCCCCGCCTTGAGCAGACTAGCGATCGTCGGAGCCGGTTACGTCGGTCTAACGACCGCCGCCTGTCTCTCCGACCTCGGCAACGAGGTCGCTGTGGTGGATATCGACCAGGGCAAGGTGGAGCAGCTCCAGCAGAACCGGATCCCCTTCTATGAGCCAGGGCTGCGGGAGCTTGTGGAACGGAACACAAGGGCTGGCCGGCTATCGTTCACCACCGCCTACCAGGAAGCGGTCGCCGGCGCAGAGTTCGCCTTCCTTGCGGTTGGGACGCCGGAGGGTGAGGGCGGTTGGGCCGATGTCAGCGCCGTCGAGAGTGCCGCCGGGGCGATCGCCGATGCCATGGCGGGTCCCCTCGTCATCGTCAACAAGTCGACCGTTCCGATCGGCACCGGCGACCTTGTCTCGGAGATCGTGGCCCGCCACAACGGCAAGCACGTGGCGTCCGTCGCATCGAACCCCGAGTTTCTTCGCGAGGGCTCCGCGATCCAGGACTTCATGAATCCCGACCGGGTCGTGATCGGAGCTCATGAACAGAGCATTGCGGACAGGGTGGCAAAGCTCTATGAGTCGCTCGATGCGCCGATCCTGATCACCGACATCTACACCGCCGAGATGATCAAGTACGCCTCGAACGCCTTCCTTGCCACCCGGATCTCATTCATCAACGAGATCGCGCGGATCGCCGAACGGGTCGGGGCGGACGTCAAGATCGTGGCCGAAGGCATGGGCCTCGATCGCCGGATCGGCGCACACTTCCTTGATGCCGGGATCGGCTTCGGCGGCTCCTGCTTTCCCAAGGATGTGAAGGCGCTGGCGGCGATTGCGGAGAGGTACGACTACCACCCCGAGCTGCTGACCGCCGTGATGGCCATCAACCGGGACCAGCGAACCCTGATCGTCGACAAGCTCGAGGAATGCCTCGGAGGCATCGCAGAGCGGACCGTGGGTCTGCTCGGTCTGGCCTTCAAGCCCAATACGGACGACATTCGTGAGGCGCCCAGCATTGAGATCGCAAGGATGCTGCTCGACCGCGGCGCCCGGGTGCGGGCGTGCGACCCGGCGGCGGTGGAGCGGGCACGAGGGATCCTGCCCCAGATCAAATACCTGCGCGACGCCTATGAGGTCGCCGATGGCGCTGACGCCCTCATCGTGGTGACCGAGTGGAATGAATTTCGACACCTCGACCTGGCGCGGATCAAGCGCTCGATGCGGGGTCCGGTCCTGATCGACGGCCGCAATATCTATGATCCAACCGAGATGCGCGGTCTCGGATTCGTGTATCGGGGAGTCGGCCGCAATTAGAAGCCGCTGGACCATTGGGGACCCCGGCACTCCGTTACCCCTCCGGTTGCTGGCGAACCTCTATGTGGCGCTGTTCGGTCGCCGCGTGTTCTATCGCTTCAACCAGAGACTGCTCAACCTGGCCGTGCGCGGAATGGGAGTCGGGAACCCTAACAGCGACCTCATCGACTCCAGCGAAGAACGCTTCCTCAAGAGCCTCAGGATGCTGGGGGCGATCACGGTCTTCGATGTCGGCGGCCATGTCGGTGAGTTCGCGACACGCCTTGCAGAGGTCTGTCCGGACGCGATCATCTGGTCCTTCGAACCGCATCCGGGGAGCTTTGCGGAACTGGCCAAAACGGCGAAGACCTCACGCATCAAGCCGCTGCAGATGGGACTCAGCGATGCGCGGGGAAGGAGGCGCCTCCATGACCACCCGGACACGGGGAGCGACCAGCCCGGTTCGGTGCACGCGAGCTTTCATGCCGAAGTCTTTGCGGACGTCCACCACACCAAGTCCGTCGACCAGGAGGTCGAGGTCGGCACCGTCGACGATCTCCTGGAATCGGAGGGGATCAATAATCTGACGTTGCTGAAGATCGACACCGAAGGCCATGAGCTGGCGGTGTTGCGTGGAGCAAGGCAGGCAATCGAGGATGGTCGGATCGACCTCGTACAGTTCGAGTTCAATGAGATGAACGTCGTCAGTCGGGTGTTCATGAGGGACTTCTACGACGCCCTGCCCGGCTTCCTCTTCTATCGCATGGTCGTGGATGGCCTGGTGGCCACGGGCGACTACCAACCCCGGACCCACGAGCTATTCATCTGGCACAACGTGGTAGCCATTCGGGGCGACTTCGAGGGGCGCTCCGGCCTCACCTGAAGCGACAACCCGCGCCTTCGCCCGGCGGGTCAGCCGCCCAGTGAGCGCTCGGCGAGCTCCAGGTAACGAGTCGTGACCGCATCCCAGTTGTAGAGCCGCTCGGCGCGGTCCCGCGCCGCCGCTCCCAGCTCGCGCCTCCGATCGGTGTCACGCCAGAGGGCCCGCAAGAGCTCGGCCAGCTGCTCCGGCGTCGCCCAGAAGAGGCCTGCCTCGCCCAACACCTCGCGGTTGCTCTCTGTCTCCCGAGCCAGGATCGCGTTGCCGGCGGCCATCTGCTCGATCAGAACCGGGTGCGTTCCACCCACCGTCGCTGCAAGCACGAAAACGCCGGCGTGAGCCGAAAGCTGTTGGTAGGCCGAACCGAACTGGTAGCCGGTGAAGACGGCATTGGCCGGCGCGCCCGCTCGCAAGGCGGCCTTGTACTCGTCCGCGTAGGGCGCGTCGCCGACGACAACGGGCGGAGCCTCGATGCCTGCCAGCGTCGCGCCGCGGAGGTAGTCGTGCGCTCCGTTCTCGGGCACCAGGCGGCCAACCGAGAGGAGGTATTCCCCAGCTGTCAGTCCGAACTTCGCAAGCGTCTCGGTGCCGGCGTCGGCGGGAGGGTCGGCGCCATAGGCCACGAGCTCCGACTGTCGCCCGTACTCGTCGCGGTAGTAGCGGCGCACCGACTCCGCGTCGGCGAGCACGATGCTCCGGCCATGGGCGGCCATCCGTTCGCAGCTCCTGAGGTAGCGGCTCGCCAGCCCGCCCCATTTATCGCGCTGCCAGTCAGCGCCGTCCACGTTGAACACGGCCCGCCGGCCGCTGAGCTCGAGCCAGCGCACGACCGGCGCGTTACCGACGCCCATACAGACGACTGCGGCATCGCGGGGAAGGCGTAGGGCGCTGAGTGCTGTGTGGCTGAGAGTCTCGAGGTGCTTCTGGCGGATTGCGGGAAGGTACTCCAGCCGCATACCCCGGTACGCGGCCGGCCGTTCCCGGTAGTGGGAGGACCGGCAGAAGACGGTCACGTCCTGGCCGCGGTCCGCCATCCGGCTGCCGACCTGCTCCACGCAGGTCTCGAAGCCGCTGTAAGTGGCCGGCACGCCCCGGGTACCGATGAAGGCGACGCGCAAGGCGGTCAGGCCTCCAACATCAGGAGGGTCTGGGCCACTTTCGCTGAGGACATCCGTTAGTTATGGTCAGGTCAACGCGAGGTACCAGAGCCCGTTGTCGGTTCCTCTCTCAAAGACTTCGATGGACGTCGTCCCCGGCAAGCAGGTGGCGCCCGGGCTCGAGGTCCAGCGACTCCCGACCGATTGCCACGCCGTCCAGCCGGATGCGGAATAGGACCTGCGCCACAGTCCGCTGTCGGTGCCGAGGGCGAAGACGTCGAGCGTCGAGGCGGCGCACGACGATGCGTCAGGCGACGAGGTAAGAGCGCCTCCGAGGGGCTGCCACCCGCTCCAGCTCGTTCCGTCCCAGTGCAGTCGCCAGAGTCCGTTGTCGGTGCCGCGAGCGAAAGCGTCGACTGCGGAGGGGCCCCAGGCGACAGCGCTCGGATCCGAGGTGATGATGCCACCGAGCGATTGCCAGCCGTGCCAGCCCGCTGCGTCCCACCAGATGTGCCATAGCCCGGAGTCGGTGCCCCGCGCATAGACATCGAGGAGGCCGGAGCCACGCGACGCCGCGTCCGGGCCCGAGGTGAGGATTCCTCCGAGGGATTCCCACCCATGCCAACCAGCGGGATCCCACCACAGGTGCCAGAGTCCGTTGTTGGTGCCGGCGGCGAAGACGTCGACCCGGTTGGGGCCCCAGGACACGGCGGTCGGATCGGTCGTCAGATAGCCGCCGAGACGCTCCCAATCGGACCAGCCGGAGGCGACCCGATAGCGGTGCCAGAGGGCGTTGTCGGCGCCCCGCACGAACACGTCGGAATGAGTCGAGGACATCGCCGAAGCGTCGGGACCGGAGGTTAGAGATCCGCCGAGGTAGAGGGTGCTGGCGAACTTGGCACCGAGCAGATTCCAGAGCTCGGGCGCACCGCCGCCGAAGTTGAGGTTCCAGATGCCGACCCCCCGCAGGTGGTCGGCGTTGACAAGGTCGTACTTCAAACCGAGCGAGGTCGTGTCATCCCAGTAGAGCTCGCGCGTGCAGTTCAACGAACTGTTGAACCAGGTGTCCCAACGCTCCGACCCCGCGCTGTCGTTGGCATCCCGGTGTGAGGCATAGCTTTGAGTGCCTGCGGCAGTGGACTCGCCGGCCGCATCCAGGTACTTGTCGGCGGAGCGCGCCCCCACCGGGTAAGCGTTCGCGCTCGGATTCGCCACACATGCCTTCCGGCCGTAGTAGGGCACGCCCAGGATGACCTTCGCGGCGCTCACCAGGGCCGAGTACTGGGCGGCCGTGGTCGTGTCGTTGTAGTGGTAGCCGGCCAGCGGTGCGGTCGGACCGAGACACAGACTTGTGCAGCCAGGCGGCGAATAACTCCAGTTCGACTGCTCCATGTCGTAGGCCATCACGAAGAAGGAATCGACGTATGGAGCGAGCAAGGGCACGTCGAAGAACCCGCTGGAGTCGGCGGCTGAGCTGGCATAGGTATCGATCGACAGATACTTGCCGGAGAGCGCCGGCGCAGCGCGCAGCTGCCTCACCAGGTCGGTCATCGCTGCCTGAGGGTTCTGCCCATTGGCGCAGGTGCCGCTGAGGCCCTCGAAGTCGATGTTCACCCCGTCGACTCCCTTCGCGCTCACCTCCGCCTCGGTCTCCTTCACTGTCTCGGTGCGGGCCGCCAAGCCCGCGCACATGGTGGGGGTGCCGGAGGCGAAATCCTGCAGAACGATCGTCACGACAACCTTTGTCCCGCTGGCATGAGCTGCATTCAGCAAACCGGTCAGCTGGCTCGAGTTCCAGACCGACCAGCCTGAATCGTGGGCAATTCCGCCGTCCGGTATCCCGCTGCAGGCGTCCGGGCTCGGGGGAGGCGGTTTGTAGGGGCAGATGTCCAGCCCGAAGAAGGCGACCGTGCTCAGGAGCGAGAAATTCCAGGTCGGAAAGCCGTAGGTGGTGCTGGCAAGGCTGCTGGCGAGGGCGAAGCCGAACACCTCGCGTTGCAAGCCGCCGGCGCCGCCGACCGCGGCCCGCGGCTGCGCGGGCTGAAACGGAGTTAGCCCCGGGCTCAGCGTTGCGGAGGCGACCGCAGCTGCGCCCTCCTGCATCACCAGGGGGTGGGCGGCGTCGGCTGGAGAAGCACCAGTGCCAGCCGCGTGGGCCGTCAGCGGCAGGGTACCGGGAAGCGCCACCAGTACGAGTGCGGCGATCGTCAAGTGCTTGAATTGGTGGAACGACGTTGGCTGGAAGAGCTTCAAGTGACTGCACTCTATAGGCCTGGACGTTGGAGCGTCAACCGCGCGACCGCCGCCGGCCGGAAATCGTTTCAGACGCTTTTTGACGCCCGGCCGAACTAGTACGCGTGGCGCTGCAGTAGGGCCCGCGCCGCGGTCAGGAGAACGATTTTGAGGTCCAGCACGAGTGACCAGTTCTCGATGTAATAGACGTCGTAAAGCGTCCGGTCATCGATCGGCGCGGCGCCGCGCAGGTCATTGACCTCAGCCCATCCGGTCAGGCCTGGCCGGACCTGCTGCCGCTCCAGGTAGCGGGGCACCTCGCCCCGATAGCGCTCGTCGAAGAAGGTGGGTTGCGGCCGCGGGCCGACCACGCTCATATCGCCCCGAAGGATGTTGTAGAGCTGAGGCAGCTCATCGAGGCTGAACCGGCGCAGGAAGCGTCCCAGGCGGGTCACCCGCGAATCGCCTCGCCTGGCGACGACCGGGCCGCTGGTTGCTTCCGCATCGACAACCATCGAACGGAATTTGAAGATCGTGAAGGGTTTACCGTGGAGCCCGATCCGCTCCTGCCGGAAGAGCGCCGGACCGGGCATCGTGACCTTGATCAGGATCGTGACGACAAGGAGAATGGGACTCACGAGGATCAGCCCGAGCGAGCTGATCACGATGTCGGTTGCTCGCTTCAGGATCGCTCGCCAGCCGCGGAGCTGGTTGTGCCGGAGCCCGAGCAGAGGCAGGCCGTCAATCGCGTCCAGTGCGACCCGCGTGCTCATCAGGTCGAGCATGTCGGGCACGATCTTGAACTCCAACTCCTGGTCCTCGCAGAGCTTCACCAGGTGGAGCAGGAGGTCGCGATCTTGTCCGGGAAGGGCCAGGAACACCTGGTCGATGGAAAGCTCCCGTACCAGGTCGGGCAGGGCGGCGGTCTTTCCGATCACCCGCACACCGGCGAACAGATCGCCCTCGATCAGCTCATCGGTTGCGATCCCGCAGACCTGGTAGCCGTACTGGGGGAACATGTTCATGCGCTGGATCAGGAGCTCGCTGCCGTTGCCGGTGCCCACCATGAGGACCCTCTCAGTGCCAATGCCCTGCCGCCGCAACCGGGTCTCGTACTGCCTCAGTAGGTAGCGCTCGCCGGTCATCGCAACCGCCGACAGCGCGATCGCGAAGACGAAGGTGATGCGGGAGAAGGCCTGGCCGAGGTTGAACAGCGAGATGGCGGCCAGCACCAGCAGGCCCGCCAGACCGAGCCCGCTGTAGAGGGCGAGGAGGAGGTCCACCAGCGTCCGCCCCCGCCAAGAACGGTACTGGCCACTGGCCGCCATGGAGAAGAGGACGAGCGCAATGGCAATCGGGATGGCCTCGAGGTAGGAAACGAGCGGTAGAGCCACGCCCCTTTCCCGGAGGTAGATCCAGTAGGAGGCCAGGACCGATCCGGCGACGATGCCAGCGTCACCGAGGATCAGTGCCAACGGCAGCCAATCGGGAGGCAGGAAGAACTGACGACCGGCAACCGTCGGCGATGCCAGCGGGCCCTCCTGTCCGTTCGGGGAAGGTCCAGTAGCTGGACCAACGCTCACCTCGTCCTGGCGGCGTCGGCTTGGGTCGGTGGTCGTGGCACCCTTCGGAGGGCGGCGAGCCATCCGGGTAAGCCTACGCGCTTCCTGGCGGTGCAGACCCCTCCGTGCGAGGGTCGGAACCTCGCCCAGGCATTAGCGTCGCGGCCGCCACCAGCAAGCCGATCAGCAGCCAGTCCACCATGAGCTCGGTGGTCTGGGTGGCCAGGTTGGCTATCGCGATCACGAGCCCCACCTGCCCGAGCGCGACCACCAGTTCGATCTCGCGCCGCGACCAGGTCTTGAGAAACAGGGCCACCACGAATGCCGCGAAGAGGGCAAGGCCGGTGAGTCCGGTGTCCTCGAGGATCAGCAGCGGCAGGCTGGCGATGTGCTCCGGCCGGCCGCCGCCCTGGTGGAGAAACTCGAAACTTGCCGTGCCACGGCCGAAAAGGAGGTGGCCGTGCAGGTCGTCCCAGACAAGGCCGAACTGATTCAGCCTGCCCAGCAGATCGACCCGGTTCATGATCGCCGCCATGAACCCGGTGGCCACCGGACCGGGCGAGCCACCTCCGGCGGCGTGGGGAATAGGCACGCTGTAACGGCCGGACCGGTCGACCGCGAGCGTGGCGGCGACCAGGACGAGGCCGGCGATGGAGCCCTGCGCGAGGACGCGCCCATCGACCCGCTGGCGCAGACCTCCCAAAACCAGGCCAAGACCCCCGACGGTGGCGGCCGCCAGCCAGGCTGCCCTCGTCAGGCTGTCGGCGAGCCCTCCGACACAGAGGGCAAGGCCAAGCCAGGCATGCCGGAAACGGCGTGGGCCCAGGTATGCCCATGCCACCAGGCCAGCCGCGCAGTAGGCGCCGAAGACGTTCTGCTCCCAGAGGGTGCCGTAGGCGCTGAGGTAGCCGCTGGCCGGGTTCGGGCTGATCGAAGTGGTCGGGCCGAGAACGTGGACCAGGTACGCCAGCGTCCCGTAACCCGCCTCGGTGGCGAAGGCGATCAGGAGCCAGCGGACGACCGCCTCCATCTGCTCAGCCGCCTGCCGGCCAGCTAGGAGGCGGCGGGGCAGGAAGACGACCACAAACGTAACAGCGAGGAGGACGAGGTTCTTGGCGCTCAGCCGAGGGTCGGGGGAGCCGATGAGGCTGTTCACCACGCCGAGGACGAACCAGGCCAGCAGGAAGCCTTCCGCCAGACTTGGCCGGAGAAGCTCCTTGCGTGGCCGCCGCACCACGGCCGCGATAAGCACGGCGCTGGCGAATAGCACGGCGACCTGCTCCGCGCGCAGTGCAACCGGTCCGACCGGAAAGGTGAACCGGTCTTCGATGCTGGTGACGATCAGGAGGACCACCGATCCGACCTGGAAGCCAAGGACGCGCGCGTAGTAGGCGCCGACCAGGAGCACCGCAATGACGGCCAGGGGAGCCGCCCAGTTCCGGGCTTGCCAGGCCAGCAAGCCGAGGAAGAGCGCCAGTCCCACCCCGGCGAGCCAGATGCCGACGGCTCGCGACAGGCGCAGCCGGTCAGGTTGCCCTTCGGTGACGAGGTGGGCTCTATCGGTGCGGTCGTCCGCGGGCGAGGTTCGGTCGGTTGCCATCTGTTCCTTCGCGGTCAGAGTCCTAGTCTGCCTAAAACCAGCGCCGTCCGGAGCTCTCGCGGTAGACGGTGAAAGTCTCCCTGGCGGCTTGTGCCCAGCTGTAGCGACGGCACTGGGCGAGGCCCGCCTCGACCAGCTCGGCGCACCGCCCGTGGTCGTTGAGCAGGCGGTCGAGTGCTGCCGCGATCGAGTCGACGTCGAGAGGGTCGAAGTACTCGACCGCGTCGCCACAGACCTCGGGCATCGCACCCGCTCGCGAGCAGGCGACCGGCACGCCGTGCGACATGGCCTCGATCAGCGGAAGCCCGAACCCTTCAAAGAGGGAGGGGAAGACAAAGACGGTGGCGAGGCGATAGCAGGCAGCCAGCTGGACGTCATTCAGGTAACCGGTGAAGCGCACCCGGGTGCTCGCCTCCCGCGCGGCGTCCAGGACCTGCCGGGCGCCATGGTGCTCGGGCCCGACGATGAGGAGGTCGACCTCGGCGCCCGCTGCGGCCAGCTGCCGGAAGGCCGCGATCAGCCGCACCAGGTTTTTTCGGGGCTGCAGGTTGCCGACCGCCAGGAGGTAGGGTCGCGAGGCATCGATGCCGATTCCGGCCAGCTCGGCCCTGGCCTCCGCATCGCCGATGGGATTTGCGCCGGCCCCGGGGCCGTTGTAGATGCGGACCACCTTCTCGGGGTCGACCCCGTAGTGATCGATGATCTCGGTCCGACACAGTTCCGACACCGTGATCACCCGCGCGGCGCGCCGGATCGACCACGGCACCGCACGGTTCAGCACCCGCAGGTCTCGCGTGGAGAACCACTCCGGGTGGGTCGCGTAGCAGATGTCATGGACGGTGACCACATTGGAACAGCGGGTCCAGATCGGCATCGTGTACGTGGTGTGCAGCACATCCAGTCGATCGGTTATCGAGCGCAGCGGCAGGTCGGCCGTCAGCCTGAGCCAGGGGCTGGCGGTGCGGAGGCGGTGAAACCGGATCTGCCGGCCTTCGGTACGCCAGGGCTGCCCGACGTGGAACACGGAAAGGTCGAGATTCTCCTCCAGCGCCGCGAAGCCGTCGACCAGGCCCCGGACGTACGTTTCATTGCCGGTCTCGCGGCCGCCGACCATGTGGGCATCGAGTCCGACGCGAAGGGGCTGCTCCAACCCGAGGACTCTATCGGTTCTGTTGGCGCGGACGCGGTGGGCCGAAGCCCGGCTGTACCCTTTCCAGCCGATGGCCCGACCTCTCCCCGCGCAAAGCGGTGGCCTCGCGCAGGCGCCTGGGTGGAGGCGCCTGTGGCTGGCAGGAGATAACTCCAACTCGGTCAGCCGATACCCGGTCACGACGGCCTTCATGGTCGTCACCTGCGCGCTCGCGCCGGCCTATGTCGTCCGCTGGCACCTCGGACCGCTGCCGACGACATTGCTCGAGAACGCCGTCCTGCTCACAATCGCTGCATTCATCGCCGAAGCGGTCGTGGCCCGCCGGGCAATCGCCTGGCGAGGACCAGTCTTGATTCCGGCTGCGCTATTCCTGGTCGCCGGCGCGATCTCAGTCGTCGTCGCACCGGACCGGCGAGCGGCATTGGGGCTGTTTCGGGCCTACCTCATCGAGCCGATTGCATTCGGCATCGTCGTCCTCAATGTGGTCGACAGCGGACGTCGGGCGCTCAGCGTCGTCGCCGGCCTCGCCTCCGTTGCCCTCGTCGCGGGAATCGCCAATGGCGCGGTGGTAGCGGTAGCCCTGCGTCATCCCGCCTACGACGTGCTCAACACGCCGCCGGTGGTTATCTACAACACGGCCAATGCGGTGGCGCTATACATGGTCCCGCTGCTCGCCGTCGCCGGTGCGGTCGCGCTGCACTCGCCTGGCCGTCGCGAACGTGTCGGCGCCGTCGCCTTTCTCGTTCTGGGCGTCGCCTGCGTGCTGCTGAGCTTTTCCCGCGGAGGCTACCTTGCCCTCGCGGTGGTCGTGCTGGGCCTCGCTCTCAGTCATCGACGGCGCTGGCTGCTTCTGATCGGCGGAATCGTGGTTGCCGTGGTGCTGCTGCAGGTGCCTGCCTTCGGACATCGGGTCCAGGCGGAACTGAACCTGAGCAGTCCCCAGAACACGCTGGTGGGTCGCTTCCACCTCTGGTCCGCGGCGTTCCAGATGCTCAGGCACCACGTGCTGTTCGGCGCCGGCCTGTCCGGTTTCGCCGCCCTCATCGCTCCGTATTGGAACCCAACCCATTCCGATCGCTTTACCTATCCCCACAACATCCTGCTGAATTTTTGGAGCGAAACGGGACTTCTCGGCGTCGTCGCGTTCGGCGTAATCCTTGCTGTCGCGATCGTCTGCGCATGGCGTGGCTGGCATACCGCCGAGCCCGAGTGGCGAGCCATCCATCTTGGAGTGCTGCTGGCGCTGGTTGCCGTCATCGTCCACGGGCTTGTGGACGTGCCCTACTGGAAGAACGACCTCGCCCTCGAGTTCTGGACCCTGGTCGGCCTCGTCCTGGCGAGGAGGGCGGCACAAGATTCACTGCCCGGTGCTCGGCGCTCACCCCCGGCTGGCCGCGTCAGGCCTTGAACGCCTCGAACTCAGAACCATCCAACGAGGGCCGGCTCACCGTCGTGCTGGTGTCATACAACACCTCACACCTCCTGCTTCCCCTGCTCGAGCGACTGCATCAGGCGGAATGGATCGTTCCGATCGTCATCGACAATGCGTCGGCCGACGACTCCGCCGCGGCCGTGGCTCGGCAATTCCCGGTGGCCGAGCTCGTGCGCAACGAGAAGAATGTCGGGTTCGCGCGTGCTGCAAATCAGGGCATTGCTCGAGCCAGGACGCGGTATGTCGCGCTTGTCAATCCTGATACCTCGGTCTCACCGCGGCTGCTCTGCGACCTGAGCGACTATCTCGAACAACACCCCGACGTGTGGGCTGTTGCGCCGCGCCTCGTTGGCGACGACGGAAAACCCCAAACCCTTGCCGCCGGATTCCGCCCGACGCCTGCACGCGGCTTCCTCTATTTCCTCGGCCTCTCCTACATCCTGCCCTGGCCCGCTGCCGGATTCTCAGTTTCGCCGGGCATTGTCCGGCCCCTCGACGTGGACTGGCTTTCCGGGGCATGCCTTGTATTCCGGCGGGAGGTCATTGAACGCGTCGGAGCTCTCGACGAGACCTTCTTCCTATACGGCGAGGACATGGATTGGTGCCGCCGCATGAGAGCGGCCGGCGGCCGCCTTGTGTTTCTGGCCGACCACGACCTGCAGCACTCGCAGGGCGCGAGCTCCGGTCACGAAGTCGTTTCGACCGATTGGCTGACCGGGTTGGTCCGCTATGTCCTGCCACTGAACTCCGAGCTTGGCGCTCGGCTATTCTTTTTCGCGGCCGCTCTTGGCTTTGTTCTCCGTGGCGTGCGTTCGATCCTGCCCGGCTTCCGCAGGCGCCGCTCGCTATTTGCCTATGCCGGGGCCGCGGCGAGGATTGCCCTGTCGCCGGTGTCGCTCCAGCGACGCACCGCAGGCGCTCGGTCGCGGTCGACCTAGAATAGCCCCCTGGCTATGAATGGAGACGACCGGACCGCGGCGCTGCGCGCCAATCAGGCCACCTACCAGGACCTCGACGAGAGGGCTTATGTCCGCGGGGCACCGCACCTCAAGCATGCATCGGTCGCGCGCAACTACGAAGCCATGGTTGATGCCGCGATCGGCGGAATTGGCCGCGACGCCAAGACAATTCGCGTGCTCGAGCTTGGCGCAGGCAGCGGTCTCGGTTCGACGGCGTGGTTCTCTCGCGGCGTTCAGCTCACAGCGGTGGACTCCTCGGCCGAGATGCTGTCGCTGTTGACCGCGCGAGCCGCTGCTTACGGCGCGGCACCGGTGACCATCGTTGCCGACGCGCTCGAGTTCGCTCGCAGTGCGGGCGATCGGTTCGACATCGTCACCCACGTCTCGATGCTGCACCACGTTCCTGACTACCTTTCCCTGGTGGCCGCATCCGCCTCCCGTGTGCAGCCCGGCGGCGCCCTGATCTCCTTTCAGGACCCTCTGCGTTACGACCGGCTCCCGGCCGTCCACCACGCCGCGGACCGCGCCTCATATTTCGTGTGGCGACTTGCCCAGGGCAACTACCGGCGCGGCCTGCGGACACGCTTGCGGCGCCTTCGTGGGCTCTATTCCGAGCGCGAGGTGGTCGACTTCGACGAGTACCACGTGGTCCGAAACGGCGTTGACAGCGCCGCGATCGTCCGCTTGCTGGAGGGCTGGTTCGCCGCCGTCGAAGAGGTTCCTTACTGGTCCACCTATAACGGGGCCCTGCAGGCGATAGGTCAGCGCCTGCGCCTTCGCTCGACCTTTGGAATTCTTGCCAGCGGTCGCAAGCCAAGCTGACAGCCTCTCACCTTGATCGCGGGATGAGCCGCCTCCTGCGAAACATCGCCTTCAACGTCGGTGGCCAGGGCCTGGTCCTGGTCCTCGGCTTCATCGGCGTCAAGTTCATCTACGGCCGGCTGGGGGCCGACGCCTTCGGGATCATCTACTTCAGCCTTCTCATGACGGGAGTGCTGACCTCGGCCCTCGAGCTGGGCGTCCTTTCAACGACGATCCGCGAGGTCTCGAGTCACCACGCGACGGATCGGGATTACGTCAACCGTCTGATCCGCACCGCGTCGCTCTTCTACTGGGGCCTGGGCGTCGCGCTCTTCCTCATGGTGCTGGTCGGAGCCCCGTTCCTGGTTGCGCATTGGGTGAACCTCAAGAGTGTTGCGCCGCAGCTCGCCATCGACATGCTGAGGATCTTGAGCATTTCATCACTTATCACCCTTCCTCGGGCCCTCTACGCCAGCCTGTTTCAGGGCCTCCAGCTGATGGGTCGAAACAATGTGATAGACGTCGTCTCGTCCGCGTTTCAGCAGCTCGGCACGATCGCGCTTCTCGCGGCCGGCGCGGACGCGATTCAAGTGTCGGTCTGGATCGCGGCGGCAGCCGTGCTGAGCACTCTCGCCTACCTGGTGCTGGCCGGACGCAGCTTCGGCTGGCGCACCCTCGTGCCCGGCTACTTCGCAGACGTTGTGCAGAGGAATCGCAGGTTCACCGCCCACATGGGAGCGCTTTCGGTCTTGAACATAGTGCTGATCCAGTTCGACAAGGTGGCGGTGAGCAAGCTGCTCCCCGTCGCCAGCGTGGGTCTTTACAGCTTCGCCTCGACCGTCGTGGTTCGGGTGTCGTTCGCGGCCGGCGCCATCAACCAGGCGGCGCTTCCCGCGTTTGCCAGCGCGCATCGCTCCGGCGACCTGGGCAGCCTTCGGGCCCAGTACGGCAGGCTGCAGGACCTGGTCTGCCTGGGAATGTTGCCGCTTTTCGCGGTTGTGGCTTTTGGGGCCGTGCCTCTCTACACCTACCTGTTCAGTCACGAGACGGCGCTGCTGCTGCTCATTCCCACAATGCTGCTCTGCCTCGGCTTCTACATGAGCGCGACAGTGAGCATTCCGTACACGCTATCGGTCGCGGTCGGCCGGCCCGAGATTGCTTACCGCAGCAACCTGCGGGCCCTCTTCATAGTGCTTCCCGCCGCGACCCTGTTGACCTACTTCTACGGGCTGCCGGGCGCGGCGGCAACCTGGGTGATCTATTACCTCTTTCTATATGTCGCGATGATCCCCAACATAATGCGCGAGTGTCTGCGGGCGGCCGCCGCCGTCTGGTATGCGCACCTCGGTCGCATCCTCCTTCTCGCGGTCCTTTGCTACGGTCTCGCCTGGGCGGTCGCGGCAGCGCCCTCGAATTATTCGACGCTCCAGCTTGCCACCGGGTACCTGGTCGCCACAGCGGCCTTCGCGGCCGGGGGACTGGTGCTGATCGGGCCTGAGTCACGGGCCGCCGTCTGGCGTTTGCCAAGGCGGCTGGTCGGAGCACCCGGCGGATGAGAGTTTCCGGCTTCACGATCTGCCGCAACTCCGTCAAGCTCGGCTATCCGCTGGAGGAGTCCCTCCGCTCCCTGTTGCCGCTGGTGGACGAGCTCGTGGTGGCGGTCGGTGACAGCGAGGACTCGACCTGGGACGTGGTGACGGGGATCGGCGATCCCCGGATCCTTCCCTTCCGAACGGTTTGGGACACCGCCACGACCGAGGGGGGAGCGGTGCTCGCAGACCAGACCAACCTGGCCCTGACCAGGTGCAGCGGGGACTGGGCGGTATACCTGCAGAGCGATGAGGTGCTCCACGAAGTGGAGATCGAGAAGATCCGTTCCAGGCTACTGGAGCATCTCGACCAGGCGACCGAGGCATTGTCCTTTTCCTACCGCCACTTCTACGGGTCCTACTCCTTTGTTCAAGACAACTGGTGCACCTGGTACCGCCGCGAGGTCCGGGCTGTGAAAACCGGGAAGGGCATCGTCTCGGTCGGGGACGCCGCCGGTTTTCGGCTGCGCGATGGCGAGAGCCTCCGGCGGCTCATCAGGGCCGACTCCGGCGCGCATGTCCACCACTACGGATGGGTCCGGCCACCGCTCGTCATGGTCGAGAAGCAGCAGCACGCGGTCAGCCTCTACGAGACCGAGGAGGGCTCCGGTTACGTCCCGGCCGGCGCGCGCATCGACCCGGAGCGACCGTACCGGCAGCTCGGCCATCTGCGCCGATTCACCGGTTCCCACCCCGCTGTGATGCGGGAATTGATCCAGGCACAGGACTGGGAGTTCGATCCCCAGCGCGAGAAGCAGCCAGCGCGCGCGCTCCGGTACCTGGGCATCCTGGCCGCCTGCCCGCGGGATTCGGTCCGAGTTCTCACCTCCCGCCTGCTGCTCTTCTGGAACAGCCACATCCGCCGACCGAAACTGCGCTAGGTGCGTCCGTTCGAGGCGACCTGGCTCTTCAGCCGACCTCCCATGCGAGCGCGCTCAGCAGCGCTCGCTCCTCGGCGCCGGCTTCGTCGTAGTCCCGGGTTCGGTTGTCGCCGATGAGCAGGTTCTGCTGCTCAGCAAGGCGAAACGTCGCGCTCTCGCGCCATTCCTCGGGCCCGTACCCATGCCCGTCGCGACCAACGATCACCACCCGCAGGCCCCGGTCCAGCAGCTGAGCAGTCATGCCGCGCCGGCCGCTCTCGAAGACCCAGGTGTCCCACTTGGTCTTCAGGCGCCGTGGCTGGAACGACAGAAAGCGGGACCTCTCCAGCATGAAGGCGTTGCTTCGGAGGTGGGGATTGGGCGCGGGGGAGAAGTTCGCCAGGTAGCGGATCGTCTTCCAACGGTGATAGGGGCTTCGCAGCACGCGCGACAGGCGGCCTCTGGAATCGGCGTCCCGGTGACGCAGGTAGCTGCTGTAGAAGCTCTCCCACGAACCGGTTGCGCCTGCCGCACCGACGCCGGGATCAACCGCGTGGGCGTGCAGCTTTGACAGCCACCCTGAAACCAGGGGCGTCGAGTAGGAGTTGAGGAAGCAGACGTAGCGGCAGTCCAGCTGGCCGGCGGCCCAGAAATAGGCTGCGATATCCAGAACCGAACCGTCGAGCAGGAGCTCGCGATGGGGAATCCCCGCCAGCAGCTCGCGATGCTCGGTCGCGTCGGAGCCTGAGAATCCATTGAACACAACGGTGAGGTCGTGCTCCATCCCGGCTGGGAACGCGCAGTAGGACTCGATGAAGCGCTTCAGAGGCTCCGTGCCGGCGGGCTGCCAGACCAGGTGAACGACACCCGTTTCGCTCATCTGACTCTTGGTCTCAATCGCAACCGCCGGAGTATGGCGGTTCGCGCCTCAGCCGCGGGCGAAGATCGTCCCGGCCCCGTTGACCAGCCAGGGCATTCCGTTCGGTCCCACAGCGATCTGGAAGCCCGAGCCGTCGTACTGATCCCAGCCGGTACCGTTCCACCGGGCCACACCGAAGCCTCCGCAGGACGCGCCGCCGCCCGTCGTCCACGCGGTACCGTCGGCGCCTATTCCGACGTCGTGGATGTTTTGGCCCGGCACCTGCTGCCAACCGCCCGGGGCGGTCCGCTGCCAGATCTCCCCCTTGTCGTTGACGACCCAGGGCAGGCCGTTCGGCGCAACCGCGATGTGGACCCCCGCGCCGGGTACGGTCGTCCAGGCGGTGCCCGTCCAATTCTCGATGTCATAGCCGCCCGGAACCGCGGTGGCGCCAATGATCCAGACCGATCCGTTGGCGCCGATCGCAATGTCGTTCGCCGAGCCGGGAAGCACCTGCCAGCTCGAGCCAAGCCACTTGGCGATGGAGCCGTCAGCGCGGACCACCCACGGCGCGCCCGTCGGTCCGACGCTGATGTCGATCGCTCCCCCGTCGGCGCTGCTCCAGCCGGAGCCGTTCCACTTGAAGAGCGGATACCCGCCGGGAACCGGGTTGCTGCCGGTTATCCAGATCGAGCCGTCGGCGCCCACCGCGACATCCAGGGCGGTCCCGGGCTTGGCCTGCCAGGTTCCCTGCCGGCCCGTGAAGATCGCTCCGACCGAGTTTGCGATCCAGGGGATGCCCGTCGGCCCGACCGCGATGTTGGTGGCTCCCCCGGCAGTCCAGCCCCAATCCGAACCGGTCCAGTGAAAGATGTCATAGCCGCCCGACACGGCGTCGCTTCCGGTCACCCAGACGGTGTTGTCGGCGCCGACTCCGATGTCATGTGCCAGCCCAGGGTGGGAGACCCAGCCGGCAGCTGTCCACTCGAAGATGTACCCGCCATCGTTGACGACCCACGCCGCCCCCTTCGCGCCGACGGAGATCCTGACCGCGCCGCCACCGACCGCACTCCAGCCGCTACCGTTCCAGCGAAAGATCCCATAGCCGCCCGGCCCCGCATTGGTGCCGGTGAGCCAGACCGATCCGTCGGCCCCGATGCCGATATCGGAACCCGCCCCGGGTAACATCTGCCAGCCTCCGCCGGCCGACCGCCGCCATATCTCGCCGCCAGAATTGAGCACCCAGGGCTGACCGGATGGGTCGACGGCGATTCGGACCGCGCCACCGGCGACCGAGCTCCAACCCGAGGCGGTCCAGTTGAAGATGCCGAAGCCGCCCGTGACGAGGTTCGTCCCGACGATCCACGTCGCGCCGTTCGCCCCGACGCTGAGGTCATTCGCTGCGCCCGGATACATCGTCCAGATGGAACCTCCGCATGAGATGAGGCCCGCGTACTGCCGCACGTAACTCAGGTAGAGACTCCAGTTCCAGTACGGTCCCGGGTCGGTGTGGTGGCCGGCTCCTCCGAACAGGGCTGGATTGTTCGGGTCGGGGACCTCGGAGTGGCCGATGATGTGCAACCGGTCGATCGGGATCCCGAACTTCACAGTGGCGTAGGCGGTGAGCTGCGCCGAGTGGCGATACATGGCATCGGTGAACCAGCTGGGGTCATTCACGAAGCCCTCGTGTTCGATGCCGATCGAGCGGGTGTTGTAGTCCCAGTTGCCGGCATGCCACGCGATGTCGTGGTCGTGAACCATCTGCGTGATCTCTCCGTCGGAGGACTTGGTCACGTAGTGGGCGGAGGCCTGGCTGGCGGGATCCTGGAAGTAGCTGATGGTTCCGGAGTAGGAGCCCTGGGAGACGTGGATCACGATCATCTGGACCGGGTAGAAGGGCGGCCGGTCGTTGGCTGTGAAGTTGCTGGGACTGGCCGGATTCCAGATTGCGCCGCTGTAATCGGCGCCCGCCCCCGCCTGTGCACTCGGTGTGGCCGCGGCGCCGCCCACCGCGACGGCGTTCGGCGCGGCCGGGGGGTTCGCGGTGGCCGGGAACAGCACCGTGGAGGTGGCCGAGGTCGGAACTTCGGGGTGGGGCGCCAGCACGACCTGCTCGCCCTGGCTCGTGGTCCGGCTCGCGCCACTCTTGAGCGCGTCGAAGACCTGTGCCGCGAAGAGGGTTCCGCCGATCTGGACGAGTGCGCTCAACCAACCCGTGAGGGAGGCTGGACGCGCGCTGCCCTGGGCCTGCGCGAGAAGCGCGGCCCCGCCTTCGACGTTCGCTGTGGGGTCGGTTTCCAACTCCTGCTCGGAGTGGCCCGTTAGCTTGGCGGCCGCCGCGACCGAGTCGTGCTTCGGGTCTTTGACCAGGTGCATCATCCCGAAGCCGTTGTCGGCACTCTGCTGCATCTCCCAGTGCGTGTTCACCCAGCTGATAGCCAGCAGCAGGTCCTCGGGCTCCTGGTAGCGCATCGCGGAGGCGTGGAAAGCGGTGTGAAGAGTTGTCGTGGGAAGCGGAGCGGCTTGCGCCTGCAGCGTTGGCGCGACGGAGCTGAGGACGACCAGCAGCGGAGGCAAAAGACGCGCCAGAAACTTGCCGCGAACCCGCGGGATGTGCATCAGGGCGCCCACTCTAACCTAAGACACCGGTATTTCCCCTTCTTTTTCTGGCCGCCTCCGGAGGGTGGGAGGCTAAAAGGAGAGGTGCCAGAGGCCGTTGTCGGTGCCGCGGAGAAAGACCTCGGTGTTCGCCGTGCCGGGACGGCAGACAGCGGCGGGACTGCTGGTCCACTGGCCACCCAACGATTGCCAGGTCCCCCAGGTTCCGTTGAAAGATATCCGCCAGAGTCCATTGTCGGTGCCCACCGCAAACACCTCGAGCTTCCCGGTGCCACAGCTTGAGACGGCCGGCGCTGAGACCAGTAGTCCACCGAGCCGCTCCCACGGATGCCACCCGGCGCCGTCGAGCCACGTATGCCAGAGGGCGCTGTCGCTCCCCCGGACCACCACGTCGAGGCGGTCCGCTCCCCAGGAAACGGTCCTTGGGTCCGAGGTCAGGAGTCCTCCGATCCGCTCCCAGTCGTGCCAACCGGCGCTGTCGTACCATTTTCGATAGAGCGCGTTGTCGGTCCCCCGAACGATGATGTCGAGGCGATCGGCGCCCTGCGACGCGACGCCGGGACCGGAAGTCAGGTAGCCACCCAGCAGCTCCCAATTACTCCATGCAGCTCCGGCCCATTGACGGTGCCAGAGGCCGAAGTCAGTGCCTCGGACCAGGATGTCGATGCGGTTAGCCGCCCACGACACGGCGGACGGTCGGCCGTGAGGATGCCGCCGAGGGAGTGGCAGCCCTGCCATTGCGTACCGTTCCAGCTGTCTTGCCAGACTCCGTCGTCGGTTCCCGCGACGAACGAGTCGATGCGGTTCGAAGCCCAGGACGCCACCGCCGGACCGTAGTTGAGAATCCCGCCCAGTGACTCCTTGGGGCGAGATGCATATCGAACGACTTGAGCATCCTGAGCGAGGGTATGAAAACGTGGCCACCCGCCTCGGCCGGGGTGACGAAGCGATTGATGCCGAAGGCGCGCTCTGGTAGATCAGGGTGCCTGTGCCGGCATCGTAGGAGGTGAGCCCGCCGTTGCTGGCAACCCACACCGCACCCGCCGCGACGATCGGTGGGCCGAATGTGGTCCTGCCTTCCGCCCGCCAGTCTGGAGCACCGCAGCTGGAGCCGCAGCAGCTGAACGAAGTGGCGGCCAGGTTCAGGTTGAGCGCCATCAGTCCGTGGTTGTCGCATTCGACATAGACGAACGGCGGGGCACAGGCGAAGGATCCGAAGGTCGCGTCGCCGTGGTTGCCGGCGCAGACGTCGGCCTGGACATAGCCGGCGGGTGGCGGGAAACGCTGACCGTTGACGCCGCCGAGGCTGTTGGGGTCGAGCAGGAAGCCTCCGCCGTGCTTGCCGGTGGTGAACATCAGGTTGGGGCTGATCAGCACGGGGCTCGCCGAGCCGAGATCGGAGTCGGGGGCGCACCTTTTGACCTGCCAATCGTTCGGCTCGAAGAAGGACGGCGAGGCGAGGGTGGGGCTCGTCCGGATGATGGCGTCGCTCATCTGGCTCCCAGAGCAGGGAATGGCGTTGCCGGTCGCGAAGAAAGACGTTGTGCGTCGCGTCGTCCACCACCACTCCGCCCGCCGCCCAGACGCCTTCGGCGGTTGACGGCGTCTCAAAGATTTGAGTGCGCTGACCCCGTCGGTGGGCACCGCCACCACCCAGCCGTGGTAGCTGCCGCAATCCCCGGCACGGCCTCCGAACGGCACATAGACGTAGTCGTTCGCGACAGCCAGCGCTCCCCGCTGCTGCTGGATGCTCCAGTCGAATCCGGATCCGATGCTGGCCGGAATGGGGGTGCTCAACTGGGTCACCCCGGTGCCCAGGTCGAGACCGATCACCCGGTAAATGCTGTCGTTCGAGAATGTCGTCACGTAGATGCGATTCGCGGCAGCGTCGATGACCGGAGTGCCGATGATGCCCTGCCGCGACACGTTGCCGCAGACCAAGCCACTGGTCTTGGGGCTGCCCAAGTTGACGTGTCAGACCTCGGTGCCGTCGGTCTGGTTGAGCGCGTAGACAGTGTTGTTGAGAGTCCCGACATAGACGATGCCTCCGGACACGAGTGGCGCTGTGTAAACCTCGCCATCGAGAGTGGCGGACGTCCAGCCGGCGGTGACGGAGGTGACCGGGCCCAGGGAGGGGTCGAAGCCGGTGTGCCCGTTGTCATGGTGATAAACGGTCCACGCGCCGTTGGTGACGATCGGTGTCGCGGCGCGGATCCGGGCGACCGCCGGCGCTATTCCCCGATAATTCGCCTCGCCATGTCAGCTCCGGCGACCTCTCCACCCAGCGGGCTTGCCTCGGAGCGGCCTGGGGCTGGTCGCCATTAGCCCGCGGGCCGTGGTGTCGGGTGGGGCCGGCTTCATCGGGAGGCGGCTGGTGGCGGCACTCCTTCGCCGAGGCTGGTCAGTGGTCGTGCTCGACAATCTGGTCACCTCCAGCCGCGACCTCCTCGACCCACTGAGGTCGCGGCCCGGCTTCGAGTTTGTCGAGCACGACGTCAGCAGCGAGGTGACAGTCGAGGGCGACGTCACCCACGTCCTCCACCTCGCGTCGCCGGCCTCCCCGATCGACTTTCCCGCTATCCCCATCCAGATCGTCAAGGTCGGCACGCTGGGCACTCACAACATGCTTGGCCTCGCGCTGGCGAAGGGCGCTTGCTTCCTGCTCGCCTCGACCTCCGAGGTCTACGGGGACCCGCTGGTGCATCCCCAGCCCGAGTCCTACTGGGGCAACGTGAACCCGATCGGGCCACGGGGGTGCTACGACGAATCGAAGCGAGCCGCCGAGGCGTTCACGATGGCCTACCGCCGTGCCCACGGCCTCGACACCCGGATCGTGCGCATCTTCAACACCTACGGGCCCGGGATGCGGCTCGACGACGGTCGGGTGGTGCCGAACTTCGTCGGCCAGGCGCTCCGGGGCGAGCCGCTGACCATCTACGGTGACGGCAGCCAGACGCGCAGCTTCACGTACCTGGACGACCTGGTGGCCGGAATGCTGGCGGTCCTGGACAAGGGCGACGACCACCTCCCCTTCAACATCGGCAATCCGGTCGAGACCTCGGTCCTCGAGTTCGCCCGTCGGATCATCGAGCTGACCGGCTCGAAAAGCGAGATCGTGTTCCGGCCATTGCCAGAGGACGACCCGAAGCAGCGCTGTCCGGACATCAGCCGGGCGCGCGAGCTGCTCGGCTGGGAGCCGACGGTGCAGCTCGAGGACGGCCTCGCCCGCACCATCGAGTACTTCCGCGAGGCGATCCGGGCGTGAACCTGCGCGACCACATCCGCAACATCCCCGACTTCCCCATCCCCGGGATCATGTTCCGGGACATCACGCCACTGCTCGCCGACCCCGCCGCCCTCGCCGAATCGATCGAGGCGATGTGCCGCCCCTGGCGTGACTCCCGGGTCGAGCTGGTGGCGGCGATGGAGGCGCGCGGGTTCATCTTCGGCACCGCCATGGCCAAAGAGCTCGGCGCCGGGTTCGTCCCGGTCCGGAAGGGCGGCAAGCTGCCCTTCAAGACGCGGAGCATCGAGTACACCCTGGAATACCGGAACGACGCACTCTTCATCCACGAGGACGCGGTCCGTCCGGGGCAGCGGGTGCTGGTCGTGGACGACCTGATCGCCACCGGCGGGACTGCCCGGGCGGTCGCCCAGCTGGTCGAGCTGCTGGGCGGCGAGATCGTCGGCTTCGGCTTCCTGGTCGAGCTGATCGATCTCAGGGGCCGGGACGTCCTCGCCGGGTACGATGTCCGAAGTGAGATCAAATACGAAGGCGAGTGAAGGCGGCGTGAAGGACCTCGGCCTCGCCAAGGAAGGGCAGGGGCTGATCGACTGGGCGGCGCGAGAGATGCCCGTCCTGCTCCTCATCCGCGATCGCTTTCGGGACGAGACGCCACTCGCCGGGCTCCGGGTCTCGGCCTGCCTGCACGTGACCAGCGAGACCGCGAACCTGATGATCACGCTCAAGGCCGGCGGAGCCGACATCGTCCTCTGCGCCTCCAACCCCCTCTCGACCAACGACGCCGTCGCGGCCGCCCTGACGGTGGAGTACGGCATCCCCACCTACGCCATCAAGGGCGAGGACAACGACACCTACTACGCGCACCTCGCGAGCGCCCTCGAGCACCGGCCCAACTTCACCATGGACGACGGCGCCGACCTCGTGACGATGCTCCACCGCGAGCGGACCGATCTCGTCGGCGAGGTCACCGGCGGCACCGAGGAGACGACGACCGGCGTCGTCCGGTTGCGGGCGATGGCCAAGCAGGGCGTCCTCAAGTATCCGATCGTCGCCGTCAACGAGGCGCTGACCAAGCACATGTTCGACAACCGCTACGGCA
>DAIRGV010000057.1:0-13045 GCA_036794405.1 Candidatus Dormiibacterota bacterium
CCGCCGGTCCTGCCAGACGATAGCGCGGTGGAGCGGCCGCAGCGTGCGGCGGTCCCAGAGCACCAGGGTCTCGCGCTGGTTGGTGATGCCGACCGCGCGGACAGCGTTCGGTTCGGCGCCGGCGTCCGCCAGGGCTGCCGCGGCCGCGGCGAGCACCGACCGCCAGATCTCCTCCGCGTCATGCTCGACCCAGCCCGGCTGCGGATAGTGCTGGGTGATCTCGCAGTAGCCCCGCCCGCGAGGCTCTCCGTCCTCACCGACCGCCACCACGGTGGTGCCGGTCGTGCCCTGGTCGAGGGCGAGGACCAACCCGCCTGCCGCTCTAGCCACCGAGGAAGGCGTGCTCCATGGCATGCGGACAGGGGCAGTCCCGCCCGCCCGCCGCCAGCTTGCGGATCAGGCGGAGGATCAGCTCCCGGACCCGGTCGTTGTTGTCCCTGAAGAACCGGTCGACCTCGGCGACGCTCACCGGCGCGACCCCCGGTGAGCCCTCCAGTCCCGAGTCGTAGTCGGTGATGAGCGCGATGTTGACGTAGCAGAGCTCGAGCTCCCGGGCGAGGATCAGCTCCGGGTACTGGGTCATGTTGACCACCTCCCAACCCTGGGCGGCGTACCACCTCGACTCCGCACGGGTGCTGAAGCGGGGGCCATTGACAACGACCACCGTCCCGCCGTCGTGGACTGTCACCCCGAGCTCGCGGCCGGTGGCGACAGTCAGCGAGCGGAGCCGCGGGCAGTAAGGGTCGGCGGCGCTGACGTGGCCGACCCGCGGGCCGGTGAAGAAGGTGTCGGCGCGGCCCTGGGTGCGGTCGACGAACTGGTCGCAGACGACGAAGTCACCAGGTCGGATGTGGGGCTGGAGCGACCCGGCGGCGGTCGGCGCGATCAGCTGGGTGACACCCAGCTTGCGCATGCCCCAGAGGTTGGCTCGGTAGTTGATCTGGGCCGGTGGGACCGTGTGCTTGCTTCCGTGGCGGGGCAGGAAAACGACCTCCTGGCCGTCCAGCGACCCGAGCGCGAAGTCGCCACTCGGTTCGCCGTAAGGCGTCTTCAGGTGCTGCCTGCGGACGTCGTCGAGGAGGCTGTAGAAGCCGGAACCGCCAAAGACACCGATCACCGGGCGAGGGCCGGCCGGAGGGACGCCAGGCGGTCCGGTGCGAGCACGCCCAGCTCGGTTATGACGGCCGTGATCAGCCGCGCCGGAGTGACGTCGAAGGCCGGGTTCCAGGCCCGCGTCCCGGGCGGCGCAAAGGTGGTCACCTCTCCCTCGGGCCGCTCCTCGATCACGATGCCGGCGCCGTCCGGCGTGGCCAGGTCCACCGTGCTGACCGGCGCCGCCACGTAGAAGGGGACGCCGTGCTCGCGGGCGAGGAGGGCGAGCGGGTAGGTGCCGATCTTGTTGGCGGTGTCACCGTTGGCGGCGATCCGGTCCGCGCCGGCGATGGCGAGGTCGACCAGCCCTTCCTGGAAGGCACGGCCGGCCGCGCCGTCGGCGATCAACCGGAAGGGGATGCCCAGCTTCTGCAGCTCCCAGGTCGTGAGCCGGGCGCCCTGGGCGCGGGGCCGTGTCTCCAGAACCAGCACGCTCGGCTCGAGGCCCATCTCGTGCGCGGCCCGGACGACGCCAAGCGCGGTGCCATAGTCCACCGTTGCCAGCGCGCCGGCGTTGCAGATAGTTATGAAGCGCGGCCGTGGCTTGAGCAGCCCGGCGCCGAGGCGGCCGATCCGGCGGCAGGCATCCACGCTCTCGCGGGCGAGCGCCTGGGCCTCCTCCAGCGGGTCAGCGGCCGCGACCACCCGGTCGACCGCCCAGAAGAGGTCGCGCGCTGTCGGTCGGCTGGCGCGGATCGCTCTCAGGCCCGCCTCCGGGTCGGGCTCGCGGAGGGCGAGCACAGCGCCGAAGGCGGCCGCCGCGCCGATCGCCGGGGCTCCCCGAACGACCATGTTGCGGATCGCCTTCGCCACCATCGCGGCGCTCCGGCAGGTGACGTAGAGCTCCTCGTCCGGCAGCCGGGTCTGGTCGATCAGCCGGACGCCGTCCCCCGTCCACTCAACGGTCGGCATCGGCTTAGCTGCGAGCCGGTCGCCAGGTACGGTTCAGGCTGCCCGTCGAGTAGCCCTCGAGGTCAAGCGTCACGAACGTGTAGCCGGCCTCTTTCAGGCCCGCCACGACCGCCGACCGGTGCTCGAAGAGCCGCTCGACCTCCTCCGGCTCAACCTCGACCCGGGCGACGTCACCGTGGTGGCGCACCCGCACCTGAGCGAAGCCGAGCCCCTTGACGACGGCCTCGGCTCGCTCGACCTGTCGAAGCGCCTCGACCGTGACCGGCGTGCCGTGCGGGATCCGCGAGCTGAGGCAGGCGAAGGAGGGCTTGTTCCAGTTCGGCAGGCCCAGCGATCGAGCGGCGAGCCGGATCTCAGCCTTCCCCATCCCGGCCTCGAGGAGGGGGAAGCGGACGCCCCGCCGCACCGCGGAGGCGTGGCCGGGGCGGTGGTCGCCCGCGTCATCGGCGGTCGCTCCGTAGGCGAGATGGGCCAGGCGCCGCTGCTCGCGGAGAGGCTCGAGGGTGTCGAAGAGCTCCTCCTTGCAGTGAAAGCAGCGGTCGGGATGGTTGCGGGAATAGGCGTCCAGCTCGACCTCCGAAGTCGTCACCTCGAGCAGCTCGGCGCCCAGCTCCCGGGCCAGCGCGCGCGCCTCCTCCTGCTCTGCTTCGGGGTAGGCGGGGGACGAGGCGAGGACCGCGACCGCCTCGCCCGGCAACTCCTCCAGCGCCAGCTTCAAGAGCAAGGTGGAGTCGACGCCGCCGGAATAGGCCACGAGCACCGAGCCGAGGCCACGCACGATGCCACGAGCGCGATCGAGCGCCGCCGGGTCCGCGCGCTGGAGCTGAATCACTTCAGCCCAGAGATTAGACGGTGGCTTCCTGCGGTTCCGCCGAGGGCTCGACGGCCGGCATGTTGCACCACTGCTCGTAGTCGATCAACCCGGTGACGCTCGGGTTCTCGCCGCAGAGCACGCACTTCGGGTTCTTCCGCAGGCGCACCTCGCGGAACTTCATGTCCAGGCCTTCGAAGAGGAGCAGGCGCCCGGTCAGCGGATCGCCGATCTGGAGGATGTGCTTGATCGTCTCGAACGCCATCAGGCTGCCGATGATCCCGGGCAGCACTCCGAACACGCCCGCCTCGGCGCAGGAAGCGACCGAGCCCTGGGGGGGCGGCTCGCTGAAGAGGCAGCGATAGCAGGCGGTGCCGTGGGCCGCATCGAACATCGTCAGCTGGCCCTCGAAGCGGTAGATGGCCCCGTGCACCAGCGGCTTGCCGAGGAAGAAGGAGGCATCGTTGGCGAGGTAGCGGGTGGGAAAATTGTCGGTCCCGTCGACGATCACGTCGTAATCGCGGAAGACGTCGAGGACGTTGCCGGAGTCGAGGTGTTGGCGGATACCGACGACCTCCACATCCGGGTTCATCGACTTCATCCGGTCGGCGGCCGAGTCGACCTTGGGCCGGCCGAGGTCCTCCACGCCGTGCAGGATCTGCCGCTGGAGGTTGGAGGCGTCAACATCGTCGAAATCGACGATGCCGATCTTGCCGATGCCGGCGGCGGCCAGGTAGAGGCCGGCCGGTGAGCCGAGCCCGCCGGCTCCGAGAAGCAGAACGCTCGAGTTCATCAGCTTGCGCTGGCCCTTGCCGCCGACCTCGGGAAGGATCAGGTGCCGCGCGTAGCGGGCGACCTGCTCGGGGGTGAATCCATTCGGGGAAGCCATTTCAAAACAGTTATACCCGGCCGCGAGGTCCCGAATTCCCGTCTGGAAGCTCGATGCCGAGTAGGCGGCAAGCCCAGGGCAGGACGCACTTCAGCTGTGCGAGCTGAATGGAACGGACGCCGGGAGCGTCCAGGATCATCGCCAATCCAGCCCGGGCGGCGAAGAAGCCGACAAGCCACGCAGCGTATTCAGGCTCCAACTCGACCGGCGGGACGCCCCCCTCGAGGACGAGGCTGGGCAGCCAAAACTGGGCGTCGACGGCCGGATCCCCGAGTGCGGCCCAGCTCCAGTCGACGATCATGGCTCTCCCGTCGTTCAGGCACAGGTTGTCGCTCCGGATGTCGAGATGCACCAGCGATCGTCCCGCCAGCACCGCACGCCGACTGGCGGCCTCGAACGCCGGTAGGTGCGCATCCAGCCACGCACCTGAAGCGAGGCGCAGGGACAGGAAGGGCAGTGGATTCGCCGCAACGTCGAGCCAGCTGTTCGTGAACTCGTCTTCGGCGCTTGAGAGTCCCTGCGGAGCGGGCGTGGCATGAAGCTCCTCCAGGGCAGCCATGACGAGCGACTCGTCGCCTGCCCGCCAGGATGGCGGCCAGCGCGCGCGGCTGAGGTCCTCGAGCAGGAGCACGGGCCGTTCACTCGATTCATCCCAGCCCAGGAGTTGCGGCAGGAAGGAGCCGTGGATTTGGGTATAGACGCGATGCTCGGCCCGCAGCCATTCCTCGGTCAGGTCGTTCGTCGCGCCCTTGGCGAACGCGCGGCGCCCGTCGGAAAGCGTGACCAGACCTCGCGACGCAGCTGTGAAGCCGCCGAAGTTACCCACGCCTAGAATTCACAGGGCCCTTAAATGGAAAGCGAATACCTGGACGACGAAGAGGTCATCGCCCTCTACAACAAGGTACGGACCGGGCGAAAAACCTGGCCGGCGGACATCTGGACCTCCCCCGCAGCCCTCCAATACGCGGTCACCATCTTCGACTACTGGATCCACAATGTGATGGGCTGGAAGAGTTGGCCGGAGGCACGGACCCGCGTCAACCCGGTCCTGCTGGAGGAGCATCGCCTCGCCGACATCGTCGAGAACGTGCTCGTGCCCGAGTTCGGCGAGGACTGGCTCGACTTCGAGGTCGTGCTCAACGAGAGCATGCGGCTGAGCGAGGACGTCGACTGGGCGGTGGACGTCGTCGACCGCCAGGAGCGCGTCGAGGCGGCCTTCGAGCACGCATTCGAGCAGCTCATCGGGTCGCCCCAGGCCAAGCCCGCCCTGCTCGCCACCTACCACCGTTTCCGCAACCACCTCCTCCGGATGTGGGGCTCCTTCCAGGAGGCGCAGGCCGAGCGCGAAAAGGCCCAGCGGGATGCGGCCGACAAGTTCTGGAAGGAGCTCCGCCTAGTCCGCTCGACCCGCGGCCAGAGTGCGGAGAGCTGGTCGATCGTCAACGGCGAGGACGAGCGGCTGGGCGAGGTGTCGATGCTCTGGGGCGAACCGCACCCCTACTGCCTGATCGTCCTCGACGAGCGGATCGCGGAGGACGACTGGGAGCAGGTCGTCTACCGCCTCGAGCAGGAGGTGCTGATCGAGGAGCCGGGAATCGTCAGCTTCGCGGTCTGGCACAAGAGCTTTTTGGGCGAGTACTACCGCTGCCTCGACTGCGGCGAGCTGCACAGCCAGTTCGACGACGAGGGCCCGGCCGACCTCGGCCTCCCCGGCATCCACGAGCACGGCGATGAGGACGACTAGAGGCGGCTAGCGGCACGCCAGGGTGTAGTTGCGGCCTTCCCAGCGGTCGGCGTAATGGACCGTCCAGCTCATCACCGCGCCCGGCCGCATGATCTGGGTCGGGAGCTCGGCGACGTGGAAGCCGAGCGAGGTGTCAACCGACCGGCTCTCCTTGTAGGAGGCCCATTCGTCGGCACTCCAGCGAAGCGTCGCCGGCTCTAGGAGCTGGACCTTGACGCGGCGGCCGTGCTGGAAGGAACGGATCGGGTGAGCCGCGCTCCAGACGAAGGCCGGCTCGTGCGGAGGGTCGCCGCAATAGCGCTGCTGGACGGCCGGCAGGAGGTCGCCGCAGCGCTGGTTGGCGATCGTCGAGAGCAGCTTCAGGTACTCCGCGTGGGCCCATCCGAGCGGTGCGGCGGAGCCGGTCGCGAGGCCGGGGAGCAGGTCTCGGTCAGGGAGCGGCGGGCCGTCCCAGATCTGCTCGGGCAGCATCAGGCCAGGCCCGGCAAAAGACTCATAGGCGCGGGCGAGATCGGTGATCCGCCCGCTGCCGGCGAGGAACTCGTACTGAGCCCGCTCCCCGGCGAGCACCGGCCAGGGCCTGCCGACACCGCCCGCCTGCCACGGCGACCCGTCGGATAGCTCACCGTAGGCGTCCCCCTGGTAGCGCCGCCAGGCCGGGCCACCGGAGCCGACGAAGAGCAGCTCGGCGTCGACCTTGGCGAGGCTCGAGAGGACCGCCGGGTGGCTGGGCGGGCGCACGCCCAGCCGGACCAGCTCCAGGAAGTCGACGCTGAGAACGGCGCCCGGTCCCGGCCCGGTCTCGGGGTCGGTCGCGAGCCGGACGTAGTGGCCGCGGTCGGAGCTGTAGCACCAGGCTTCGACCCGGTCGGCCCAGTAATCGGCGACATGGAGGAAATGGGCGGCGGCGAGATGCTCGCCGGCGCCGTTGGCGAACTCGGCTGCCGCGACCAGGGCGGCGACGCTCGCGGCAAGGGTCGAGGGCGAGAGGCCCCCGGCATCCTCCCAGCGGTCGAGCGGCGTCGAGGGGCCATGGCGGACGAGGTACTGGGCCGCGCGCCGGATCAGTTGCGGGAAAGGGTCCCAGTCCAGGGCCTTGACGGTTTTCAGCCGGTGAGCGAGGAGGATCGGGTAGGCCGCCTCGTCGAGCTCGGTCCCGGTCCAGTGAGGGCGGCCGCTGAGCTGCCAGTTCTGCGGCCAGGACCCGTCCGGGCGCTGGACGCGGGCGAGGTGGCGAAGGGCGCGCATCGCCGGCTCGAGATCGCCGATGTCAATCAGGGCGGTGGCAACCTGGTAGAGGTCGCGCGACCAGACCATGTTGTAGACGTGGTTGCCGTCGTGGTTGGATTCTCCCCAGGGGGCGCCCGGCGCGGCGACGAACCCGCCCCGCTGCTCCTTGTCCTCGAGGCATTTGAGGACGGTCAGCGAGGCGCTCGCAAGCGCGCCGCCATCACCTGCCACCTGGCGGACGCGAACCGGAAGATCGGCTTGCCGCCGCCAGGCCTCCGCGAGGGCCGCCCGGGTGGCCACGGCACCGCGGCGGAGCATCTCCCGCGCGGCCTCCTCGGCGTCGGGCCGCGAGCGGGCGAACCCGACCGCGACCTGGAAAGCACCGGCGTGAAGAGCCAGCTTGGCGCCGACGGCGACGTTGCCGGGCCCGGCCGAGTCGTAGCTGTTGGCCATCTCGCCCTCGTTGTCGTGGAGGTCGACGAAGAGGTCGGAACTGTCGCGAAAGCCCGCGCTGGCCCGGTCGAAGGGCCCGCAGATCGCGATGTGGACGTCGCCCTGGCGAGCGATCAGGGCCGGCGGAACGCTGCCCGTGACCGCGGCGTCGTTGCCGATCCCGAACCGGTTCAGGTGCGGCGTGGCGAGGAGGTAGAGGCGGAGGTCGGGCAGCTCGGGGTTGAAATTGCCCGCGATCAGAAGCGCCTGGAGCTCGGTGTCGACCAGAAACTCCTTGTTCAGGTGGTACTCGTGGTGGGAGCTGAAGACCTCGAACGCGGGCACGCCCGGCTTCGCCCAGCGGATGCTGTGGGTGGCTTCGACGGCATCGTCGACCGGCGGGATGCCGGGCGCGGCGACGATGAAGCGGAGCTCGTGCAGGGCTGGCCGGTCGAGGCTGGGATAGAAGACCTCGCTCAGGTTGCCCCGGGCGAGCGTGAGCCAGAGCTTGCTGGACACGCCCGGTGAGCTCCCGAAAGCCTGTTTCCGCCCGGGGCCCCAGCTGGGTGGGGCGCCGGGCCCTCCCGGGGCCTCCATGCGCGCCTTAGTATGACTTTGATGCGCGCGATCGCCCTCGACCGGACCAGCGCGAAGCCGGTCCTGAAGGAGGACGTGGCCGAGCCCCATGTGAGCGCCCCCGACCAGCTGCTGATCCACGTCCTCGAAGTGGGCATCTGCGGCACCGACCGGGCGATCGTCCGGGGCGAGACGGGCGAGCTCGCCCCCGGGGAGGACTTCCTGATCCTCGGCCACGAGATGCTCGGCGAGGTGGTCGAGGCAGGCGCCACCGCGGGGTCCGAGTACGCGCCGGGCGACCTTGTCGTCTGCACCGTCCGGCGCCCCTGCCGGCTGCCCGAGTGCCCCACCTGCGCCCACGGTGAGAGTGACATGTGCTACACGGGCAAGTTCACCGAGAGGGGCATCTTCCACGCCCACGGCTACATGACATCGCGGGTGGTCGAGTCAACCGAGTTCGCCGTCAAGCTGCCGCCCGAGCTCCGGCCCTTCGGGGTCCTGATCGAGCCGACCACCGTGGTCGAGAAGGCGATCCTGGAGTCAGTTCTGGTCCAGCACCGGCTGGACTGGATCCACCAGCTCAACGACGAGGGTGCGATCGCCCGGGATTGGCGGTTCGTCCGCCGGGCCATGGTGGCCGGCGCCGGGCCGATCGGCATGATGGCGGCCTTCCTGCTCCGCCTCCACGACGTCGAGACGCACGTGACGGACGTCGTCCCGGCCGACGGCTATAAGGCGTCGCTGGTCAACTCGATCGGCGCACGTTACTGGAACGCGACTGAGGCGCCGGCGGTCGAGGTGGCCCGGCAGGTCGGCAACATCGACCTCATCGTCGAGGCGACCGGGATCGCCCCCGTCGCCTATGAGCTGCTCAACGCCCTCGGGGTGAACGGAGTGCTGGTCTTCACCGGCGTGCCCGGCGACCGGGGCGGCGAGTTCCAATTCCAGGGCGGCCACCTGATGCGCCAGCAGGTGCTCTGGAACCAGATCGTGATGGGCTCGGTCAACGCCAACCGGTCCTACTTCCTCCACGCTGTCAAGGACCTGGGCGAGATCGCTCGCCGGTGGCCCGATGCGCTGGGAAAGGTGATCACCGCCCACCACCCGCTGGAGGACTTCGAGAACGCGCTCACTGTCCAGCCGAAGGACGAGGTGAAGGCTGTCTTCGACATCCCCGACATCTAGCCGGATCGGCGGCCGCCGGTAGAATTCAACTTCCTTCCGTGCGGGGAGGTGGCTGAGTGGTCGAAAGCGCCCGCCTGCTAAGTGGGTAGGGGGTTAAGTCTCCCTCGAGGGTTCGAATCCCTCCCTTCCCGCCATCTCAACCCCATCTCAGCCCAGAATCAGGCCCGATGAGAATCCGAAGACTCGGATGGATTGGAACGCGCACGGAAGCAGCGGTGCAGACCGTCAGCTTCTTCAATGACGTCCTCGGCCTGAAGATGGAGAAGCACGACGAGGACTTCTGGGTGGGTCGTCTGCCCGAAGGTGGAGTTGTGGAGGTGTTCGGGCCCACCTCTCCGCACAACCGCCACTTCACGACCGGACCCGTAGTTGGATTCGTTGTTGACGACGTCGACGCCGGAGCGGTTGACCTGCGGGATGCGGGAGCGGAAGTGTTTGGCCCCTACCGGGCTGAAGATGGTGGCGCTTGGGTGCATTTTCGGGCACCTGATGGTCGGATCTACGAGTTAACCCAGGACGCGTAGCCAGGTTCGAGGAAAGTGGAGTTGCATTTGAAGTGCCCAAGAAGCTCACTCCAAGGTCGTTAGGGCCTCCTGGCGCTCCATGTTGAGGAGATGGCAGGGTCGACCAGACTCATGAATGTAGGAGCACTTGTCCTACAATCGCAGGGTGAAGCAGATCGGCATCCGGGAGTTGAACCAACACGCGTCGAGGGTGATCGATCGTGTACGCAACGGAGAGGTGATCGAGGTGACGGATCGGGGTAGGCCGGTCGCCAGAGTCGTGCCCATCACCGACACTCCGGGGCTGCTCGGGCGCCTGGTGCAGGAAGGCCGTGCTGTGCCTCCAGCGGCGAGGGGAAAGATTCCAATGCCGCCAGTCGCCGGCGACCCTGGACGTTCCGCATCGGACGAGGTTGCCGAAGGGCGTCTCCAGGAACGCTGGTGATCTACCTCGACTCGGCTGCGCTGGTCAAGCTGGTTCGACTCGAGCACGCCACACCGGAGCTCGTCGAATGGCTCAACCAGCGACCTGGCATCCCGCTGGTCTGCTCGGTTCTCGCCGAGGTGGAGGTCCCTCGGGCGATTCGAAGGGTTGCGCCCGATGCATTGCCTGCCGTGCCGGCAACGCTGGCGCGTCTTTATCGATTGGAGATCGATGCGACCGTGCGCAGCTCGGCCGCAGCTTTGGCCGAGCCCAACCTGCGCACGCTCGATGCGATCCACGTTGCCACAGCTGTCGGTATCGGCGCCGATTTGCAGGCCTTCGTCACCTACGACCAGCGTCTCCTTCAGACCGCCGGGGAACTGGGTCTGCCGGTTGCGAGTCCAGGGGCCTGAAGCCCGCGGTCGCCGACCGAAGTCTTCAGGCCCCCCCGGCGAGCGACTTCGCTCGCGACCAGGCTCGCATCCTCGCCCACTCCCATCAGCAGGGACGATTTGCGCCGGCGCAGGAAGTGGACGCCGACGAAGAACAGGCCCGGCGCCACCGTGCTCTGGCAGTCGACGTGGTTGGGAAATCCCCACTCGTCGAAGGCGCCGGGGATCCGGACCCAGCTCGCGTAATCGGGACGGAAGCCGGCGGTGAAGATCACGCTTCCGACGCGCCGGAGGTCAAGGGATTGCGGGTCCCGGGCCTGGAACGGGTCGGGGTCCGGCATCTCCGTTCGAGGCCGGCCGGTTCGATCACAGGATCCGTGGATGAGGTTGCGGATGTCCCCGTAGCGGGCATCCCCGAAGGCGACGCACTCGGCGAGGTCGCCGCCGAAATGAGCATGCGTATCGTCGGCACCGCGGAAGTGCCCGAGCAGGGTGACCCCCATCGCCGCCAGGGTCCGGTAGTGGAGGTCGTGGCCGTGGTCCCGGCCCGTGGCCTGGGGGTTGCCGGCCAGCCGCGCCAGTGGACCCGGGAGATCCGCGAGGGTCATCTCGAAGAACGGGGTCTCTGTCAGCCAGGCGATGACGTCGCGGCCCTCGATGCGGCGCGGCATCCAGGCGGTGCGGCCACAGGCCAGGTAGACGTCCCGGCCCGATCGATGAAGCTCCTCGGCCAGCTGGCAGCCTGTCTGACCGCTGCCGACGATCAGGACTCCGCCGGGGGGCATGGCGGCCGGATTGACGTAGGAGCCGGCATCGAAGACCGCGATGCCGGCGGGCAGCTCGGCCGCCCCGGGGGGCCGGTGGGATCGCTGGTAGGCGCCGGTGGCGAGCACGACGGTGCTCGGCTGGAGCACGCTCTCGGAAGTCTCGAGCTCGAACCGTCCGGTGCCGTCGCGGGCGGCCAGGGAATGGACCTCGACGCCCTCCCGGACCGGTGCGCCGAACTCGTGCGCGTAGCTCTCGAGGAAGGCGACGAGGTCGTCCCTCAGCATGTAGTCGTCGGGCTCGGGCCCCTGATAAGCATGCCCGGGCAGCCGCAGCGTCCAGTTCGGCAGCACCAGGCAGAAGCTGTCCCAGCGGGTGCGCCAGGTCTGCCCGACCTGGCCGCGCTCCAGCACCAGGTGGGGCACGCCCTGGCGCAGCAGCTCATGGCTGACCGAGAGGCCGGCCTGGCCGGCTCCGATGACGACGACATCCGCCTGCTCCGGCATCGATCGGGGATCTTAAGCGAACGGCGCCGTGTGCGGCGGTGTCAGAGCCAGTCGTCGCAGTACCAGGCGTCGCGGTCGTAGTCGAGGTTCTCCCCCGTCTTCATCCTCAGCACGGCCTGGCCCGCCCGGTAGCCGTTTTCCACCAGGGCCTGGAAAGCTCCCCAAGAGGACCCGGACATCCGCACCGCGATCTGCTGCTTGCCGGCCGCCCGCGCGACCGTCTCGGCGGCGGCGACGAGGGATACGAAGCCGGCCCGGTCGGGCGCGACCAGCAGCGGGATGAACGCGTTCTCGGCGCTGACGTGGAAGGCGCCGTCGAGGAGGACGATGGCGAGGCTCCGGTCGGTGGCGAACACGCGGCCGGCCCTGCGCTCGAGGATCGCTCGCACCTCGCCGGCCGGGTCGAAGCCCGGGTAGAGATAGCCGAGGTCGGGCAGCGGGACAGTGGGATGCTGGAGGGGCGGGGCCGGCTCCGCCGCAGCGACGACGTCCCCGCCGTCGAGGCGCTTGCGCAGCTCCACCCCGGTCCAGGCGGGCCGGAAGCCAAACTTCGAGTAGAGGTGGAGGTGGAAGCTGCTGTTGGGGAAGGTTTCCAGCCCCTGCAGCCGCACCCCGCGGCCGGCCCAGCGTCGCCGGCACTCGGCGACCAGCGCCTGGCCGACGCCGGCCCCCTGGCGCCGGGAGTCGACCGCCAGCGGCCCGAACCAGGCGAGCGTCCCTCGAGCGACCGAGAAGAGGGCGCCGGCGAGGCCGCCGTCGTCGATCGCGACGAGGCAGCCCTCAGGGTCGCCGGCCAGCCTGAGGGCGAGTCCCGAGGGTGCGAAGAAGGGGCGCTCCAGGGTGCGTCCGGAGAGCCGGGCGATCATCTCGATGAAGGCGAGGTCGGTCACCTCGGCGACAGCCTCGAGGTCAGCCTCGCGCATCGTGCGGATCTCGACCACGAGTGCGAAGAATAGTGCCGGGACTGCGGCTGGGCATGACCTACCCTAGGTAGCTCCATGAAGGTGCTCGACCTCTCCCAGGACTTCTCGATGCACACGCCGGCGTTCGCCAGCTACACGGGGCCCAGCATCAAGTGGGTGAAGAGGCTCGCCTTCGACCGCGCCGGCGGCCAGGAGATCACCACCACGCTCCACGTCTCGACCCACCTGGATGCGCCCGCGCACTTCTTCAGCGGGGGCAAGTTCATCGGCGACCTGCCCCTGGAATGGCTGGTCGGGACCGCCTGCGTCGTCGACCTCGAGCGGATGGGCGTCGGCGACTACGAGCTCTACGGCCCCGAGCACTTCGAGCGCTGGGAGAAGGACACCGGCCTCAGGATCGAGCGCGACGAGATCCTCATCATCCACACCGGCTATCACCGCCACTACCCCGAAAACTGGGCGGACGGACGCGCGGCCGTGGACGAGACCCGCTACTTCATCCGCCACCCGGGGCCGACCCGCGCCTTCGCCGAATGGGTGCTGGACCGCGGCATCCGCTGGCTCGCGGTCGACGCCGGCAGCGCCGACCACCCGATGAACA
>DAIRGV010000058.1:0-12780 GCA_036794405.1 Candidatus Dormiibacterota bacterium
AGTTGGCGTGGTCGCGGTTCTCGAGCACGATCGCGACCGGGCTGCCGATCGTGAAACCGCCCCGCACCCCGCCCACAAAACGCCCGGCGTCGACCTCGATCGTCTGCCGGCCGCCGCGGCCGTGGCCGCCCTGGCGGCGGCCGAGGTCCCGCCGGAGGTCGTCGGGGGAGATCTCCAGGCCCGCCGGCAGCCCTTCGATCAGGACCGTCAGCTGGGGACCGTGCGACTCGCCCGCCGTGAACCAGCGCAGGTGACCCACGGGGCTAGACCGAGGGCGCGGCCGGGGGTACGGGGACGCCCTGGTTGCGGAGCGTCTCGGCGCGCGAGAAGACCTCGTCGCGGAAGCGCTGCGGGTGGGGCAGGGCGTTGAGGACTTCGGCGCCGGCGGCGCCGGCGGAGTCGATCTCGATCCGGCCGTAGCCGAGCACCCGGCCGAGCAGGCTCTGGTTGGTCGTGATGTCCTGGACCCGGTCGAGGGCGATCACCTTCGAGGCCCGGCTGACGATCCCGGTGTCGAGGATCACCCGGCGGTCGGTGATGGTGAAGCTGCGGGAGTTCCAGCGGACCCAGACCACGACCAGGCAGAGGCCCAGGAGAGCGATTACGGCGAGGGTGCCGATGGTCTTGGAGTCGCTCGGGATGGTGGGCAGGAAATCGGCCACGACGACCAGCAGCAGGAGCGCGATCGGCAGCAGCAGCGGTTTCAGCATCACCACCCAGTGCTGCCGCTCTTTCAGGACCAGGTTCTCTCCCGGCATCAGCGCGTGTCCCATGAGGTGCCCTATTTTGCCCCCAGTTGGTAGAGAACCACCAGCGCACCCGCGGCAAGGAAGGGTCCATAGGGGATCCCGTCCTTCATCGTCAGCACCCGGAAGATGACGAGCAGCAGCGAGACGACGCCGGCGAAGAGGACGCCCAGGAAGAGCGCGCTGACGATGGCGACGTCGTGGACCCCCACGATCAGGCCGATGAAGGCGACCAGCTTGACGTCGCCGAAGCCGAGAGCGTCGGCGCCGAAGAAGAAGGCGCCGGCGAGGGCCAGGAGCAGGAAGAGGAGGCCGGCGCCGAGCCCGGTCAGGAGGCTGGCCAAAAAGCCCAGGTGGGGGGTGAAGATGCTCAGCGCGAGGGCGGCGACCATGGCCGGAAACATCACCCGGTCGAGGATCAGCCGGTGCTCGAGGTCGAAGAAGATCACCTGCACCAGCACGGCCACCCAGAGGCTCTTGACCAGCAGCAGCGGCACCGGCCCGAAGCGGAAGCCGAAGAGGCCGAAGAGCAGCGCTGCGAGGATCACCGGGCCCCAGACCTGCCAGGGCCGCGAGCCGAACTCCAGCTCCTCGACCCCACAGAGCCAGACCGTCAGCCGGCGGATCCCGAATCCGGCGGCGGCCCCGACCAGAAGCCACGCGGCCGCGGTCAGCAGGGCGATGGTCACGTCACCAGCGCCGCCCGCATCGCCGCCAAGGGAGCCGGGAGAGAAGTCCACCCGGTGAAGGATGCAGCACCCTGGGCCAGGAGCACCGCCCAGCCGTCGGCGGCAGGCAGGCCGGCGGCCCGGGCGGAGGCGACCAGCGGGGTGCCGCCTTGGACGTAGACGAGGTCGATCACGGCCCGGCGAGGCAGGTCGGCGGGACGGATCACGGCCTCCCCCTCCCGCCCCACCGGCGTGCAGTTGACGACCAGGTCGCAGTCCCGTGAGAGGGCGCCGCGCTGGTCCCAGTTATCCCGGGTGACGTGGACCAGCTCGGCGTTGCCGAGCGCGACGGCCGCGGCGCGGGCGGAACCTCCGCGGCCGAGGATGGCGGCCCGGCCGCCGCTCCAGCCCACCTCGGCGAGGGCCGCCCGGATGCCGGCGACGTCGGTGTTGCCGCCGACCAGCCGCTCGCCGTCGCGGCGGATGAAGTTGACCGCCCCCACCTCGATCGCCAGCTCGTCGCAGGCGTCGAGGAGCGGGATCACGGACAGCTTGTGGGGGATCGTCACGTTGGCGCCGGCATGGTTGCGCAACCGCAGCGCGGCAACCGCCGCCGCCAGGTCCTCGGGGGCCACGTCGAAGAGCTCGTAGCTCCAGCCGTCGAGCCCGGCAGCGTGGAAGGCAGCGTTCTGCATCGCGGGGCTGGCCGAGTAGGAGATGTGGTGGCCGAGCAGGCCGGTCAGCAGGGCGGTCTCACCGCCCGGCTAGCAACCGTCGCCGACGACGCCGTACTGCCGCTTGAGGGCGTCGAACTCGCCGTTGGTGTGGGCGAAGTGGGTATGACCGGCGCAGTCGGCGAAGTAGAAGATGTACTTCTGGTCGCGCATCAGGGGGGTGACGCAGGCGCTGATCGCCGCCTTGCCGGGGTTGCTGATCGGGCCCGGCGGCAGGCCCGGGTAACGGTAGGTGTTGTAGGGCGAATCGACCTTCAGGTCCTCCAGGCTGAGGTTCTGGGCGCCGCTCGTCCGGCCCAGGGCGTAGAGGACGGTGGCGTCGACGTCGAGCGCGTTGTGGATCTCGAGCCGGTTGTAGTAGATGCCGCACACGATCGCCCGGTTGGGGTCGGACTGGACCTCGCGGTCGACCATCGAGGCCAGGATCACGACCTTGTCGACGGTCTGGCCGGAAGCCTGGATCTTCGCCCTGAGGTCGGCGTCGACGACCTTGCGGAACTGGTCGAGCTGGGCCTTGACGAGGTCTTTGGCGGTGGCATTCTTGTTCAGGGAGTACGTCTCCGGGAGCAGGTAGCCCTCGAGGTTGTCCGCCCTCCCCGCCACCTTCGGCCGCTGGGCGACGAAGTCGTAGGCCTGCCAGTTGGCCGGGTTGGCGGCGTCGATGTAGTCCTGGGCCTTGCCGTGCCCGGCCGCCTCCCACTTCTGGGCGGTGCGGCCGATCGTGTAGCCCTCCGGGATCGTGAAGGTGATCTGGTCGGTCTGGGCGTGCTGGAGGGCCGCCGCCAGCTGCTCCATCGTCATGTGCTTGTCGAGGCTGTAGTCGCCGGCCTGGAAGGACGGCGCGAGGTTGTTGAGCTTGACGTAGACGGTCCACACCTCGCGACTCCGGATCAGTCCCTTGGAGTAGAGGTCATCGCCGATCTCGGTGGTCGATTCACCGGTTGTGACCGTGAAGGCGACCTTCTGCGACTGGTCCGAGGCGGGCTGCTGGGTCTGGTTCGTGTACCAGCCGTAGGCTGAGTTGGCCCCGAACCCGAGCAGGCCCACGACCACCACGAAGAGGAGGAGGCTTTTCAACTAACGGAACTCATTTTTACTGGTTTTCGGTTTCCAGTAGGGCCATGATCCGGTCGAACTCCTCACCGTCGATCGACACCAGCCGGCCCTCCTCCTCGCGCAGCACGAGGACCAGCTCGGGGTCCTCGACGCCCTCCACCAGGTAATAGGTGACATCCTCGACGTCGAACGCGTCGTGAAGCGCGAAGACCAGCTCACCGCCCTCCTCGTCGATCAGCGTGACGGTCTCGACCGGTGGCTCCTCCTCAGTCACGACGCTTTCGCTCCAGGAAAGCCTCGAGGACCAGGGCCGCGGCGAGCTGGTCGACCAGGCCCCGGCGCTTTTCGCGCCGCACCCCCTGGCCGACCAGGTGGCGCTCGGCGGCGACGCTGCTGAGCCGCTCGTCGTGGAGGGAGACCGGCAGCCGGGTGCTCCGCTTCAGCTCCTCCGCCAGCGCGCGGGCCCGGCGCGCCGCGTCGCCGGAGGACCCGTCGAGGTTGCGGGGGAGCCCCACCACCAGCTCGACCGCCCCGACCTCACGCGCGACTTCCGCCACCCGCTCGGCCAGGGTGGCGGCGGGCTCCGCGTCGAGGGTTCGAAGGGGCGAGGCGAGGCGGCGCGACTCGTCGCTCAGCGCGAGTCCGACGCGGCGGCTGCCGGGGTCGACGGCGAGCACTCTTCCTTCCATCTCCTGGAAGGGAGGTTACTGGGTCGGGGTGGTGGCTCCGCCGGTGTCGACGACGTACTTGATCCCGATGTGCGAGCTGAGGAAGGGCAGCAGCGGCAGCGAGAGTGGCTTCTCCCTGACATCCGCCGACTCCACCGGCAGGGTCTGCAGGTAGATCCGCGCCGATGCCGTCGACGATCCCAGCAGGCGACTGCGAATCTTCTGGAAGTCGAGCCGCGGGGCGACGAAGCCCTTGGCGGTGCCGGCGAAGGAGATGTGGCCGTCGGCGGTCGACTGGGAGACGTGGAAGTCGCTCTGGACCGGGTTGTCGGTGAGCGCGAAGCCGGCCGGCACGTGCTTGGCGAGGTCCGCCCTGAGCGCGGTCTTGACATCATCGACGTTGTAGACGGCGCCGTTGCCGGTCATCGAGACGGTCGCGGCGAAGAGCGCGACGGTGTCGTTGAGCTTGTGGTCGGCGCTGAAGGCCGGCTGGTAGTCCACCGTGTCGGCCAGCTTCTCCGAGCTCTGGGCCTGCCGGGTCAGGTCGTCGATGACCTGCCCGCGGAGGTCGCCCTCGAGCTGGGCCTTGGCGCTGTCCAGGTCGCCCTGCGAGATGTAGGTCTGCTTGACCTCGTCAGCACCGCCAGCCGTCGGAGCTGTGTTTGTGACCGTGAAACACGTTGCTAGACCCGCATTCTCTCGGTTGATGACGGTGATCGAACCGGCAGGTACGTTGGTCGCAGCGCCAGGGCCGTTTGCCAACACGCTGACGGAGGCCGTTCCGTCGACCGTAACCGAGACTTGCTGGGTAAATCCGATCCCCGATGCGGTTGAAACGATCTGGCCCTGCTTCTCGGTGATGGGAACGCCGCATTTGTTCGTGTAAAGCACGGCGCCCGATGCGGCAGTTGCGGCCGTGTCGTGCACCCCGGTCGCCTTGAACTGCTGCGAGAGGTCCTTCTTGGCGGTGATCTGGCGCACCTTCACCGGCGCCGCGCCCGGCGCCGCGTCGATGTTGGCGGTGTCACTCAGCGCCTGCGCCTTGACGGTGAGCGTGATCGACGCCGAGGGGACGACCACCACCGCCGAGATCAACGCGACCAGGATGATCAGCGCCGCACCGATGTAGAGGGCGGTGCGTCCTCCCGAGGTCGAGGCGCTCGCCATCCGGTGCTGCGGCGTCATCGTCATCCGGGGCAGGCGCGCCGGCGCCACCTTCGGGACCGGGGCGGGCCGGGGCGCGGGCGTTGGCGGGAGCGCCGCGCCGGCGCCGACGCCGGCCAGGGCGAGCGCGGGCTCGGCCTCCGGCGCGCCGTACTCCTCCATGTCGGCGAAGGCGTTGAAACCGTTTTCGGTGGCCAGCTGCTGTACCGCGGCGTCGCTGGAGATGATGGCGATCCGCTTGCCGAACTGGCGCGCGTAGTCACGCAGCAGGCGGAAGTTGAATCGGCTCTGGCCGATCCGGCTTCGCGAGGGGACGACAACCGGGACGTCCTCGGCAGACGTCCGGCGGAGCCTTTCGATCAGCTCCGAGATCTCTTCTTCTACGTCCAGATAGATGGGCTGTGCTGGCATGTTGAGTGGGTCGTTACCTCTATCGGGGCGGTAGGTTACACCTTCATCGACTTGAGGACGCGTCGCATCACCGAGTTGACCGCGTCTTTTTCGTCCGTTTCGAGGCGCAGCGCGTGGTTAGCAAGCGCCATCGGACCGATGTCGCGGGGGGAGTTCAAGAGGCCGGTGGTGTCGTTCAGGCCGCCCACGTCGGAGGGCTGCAGGAGCCGCACCTGAGGCTGGCGGGCGAAGGGGAGTCCCTCCGCCCAGGCGCCCCGCCGGAGCTCCTCCAGGACTTCGGGCAGAAGGCTTCCGCCGCCGCAGAGGTAGACGCCGGAGGGCAGCCGCTCCCCCCGCGAGAGCTCGTCCAGGCAGAGCACCAGGCCGCGGATCAGGACCTCCGCGTCGGTCCGCATCAGCTCGGCGATCCGGGCCTCCTCCGCGGGTGCGAGCAGGCCTTCGGAATGGCGCAGCTTCTTGGCCTCGGCCTGCTCCAGCGAGATGCCGAGGGCGGTCGAGATCCGGCGGGTGAAGGAGCGGCCGCCGAGGTTGAACATGCGGGTCCCCTCGATGCCACCGTCGCGCATCAGGGCGACGTCGGTGGTGCCGCCGCCGACGTCGACGAAGATGCCGCCCGCCTCGAGCACCTCGTCGACGGCGCAGGCACGGGCGATCGCGTAGGGCTGGGCGACGGCGGCGACCAGCTCCAGGTCGAGCTCGACCACCACCGTCTCGATGGCGCTGATGTGGGTCAGCGGCGCGAAGGTGTTGAAGACCGTGATGTCAAGGTTGTGACCCTGGAAGCCGAGCGGGTTGGCGACGGGATAGCCGTCGATCCGGACACCCGTGATCGCGGAGTGGACGAGGCGGGCGTCGAGCTCGCCGTAGCTGCGCTCGAGCTCGAGCAGGTGCTGCGCCTCGCGCAGCGCGCGCTTCTGGAGCAGGTTCAGGAGGTTGCGGATCTCGCCCTCCCGGATCTTGGTGTCGGGCTTGGTCCGCGGGTAGGCGGCGGAGGAGCAGAAGCCCTTGACGAGCTCGCCGGCGACTCCGACGACGGCCTGCCCAGGCGGCGGGTTGAGGCCGGCCATGTCCTCCGCCGCCTCGAGCGCGCGGTTGGCCGAGCGGATGACGGACTCGATGTCGGCCACGGCGCCGCCGCTCATCGCGATCGGCTCCTGCGGCTCGCGGCCGACGCCCAGCACGCTGCCCTCGCGCCGGTCGCGGCGGATTACGAGCGCCTTCACCATGTCGGTGCCGATGTCGAGGGCCGTGAAGTGGCGGTAGTAGTCGTCCCGCCGCTTGACCAGCTTGAACTTGCCCATTACTGCAGCGATTTCTCCAGAGCGGTGAAAGCTTCTTCGGCGTTACGAACCAGCTTTCCCTGGATGAGGTTGGGCGGCCCGCCGCCGGGCCCGAACGCCTCCCGGATCAGCTTCACGTCGGCTTCGGTCGCCGCGCTCTTGACGACGTAGGCGTCGGCGGAGGTGACCGCGACGACGCCCTTGCCACCCTGGCGCTCGAGCATGCGGTCGGCGATCGCCCTCAGCTCATCCATCGTCTCAGCTTCGATGCTTGCCGTCGCCAGGGGCACCCGCGCCGGCCGCCGCCGCTCCGCCACCTCGCCTCCGCCGAGCTGGGCGCTGCGGAGCTGCGCCTCGAGTTTGTCGGCTCGCTTCTGGGCCTCGCGGAGCCGCCGCTCGAGGTCGGCTCGGGACGCCTCCGCCTCCGCTTCGCGACGCTCGAGCTCATCCTCCGCCGCCTCGCCGGCGACGAGGTCGATCCGGCGCAGGCCGGCGCCGACGCTGCGCTCGGAGCGGACCAGGACCAGGCCGACTTCGGCCGAGTTCGGGACATGGGTGCCGCCGCAGAGCTCGCAGGTCCATTCGCCGAAGCAGACGACCCGGACGACGTCGCCGTACTTCTCGCCGAAGAGCGCCATCGCGCCCGAGGCGCGGGCCTCGGCAAGTGGCTTGAGGGTCTCCTCAAAGGGCAGCGCCGCCCGAACCTGCTGGTTGACGAGGCGGCCTAGCCGGCGCAGCTCGTCGGGGGCAACCGCGCGGTTGAAGGAGAAGTCGAAGGTCGTGTGGTCGGGGCCGACGTAGGAGCCGCGCTGAACGGCCGTCTCGCCGAGGACGGTGCGGAGCGCCCTGTGCAGCAGGTGGGTGGCGGAATGATGGCGGGCGGTCGCCGCGCGCCGGGCATGGTCGATCTCGGCTCGAACCCGGTCGCCGGTTCGGAGCCGGCCCAGCTCCACGGTCCCGAGGTGGGCGATCACCTGGTCGGCCGGCCGCTGGGTGTCCTCGACCCGGAAGCGGCCCTCGGCCGCGAGCAGGTAGCCGGTGTCGCCGACCTGGCCGCCCGATTCCGCGTAGAAGGGCGTGCGCTCGAGGAAGACCTCGACCTCGTCGCCCTCGACCGCCGACTCGACCGGCCGGCCCTCGCGGTAGAGGGCGGTGATCGGCGACTCGGCCTCGATCTCCCGGTAGCCGGTGAAGACCGCGCGGGGGAGCGCTTTGACGTCCGGCCAGCGCTGGCCGGTCATCGTCCGCGAACGGATGCGCTGGCCGGCCATCGCCGCCTCGAAGCCGGCGGCGTCCACCCCGAGGCCACGTTCTGACGCCAGCTCCCGGGTCAGGTCGACCGGGAAGCCGAAGGTGTCGTGGAGCTTGAACACCTCCTCGCCCGGCAGCACCTCGGGGTGGCGGGCGGCGAGGGATTCGAACCGCTCCATGCCCTGGTCGATCGTCCGCAGGAAGCGGCCCGCCTCGTCGTCCACCGCCTGCCGGACGAACGCCTCCCGCTCGCGGAGCTCGGGGTAGGCGCCGCCCATCGCCAGGACCACGCTCGCGACGCCGTCCGCCAGCGGGCGGCGGAGCCTGACCCGCCCGGCGTGGAGGGCGGCGCGCCGGATCAGGCGCCGGAGGACGTAGCCGCGGCCCTCGGTGCCCGGGAGCACGCCGTCGGCGATGAGGAAGGTCATCCCCCGCAGGTGGTCGGCGATCAGCCGCTCGGAGCGTTCCAGGTGGACCTCGGCGTTGCCCTGGACGAAGCCGACCAGCGGCGCGAAGAGGTCGATCTCGTAGATGCCGCCGACGCCCTGCATGATGGCGGCGATGCGGTCGAGGCCCATGCCGGTGTCGATCCCCGGCCGGGGCAGCGGTGGCAGCGAGCCGTCCCGCTGCCGGTCGAACTGCATGAAGACCAGGTTCCAGAACTCGAGAAAGCGCTCGCAATGGTCGGGCTGGCAGTCCGGCTGCCCGCAGCCGACCTCGGGCCCGCGATCCCACCAGAGCTCGGAGTCCGGCCCGCAGGGCCCGGTCTCGCCCGCTGCCCACCAGTTCTCCTGGTTCCGGTAGACCCACTCCGGGTTGACGTCGGTGAGGCTCTTCCAGAGCCCGTCGGCCTCGTCGTCGGTCGGGTGGATGGTGACCCGGAGCCGATCCTTGGGCAGCTTGAAGACGTCAGTCACGAGCTCCCAGGCGAGCGGGATGGCCTCCTCCTTGAAGTAGTCGCCGGTGGGCGCGAAGTTGCCCAGCATCTCGAAGAAGGTCGTGTGGCGGTCGTCCCCGACCTCCTCGATGTCGGGCGTCCGGAAGGACTTCTGGCAGGAGGTGAGCCGGGGCGCGGGCGGCCGGCTCACGCCCTGGAAATAGGGCTTGAGCGGCTGCATGCCGGCCGAGATCAGCAGGGTCGTGGGGTCGCGCTCCGGTATCAGGGGAGCGCTGGGGAGGACGAGGTGATCCCGGCTGGCGAAGAACTCTAGAAAGCGCGTTCTGATTTCGTTCCCGGTCATGCCGTGGTGCGCCATCAGTCTACCTTTACGCGGAAATGGCCCCCCTGCTCCGGGTTCTGACCCAGAACCTCTACCTCGGGGCGAGCCTCTACCCGGTCTTCCTCGCCCGCGACCGCGCCGAGCTGCTGGCCGCGGTCGAGCGCGCCGTCGTCGAGTTGGAGGAGTCGGACCCGCGCGGGCGCTGCGGCGCCGTCGCCGCTCTGATCGAGCAGGCCGATCCGGACATCGTCGGGCTCCAGGAGGCGGCCGTCTGGCGGAACGCTGACCGCGTCATGACCGACCTCGCGGCCCTCCTCCTCGAGGCGCTGGACGGCCGGTATGATCTCGCGGGTCGCTGGTCAGCCGACCGGGCGGCGATGCCGCCCGAGCTCGGCGGCCGCTCGGTCGAGCTCGGCAACGCCGTCCTCGTCCGCCGCGGGCTGGCGGTCGTGGCCTCCACCGGGGAGTACCGCAACCGCCTGACGCTCCCCCACCCCCTGCTCGGTGAGGTCCACCTCCGGCGGGGCTGGGTCGCCGTCGACGGCGAGCTCGAGGGACGGCCGTTCCGGGTGGTCGACACGCACCTCGAGGCGACCGAGCCGGTGCTCCCCGCCGCGGTCGCCGTCCAGCTGGCGCAGGCGGAGGAGCTGGCGGCCGGGCCGGCGGCGGTCGTGCCGGTGATCGTGGTCGGCGACCTCAACTCGGACGACGTGGCCCGCGGCGTCAACCCGACCGAGAGCCGCAACAACCTGGTCCGGGCCGGCTTCACCGACGCCTGGACGGCGCTCCGGCCGGGCGAGCCCGGCCTCACCTGGCGCCTCGGCGACGAGATCGCGCGGGAGGACGCAGAGCTGGGCGCCCGCCTCGACCTGGTCCTCACCCGGGGCGCGGTGCGCGCCCTCGAGATCGAGCGCCTCGGCCAGGACCCCTCCGCCCAGACGCCCTCCGGCCGCTGGCCGTCGGACCACCTCGCGCTGGGGGCGACCCTCGAGCTCGGCTAGGGACCGGCTTCCGCGGGGACAACCTCGCGGAGGTGGTCGAGAGCCGCGCGCTGGAGGCGGGACACGTGCATCTGGGAGATGCCCAGCTTCTTGGCGATCTCCGACTGCGACATCTCGTCGTAGAACCGCATCGCCATGATCGAACGCTCGCGGGGCGTCAGGTGCTCCATGGCGCGCCGCAGGACATCCCGCATCTCGACCCGCTCCAGGTTGGGGTCGGCGTTGCCGATCGACTCGAAGAGCGAACGGCCGTCGTCGCCGTCCGAGCCGATGGTGGCGTTGAGCGACATCGGCGCGTGGGCGGGGCTCATCTCCATCGCTTCCAGCACCTCCTCCTCGGAGACCTTCAGCCGCTCGGCGATCTCCGCCACCCGAGGCGTCCGGCCGAGCTCCTTCTTGAGGTCCTCGTTCATCCGGACCACCTGCTGGTAGAGCTCCTGGAGCCGGCGGGGAAATCGGATCGCCCAGCCCTTGTCGCGGAAGTAGCGCTTGATCTCGCCCGTCACCGTCGGCGTGGCGAAGGTGGTGAACTCGTTGCCGAGCTCGGGATCGAAGCGCTCGATCGCCTTGATCAGCCCCAAAAAGCCGACCTGGACGATGTCGTCGAGCGGCTCACCGCGGTTCATGAATTTGCGCGCGAGGAAGTAGACGAGGCTCCGATAGCCCTCCACCAGCCGTTCCCGGATCCGATCCCTGGTCCCCGGGTCGGTGGTGGCTCGGTACTCGCGGTGAAGCCGCCGGAGCTCCTCCCGCGGAATCTCTGGCCGGCTACCCAATCAGGTACTTGACGAGCTTGAAGCGGACCCGGTTCGGGCCGAAGGCGGGTCGGAAGTCGTCGACAAAGCAGCGAATCATCTCGTTGGCGATGCGATCGAGGGCCTCGTCGTGCGCTACCACCCGGTGCTTGGGCCGTTCCGCGAGCTGTGCCGCCCGGGGCTGCACCGCCTGCACCTCGACCTCGAGGCCGCGGTCGGTGGACCAGAAGGTGAGCTTGAGGGTCGCCTCGTCGCCCCACGCCTCCTGGCCGGCGACGATGGCGCTGTCGCAGGCCTGGGCGACGGCGATGTTGAGCTCGTCGATGTCCTCCAGGCTGAAGCCCACCATGCTTCCCAGCGAGGAGGCCGTGCGCTTGGCGGTCGAGATCATCTCCGGCCGGGCGAGCAGCTTCAGCTCGGCCAGTGGCTTGCGGGTCGGGTCCTTCATGGGTTGGGTCCTCAGGCCTCCGGCGTTCCGTTGTCGGTGAGGTCGGTGACGCCCGGGGACCGGGTCTCCAGCTCCTGGCGCCGGCGTCGGGCCGCGGCAACGCCGTCGCGGACCGCGCGGCCGACCGGATGCTCCGGATCCTTGACGGCGGTGCGCGCCCGCTCGGCATAGGCGCGAGCCTTGCCGCCGAGGTCGCCCGAGCCCGTCAGCTCGATCGTCCGCGTCCGCAGGCTGTCGACCTGGTCGCGGCCGGGACCGGCCGCCAGGTAGGCTCCCGCGGCAAAGCCGATGAGGCCGCCGAGGAAGAACCCCCAGCCGAACCCGCCGCCTTCCTCTGTCTCTTTCGCCATCTCGTTTCAGCCTCCTTCCAGCAATGACCGCCACAGGGTGGCGACCCCCACCTTGACGCCGTGCGCGGCCGCGGCCGCCGTGTTCGCCGGGCCCCGCAGGCTGAGCTTCAGCCTGCCGCCCATCTCCGCCGCGCCCGACCCGACCGTGCGCAGCCCGGCATTGACGCCCGCCGTGATGTCGTTGACATTGCCCAAGCTCTGGCGAACCTCCGGCAACGTCTCTCGCATCTCCTCGGTGGTTGTCACGACCAACTCCTCGACCGCGGTCAGTGTCCTCGTCAGCCGGTAGAGCACCCAGGCCAGGAAGACGGCCAGGACGAGTGCCAGGATTCCGAGGGCGAACAACGGGAAGTTCTGCAAGTCGTTGAATACCTCCGAACGGGCGATGCGAAACCTTGCCGGCTAGCGAAAGTGTATTGGCAGCCTCGGTGCCAGTGGCTGCAGCACCGCGGCGAAGAGCAGGGCCGGAAGGAGGTTGCCCTCGCCGACGTGGATCGAGGGCAGCTGCAGGTACTGCCAGCCCTGCCCGAGCGCGAACCCGATCGCGGTCAGCAACAGGATGGCGAGGTAGTTACGCTTGGAGTAGGGCAGGAAGGCGTAGAAGACCTGGCTTGTGATCAGCGCCAGCAGCGGCGCCAGCAGCAGCGCGGGGTGCACCTAGCCCTGATGTACCGCCGCCGAAGCGAAGACCCTTGGGTTGTCCTCTCGGACACTAAGTGGGTTCTCTGCCGGGGCTTTCCGACGTCCCGTCTGGCGGGCTTGCCGTCTGGCTCCGAACTCCGAGATCCCTTTGACTACGATATTGGGCAACGCGCACTTGGGTCCCCGCTCCGGCGGCGGTTGCCTCATATTACCCGCGGCGGCGGCGGCCTAAGCGCGATTCCAAGCTCCTCCAGCTGTTTGGAGTCGACCGCGCTTGGAGCGCCCAGCATCAGGTCCTGCATCGACTGCGTCTTGGGGAACGCGATCACGTCGCGGATGTTGTCGGTGCCGGTCAGCAGCATCACCACCCGGTCGGTCCCGAAGGC
>DAIRGV010000059.1:0-12751 GCA_036794405.1 Candidatus Dormiibacterota bacterium
CGTCGAGCCAGTCCCTTGTCTCGGCCAGGAGGTCCCAGGCCACTGTGTGCTCGGGGTCGCCAATCCAGGTGTCAAGGCTGCCGTTGATCCAGCTGCCGGTGAAGAGGCGGTGGAGCGGGCGCCGCTCCGGCACCTGGTGGAGAAAGTCGGCGACCGTGGTGCTGACAACGTCGGGGCTGGCGTCGAGCTCGGTGTAGAGCGCATTGAGGAAGTCGTGCCCGTCGCGCGGGTAGAACTCCCAGGCGTTCTCGCCGTCGAGAGCCACCGTGACCAGGAACTCGTGCTCGCCCTGCTGCTCCTGAATCCGCCGGAGGCGGCCCATGAAGTCCCTGACCGCGTCCTGCGCCGACATCCGGTAGTAGTCGAAGCCGACCAGGTTGCTGAGGACCTTGTCCCGGAAGACCATGGCGACCTCGCGACCTTCGCGCTCGATCCGATAGGGCTGGTAGAGCAGCTCCGGCGACATCACCCGGCCCTCGCCGTCCCGCGGCAGCCCGCCGTCGAGCGAGCGGGCGAGGACGTCCTCGTCAGAAATGATCCACTCCAATCCGGCCTGCAGCGCGAGCGCCGCGACACTCTCGCCGACTGCCATCTCGGAGGGCCACATGCCGACCGGCCAGCGCCCGAGCAGCCGCTCGAAGGTGGCGATCCCGAGCGCGATCTGCTGCTCGGCGTCCTCCCGGTGGGAGAAGTGCCGGTGGGGCAGCTGGATCCCGGGAGAGGCGGTGCCAGCCGAGTCGACATGGCAGATGAGGGGTAGGATGGGGTGGTAGTAGGGCGACGTCGTCAGCTCGATCTGGCCCGACTCGGCCATCTCACGGTACTTCGGGATCACGCCCCTCACCATCTCCAGCTGGGCGCCGAAGAGGATGCCCTTGTCGGCCTCGGAGAACTCGCGGTCCTTCGCCTTCAGGGCCGAGAGGCGGGCGTCACGGTCGACCCAGGCGGGGTCGCACCAGGCGAGGTTGGACCAGACCTGGAGGTCGCGGATGTCTTCGGTCGTGAACGAGTCCGCCTCCGGGGCTCGCGCGGCCAGCTCGAGGTAGCGCGGGGACTGCTGGACTCGGAGCGCCGCCGGCGACTCCCGGAGCCAGCGAATCAGGAAGTTGCGCTCCTCGGTGCTCAGCTCCTCGGCCGGGCGACGGGAGAGGTTCAGGAAAAGGTCGGTCGCCTCGCCGCGGCTGTACTCGTCGATCTGGGCCAGCAGCGAGGGGACGAGGTTGAAAGTCTGCCGCACCCGCGGGTAGGCGTCGAGCAGCGCCACCATCTTGTGGTAGTCCTTGACCGCATGCAGCCGCACCCAGGGCAGGAGGTACGTGTTGGTGAGGTCGTCCTTGTAGTAGGGCTGGTGCATGTGCCAGACCAGCGCCAGGCGAATCGGCTTCACGCGTGACCCAACTTAGCGGCGAGCGGGCTCAACCCGCCGCCCTTGCGAAGAAAACCGCTCCCAGCGGTGGGATCGTGACCGAGACCCGGTTGGGCATCCCGTGCCAGGAGGTCGGCTCCGCTTCAACGCCGCCCAGGTTGCCCTGGCCGCTGCCGCCGTAGAGGTCGGCGTCGGAGTTCAGCAGCTCCCTCCAGAAGCCGCCGCCGGGAGTTCCCAACCGGTAGCCCTGCCGCGACACCGGCGTGAAGTTGAAAGCGGCCAGCAGTTGCTGTGCCGGATCCCGGCCCCGGCGCAGGAAGCTGATCACGGACTGCTCCGAATCGTTGGCGTCGACCCAGCGGAAGCCGTCGGAGTCGAAGTCGAGCTCGTGGAGCGCCGGCTCGCGCCGGTAGAGCTGGTTCAGGTCCTGGACGAAGCGGCCCAACCCGGCGTGCAGCGGCTGCTCGAGGAGGTGCCAGTCGAGGCCCGACTCGTGGTCCCACTCGCGCCACTGGCCGAACTCGTCCCCCATGAAGAGGAGCTTCTTGCCGGGGCAGGCGAACATGTAGGCGAAGAGCAATCTCAGGTTGGCGAAGCGTTGCCAGTCGTCACCCGGCATCTTCCGGATCAGGGAGCCCTTGCCGTAGACGACCTCGTCGTGGGAGAGCGGCAGCACGAAGTTCTCGCTGAACGCGTACATCGGCCGGAAGGTCAGCAGGTTGTGGTGGAACTTACGGTGCACCGGCTCCCTCTGCATGTACTCGAGGATGTCGTGCATCCAGCCCATGTCCCATTTCATGCCGAAGCCAAGGCCGCCGACGTAGACCGGCCGCGAGACCATCGGCCAGGCGGTGGACTCCTCGGCCATGGTCTGGGTGTCGGCGTGGGCGCCGAAAACCTCCGTATTGAGCTTGCGGAGGAGGTTGATCGCCTCCAGGTTCTCGCGTCCGCCAAAGGCATTCGGCAGCCACTCGCCCGCCTTGCGGGAGTAGTCGAGGTAGAGCATGGAGGCGACGGCGTCGACCCGGATGCCGTCGACGTGGTACTCGTCGAGCCAGAAGAGCGCGCTCGAGCAGAGGAAGCTGCGGACCTCGTGCCGGCCGTAGTTGAAGATCAGGCTCTTCCAGTCCGGGTGGAACCCGAGCCGCGGATCGGCGTGCTCGTAGAGGTGGGTGCCGTCGAAGTAGCTGAGCCCGTGCTCGTCGGCCGGGAAGTGGGACGGGACCCAGTCGAGCACGACACCCACGCCGTTCTGGTGGAGGTGGTCGACGAGGTACTTGAAGTCCTGTGGTGTCCCCTGACGGCTCGACGGCGCGAAGTAGCCGGTCGTCTGGTAGCCCCAGGAGCCGTAGAAGGGGTGCTCCATCACCGGCATGAACTCGACGTGGGTGAAGCCCATCTGCTTGACGTACTCGGTCAGCCGGGGGGCGAGGTCGCGATAGTTGGGCGCGTGCCCGTCCCGGACCCAGGAGCCGATATGCACCTCGTAGATCGACCACGGCGCGTCGGGCGCGTTGTGGCCGTGGCGGGCACCCATCCAGGCCGCGTCGTCCCAATCGTAGGCGAGGTCCCAGACGACCGATCCCGTCTTGGGCGGCGTCTCCTGGTGAACGGCATAGGGGTCCGCCTTGTCCACCCGGTAGGTGCCGCCCCGGGCGACCAGGTGGTACTTGTAGAGGGCTCCCTGCTTGACGCCCGGGATGAACCCCTCCCAAATCCCCGACTGGCCCTTCGCGCGGAGCGGGTCAGCGCCCCGGTCCCACCGGTTCCATTCGCCCGTGACGCTGACGGACTCGGCGTTGGGCGCCCAGACCGCGAAGTAGCACCCCTCCACCTCCCCCACCTTCAGGAGGTGGCTGCCGAGCTTGTCGTAGAGGCGGTAGTGCGAACCCTCGTTGAAGAGGTAGAGGTCGTCGTCGCTGAGGAGGGTCACCTCGGGCGCGACGCTCACTCCGGGACTCCCATCAGGTTAAGGATGCCCTTAAGCGGGATTCCGACCCAGTCGGGCCGGTTGTTGAGCTCGTAGCGAACCTCATAGAACGCCTTCTCGAGGAGGAAGGCGTCAAGCAGCACGGCCCGTCCAGTCTCGTCGGCCGGCAGGAAGGAGGCGCCGCCGGCGGACTCGTAATAGGCGGCGAGGTACGCCCGGGTGACCTCGGCCAGCCACTTCGCGCCGAGGTCGGGATCGCCCTTGTGGCGGGGCCGGAGCGCGGAGTGGACGGCATAGTCGAAGGAGCGCAACATCCCCGCCACGTCGCGCTGCGGCCAGCGCTTGAGGCGCCGCTCGGCCAGCGGCCGCGCGGGCTCGCCCTCGAAGTCGATGATCACGAAGTCGCCGCCGGTCCAGAGCAGCTGGCCGAGGTGGAAGTCCCCGTGGGTGCGGATCCGGGTCGCCGTGATCGGCCGCTGGAGCAGCGTTCGGAGCCGGCCGAGGACGTCGCCCTCCAGCCCCAGCACCAATCGGGCGTCGGCCTGGACCGAGGGCGGCAGCGGGCGCCGGAGCAGCGCCAGCGCCTGGTTGGCCTGGCTACGGACCGACTGGTAGACCGAGCGCTGGTCGAGCATCGTCGAGGGCGCCGGGGCGAAGGCGGGGTCGTCCGGTTCGGCCGCCAGCGCGAGGTGCAGCTCGGCGGTCCGCCGGCCGAGCAGTGCCGCCCGCTCCAGGTACTCCTCCAGCGCGGAGGGATGGGCCAGGTACCGCTCCAGCTGCGCCAGCGTGTACGCCCAGGCATCGCCCTGGTTGGGCACGTAGCCCTGGAGGATGCCGAGCGTCCCCGAGCGCCGGTTGTCGAACCGGTACTCGAGGCTGCCCGCCACCGGCGAGACGTTGGGGAAGTTGCGAACGCTCAGGAAGCGGCTCACCTCGAGGTCCGGGTTGATACCCTCCTCCAGCCGCCGGTAGAACTTCATGATCAGGCGCTCGCCGAATGTGACCGAGTTGTTGCTCTGCTCGACGCTGCGCAGCGATGCGTCGAGGCGGGTGCCGGCGGGCCCGCGGAGGCGGGCGAAGGCGGCGGTCGGGTGGGCGATGACGCTCGCCCGTTCGCCCCGGAGGCGGGTGCGCCGCTCCATCGCCTGGAGCAGGCTCTCGGAGAACTCCGGGTCGCTCAGCGCATCGTGGACCACGCCCGGCTGGGCAAGGCCGCCGACGCGGCAGACGATCCCCGCCGGGTGGCTCCGGAGCAGTTCCTCGGCGACCGGCCCGGTGCTGAAGGTGACCGGCATCGAGTAGGTCTCGGGGTCACCGTCGGCGTACTCGCAGCGCAACGTCAGCAGGAGCGCGAGCGAGCGCCGGTAGGGCATCGGAATGACGTCGTCGATCGTCACCGCCTTCAGCCGGCGCGCTTTTCCGCCGAACCAGCGCCGGGTCTGCAGGTAGCTGGGCAGGATCTCCGCGAACTGAGTCCGCCCGGTTCCCTCGAGAAGGCTCGTCCAGGATCCAGCGGCGACCAGCTCCGGCACGTCGGCCGGCTCCCCGGCCGGCAGGCCGAGCTCGACCCTCTGCGGTCGCATCGAGAACCAGTAAAAGTTGTGGGGGCCGAGCGTCATGAAATAGGGCCGGTCCCCCACCGGCGGCAGCTCGACGCCCCCGAACATCTCCACCGGCTGGGTGCCGGCGAAGGCGGAGAGGTCGAGCTCGGCGTACTGCACGAAGCGGGACAGGTTCGCCAGCACGAGGATCGTCTCCGACTCGAAGCGACGGACGAAGGCGAGCACCTTGCGGTTCTCAGGGTGGAGGAATTCGAGGGTGCCGCGTCCGAAGGCCTTGTGACGCTTGCGCAGCTCGATCAGCCGCCGGGTCCAGCTCAACAGCGAATGCGGGTTGGCCTGCTGCGCCTCGACGTTGACCGACTCGTAGTGGTACTCGGGGTCGACGATCACCGGCAGGTAGAGCCGCTGCCGGTTGGCGCGCGAGAAGCCGGCGTTGCGGTCGCCGCTCCACTGCATCGGTGTCCTCACCCCGTTGCGGTCGCCGAGATAGATGTTGTCGCCCATCCCGATCTCGTCGCCGTAGTAGATCACCGGCGTCCCGGGCAGAGCGAAGAGAAGGCCGTTCATCAGCTCGATGCGCCGGCGGTTGTTGCTCAGCAGAGGCGCCAGCCGACGCCTGATACCGAGGTTGATGCGCGCGCTCGGGTCCTGGGTGTAGACGCGGTACATGTAGTCGCGCTCCTCGTCGGTGACCATCTCCAGGGTCAGCTCGTCGTGGTTGCGCAGGAAGAGCGCCCACTGCGCGCTCTCCGGGATCGGCGGCGTCTGGGCCAGGATGTCGATGATCGGGAAGCGGTCCTCCATCTGGATCGACATGAACATCCGCGGCATGAGTGGGAAGTGGAAGCTCATCTGGCACTCGTCGGAGTCGCCGAAGTAGGTCGCCGCGTCCTCCGGCCACTGGTTCGCCTCCGACAGCAGCAGCGTCCCGGGGGCGCGCTCCTCGACGTGGCGTCGCAGCTGCCTCAGCACGGCATGCGTCTCGGGCAGGTTCTCGCAGTTGGTCCCCTCGCGTTCGAAGAGGTAGGGCACGGCGTCGAGCCGGAAGCCGTCGATGCCCATCTCGAGCCAGAAGTCGAGCACCTTGAGCAGCGCCTTGAGCACCTGCGGGTTGTCGTAGTTGAGGTCGGGCTGGTGGGAATAGAAGCGGTGCCAGTAGTAGGCTCCCGCGACCGCATCCCAGGTCCAGTTCGAGGTCTCGAAGTCCTTGAAGATGATCCGCGCCTCTTTGTACTTGTCCGGCGTGTCGGACCAGACGTAGAAGTTGCGGGCGGCGCTGCCGGGCTTGGCGCGGCGGCCGCGCTGGAACCAGGGGTGCTCGTCCGAGGTGTGGTTGCAGACCAGCTCGGTGATGACGCGCAGGCCGCGCCGGTGCGCCTCCTTGACCAGCCGCCGGGCATCGCGAAGCGTCCCGTAGGAGGGGTTGACGTCGGTGTAGTCGGCGATGTCGTAGCCGTCGTCACGCCCGGGGCTGGGGTAGAAGGGAAGCAGCCAGAGAGCGGTGACGCCGAGGTCCTTCAGGTAGTCGAGCCGGTCGATGAGCCCCGGGAAGTCGCCGATCCCGTCCGCGTTGGAGTCGCTGAAAGCCCGCACGTGGACCTCGTAGAGGATCGCGTCCTTGTACCAGGTGGGGTTGGGAGAGCTGTTCACGACCATTGGTCGAAGTCCGTTTCGTCGCGGATGTGGTGCTGGACCTTGAAGATGTGCGCGGGCTGCACGAAAGGGTTCAGCTCGACATAGTTCTTCCAGTTCCGCCACGAGAAGCGGGCGTCGGCGATCAGGTCGTGCACCTGGTACTGCTGCTCGGGCGGGATGCCCCAGCGGTGGATGGGCACATCGACGAGGCCGGATTGGGTGTGGTACGGGTCCAGGTTCACAACCACCAGGAGCAGGTTGTCGCCGTCCTCGGAAACCTTGGAAAAGGCGATCAGCTGGTCGTTCTCCACCTCGACGAAGCGGAGGCCGCGGTCGGTGTGGAGGGCCGGGTTGTCGCGGCGAATCGCGTTGATGCGCGAGACGAAGTCGCGCAGGCTGTCCGGCCGCGTCAGGAGCCAGTCGCGGAGCTGGTACTTCTCGGAGTTGTAGTACTCCTCCTTGCCGGGCGCGACGGCGAGCGATTCGCCGTGCTCGAAGGCGGGGCCGTAGATCCCGTAGTTCGCGCCCAGGGTCGCCGCCAGGACGAGCCGGGCCAGGAAGGCCGGGCGGCCGCCGTGCTGCAGGTAGTCGGTCAGGATGTCGGGCGTGTTGGGCCACAGGTTGGGACGGAAGAAGTCGCGCACCGGGTGAGCTGTCAGCTCGGTGAAGTATTCCTCCAGCTCGGCCTTCTGGTTGCGCCAGGTGAAGTAGGTGTAGGACTGGGTGAACCCGATCTTGGCCAGCCGGTTCATGACCTTGGGCCGGGTGAAGGCTTCGGCGAGCAGGATCGTCTCGGGGTGCCGGCGCTTCAGCTCCGGGATCACCCATTCCCAGAAGGCGAAGGGCTTGGTGTGCGGGTTGTCGACGCGGAAGACGCGGACCCCCTGCTCGGTCCAGTGGAGGAAGACGCTCAGCAGCTCCTCCCAGAGCGCCTTCCAGTCCCGGGACTCGAAGTCGAAGGGATAGGTGTCCTGGTACTTCTTGGGGGGGTTCTCCGCGTACTGGATCGTGCCGTCGGGCCGGTGGCGGAACCAGTCCGGGTGCTCGTTGACGTAGGGATGGTCGGGCGAGCACTGGAAGGCGATGTCGAGCGCCACCTCGACGCCGGCCGCCCGCGCCGCGCGGACCAGGCTGCGGAAGTCTTCCAGCGTTCCCAGCTCCGGGTTGATTGCTTTGTGACCGCCGGCGGCGGAGCCGATCGCCCAGGGGCTTCCGACGTCGTCCGGCTCGGCGTCGACCGCATTGTTGCGGCCCTTCCGGTGCGTATGGCCGATGGGGTGGATCGGCGGCAGGTAGAGCACATTGAAGCCCATCCCGGCGAGGTACGGAAGTCGCTCCTCGGTGGTCTTGAAGGTGCCGTGGCGTCCCTCTCCCGCGGTGGAGCGCGGGAACATCTCGTACCAGGCGCTGAAGCGCGCCAGGGCCGGGTCGACGTCCACGCGCAATTCGACCGGGTGGCGGGTCGCCGTGGAGCGATCGGGATGGCGGTCGACCAGCGCCTTCAGCTCCGGTGCCAGCGCCGTCCTGATGGCGGACGCGCGGGAGCGGGGGCCGGTCGCCCGCAGCTTGCGGGCTGCCGTTCGCAGGGCGGTGGCGTCGAGCCGGTCCGCGCGCGCCGCCGCGGCCTCGACCAGCAACGCGCCCTGGAGAAGATCGACGCCGACCTCCTGACCCGCCTCGACCCGCTTGCCGAAGTCGCGGGCCCAGGAGCCGAAGTTGTCGATCCAGGCCTCGATCGTGAAGCAATGAGCGCCCAGGTCGACCGGTTCGAACTCCCCCCGCCAGCGGTCGTTGGGAAGCGCCGCCATCCGCGTCTCGGTCCAGTGCGGGTCGCCCTCCCGCCGGTGGAGCAGCACCGCGCCGAGCGCGTCATGGCCGTCAGCGAAACAGTCCGCCTCCACCCGGACCCGCTCGCCGAGCGATGCCTTGGCCGGGAAGCGCCCGCCGTCGACCCGGGGCGTGATCCCCTCGATGACGATGCGGCGATTGGCGTCGGAACCTGGTTCCACGGCTCAAGTATCCGCATCCGGGCGCAAACCCTGGCGCGCCGCCGCCAACTCGACGCGGGCCAGGAGCTGGCTGACAACCGATTCCGAGAGGTGGGAGCGAGCCGTCGCCCGGCCGGCGCGGCGCAGCCGGGGGCCCCCCGGGGGTCGATCCGGAGCAGGGTCAGGAAGGCGACCAGCTCGGCCGGATCGTCGGTCTCCAGGACGAGGGCGTTCTGGAACGGCTCCGCGTAATCCTCGCTGGTGGCGCCGGTGACGGCGACACCGCCGGCGGCCATCACCCCCAGCCCGACCAGGTCAGCGCCCTCGAAAGAGAGCAGGGAGAGGAGGGCGTCAGTCACCGCGAAGGAACCCGAGTGCCAGCGAGTGGGCCACCGGGTCGACCGCCGCGAGGAGGGTGGTGCGCACGTCGAAGCCGACCGCGAGGCCGTCGAGCGATCGCCCGTCCATGTCGGTGGCGACCCCGCCCGACTCGGTGAGCACGAGCAGGCTCGCGGTCATGTCGAAGACCCGTGCCCGCAGCGGCGAGCAGAAGACGTCGAAGCTCCCCGTCGCGGTGTGGGCGATGGAGAGCGCCATCGAGCCGAGGACCCGGACCTTGCTCGCCCGCCGGAGGAGCGCGGCAGCCTCGAACAGGCTGCCGGGCGAGCTCTCCAGCGAGACCACCTCGAGCCGGCCGGGGTCGCGGCGTGCCAGCGGTTGGAACTCGCGACCGCGGTGGAGGGCGCCGCCGCCCCGGGTCGCGGAGAAGTCCTCGCCGTTGACGAGGTTCATGACGTAGCCGGCCCTGACGTCGGCTACGACCGGCCCATCGAGCAGGCTCAGCATCACCGCGTAGCACGGCACCCCCTGCTTGGCGTTGAGGCTGCCGTCGATCGGGTCCATCACGACCAGCGGGAACGGCGCGCCGAAGGACCGAAGCCCGACCTCCTCGGAGAGCACGCTGAAGCGAAGGCCGCGCTCGGCCGCGCCCGCGAAGGCAGCCAGGGCGGTCTCTTCCGCGAGGCGGTCGATCTCGACCGTCCGGTCTCCGCCGGCGCCGGTGCCGATCTCCTCCCGGCCGGTCTCGGTGCCGATGATCGGCGCCACGGCCGTGCGGACCTGCTCCGCGATCCCGGCGAAGACGCCGATCCAGTCGCGCTCGGTCAGTGGTAACGCCGCCAGAGGAGTGCCGCGCCGAGTGCGATCAGCACGGCCGGCCCGGCGATCCGGTCGTCGACCAGGTGGCTCGTGAAGAGGAGGAGGACCAGGCCCCCGGCGACTACCGCCAGGCTGAACCGTCGGCGAGTGCGGTCGGCCGCACTCTTGAGGCCCGGCACCAGGGCGTCCAGCTCAGTGACGAAAACAGGCCGCCGGATCAACCCCAGCACGCCGATCAGGACGATCGCGAGCGGCCAGAACCGCGGCACCCAGCCGGGCAGGAACGAATAGGTGACGAGCAGGGCGGTCAGACCGATGACGACCAAGGCCAGCCCGAAGAGGCTGAGCCCGCGGCGGCGGGGCCCGACCCGGCGGGCTGACAGGGGGCGGAATTGTCCCATCCTCTTCGCCCTATTGTCCCCGCAAAACCGGGCTCGAGATGTGGTCCACGATCGCCCGCGATACCTCGGCCGCACGCTCGAACTGGAGCCAGTGCCCGGCACCCCCGAGCACCCGGAGCCGATAGGGGCCCTCGACCATCGCCGCGGTCCGCTCCACCGCGACCCGGCCCAGGGCGGGATCCTGGTCGCCCCAGATCAGCAGCGTCGGAGGGGTGATCGGGCGGGGGCAGGGCGGGTAGGCGGCGAAGGCGGCCGGTTTCAGGTTGGCGCGGTAGTAGTTGAGCGCGGCGGTGAGCCGCCCGGGCCGTTGGAAGGCAAGGACGAAGGCGTCGGCCACTTCGGTCGGGATGGCGTCCGGGTTGGGGCCGAACCGATACATGGCGCGGAGCCGCTGGGCGCCGTCGGCGAGCAGCACCTCCTCCGCCTTGACGGCCTTGTGGAAGAGGCCGACGTAGCTCGACCGGGCGCGCTGGTCGGGATCGGGATCCGGCCCCCCGTCGAGGCCGCTGGCGACCGCCAGCGCGACCGGATGCGGGACTGAGAGCGAGGTCCAGGTCCTCACCAGCCGGGGATTGCGGCTGACGAAGGGCCAGCCGACCAGCGAGCCCCAGTCGTGCCCGACGAGATCGACCTGGTCCTCCCCCAGCACTGAGACGAGGCCCTCGACGTCGGCCACCAGGTGAGGCATGGCGTAAGCCTCGAGGCCGTGGGGCGCGTCCGTGCCGCCGTAACCGCGGAGGTCGGGCGCGACGGCGCGCCAGCCCGCCTCGGCGAGGGCTGTCAACTGCGGCTCCCAGGACTCCTTGCCCTCCGGGAAGCCGTGCAGGAGGAGCACGACCGGGCGGTCGCGACGGCCCGCTGCGAGGACCGAGAAGCTGATCCCATTCGCTTGCAGCCGCCCCGTCTCGATATTCATTCCTCCCGCTCCCCGTCGCAGGTTAGCGGAGGAACTCGGCGACGCGGTCGAGCGCGTCCTCGAGGTCCGCTCCCTTGAGCCCGTGGCCCGCCCGCGGGTAGGTGACGAGCTCGGATCGGCGAAGCTTGGCAACCTCGCGCCGGAGCAGGTCGACCCGCGCGAAGGGGTCGGCTTCGCCCGATAGAAGGAGCACCGGGCAGCGGATCGACGGCCAGTGCGCGGTCCGCAGCTGGTCGGGGAATCCGGGGCGGTGGAGCGGGTAGCTGAAGAGGAGCAGGGCCCGGAAGGGATGCTCGGTGGCGAGCAGGCTGGCGACCCGGCCGCCGAAGCTCTGGCCGCCCACCGCAACCTCTGGGCCGGATCCGGACTGCCCGAGGAAGACCGGCATCGCCCGCTCGGCGGAACCGCGGGGCAGCTGGATGGCGGCCGCCTCCAGGCCACGCCGGCCAAGGCCTTCGACATAGGGCCGCATCGAGGCGGCGCTTCCCGACGCGCCGTGGCCGAGAAAGATCACCCTCCAAGGATGGAGCACCGCCACCTCGCCCGGGCGGGTCAGTCGCCCGGCGCCTCCAGCTCCTCCTTCATCCGATCGAGGGCGGCGGTGATGCGGTTGCGGACGATGCCCTCGACCCGGGCGGCCAGGAAGTTGCCGACGGCTCCGGCCGGTGGCTGGTAGCTGACCGCCAGCCCGACCCGGGTGCCGGCGGGTGCGGGCCGGAAGCTCCAGCGGCCACCGTTGCTGACCGGGCTGGCCTCGGTCGCCCAGCCGATCGCCTCCGGCCGCTTCCACTCCACGATCACAAGGCGGGCCCGGAGTGGCACCGGCAACCGGCCAAGCTCGACCAGGTAATGAGCGCCGACGCCCTCCGCCTGCCGGCCCACCGGGCGCCACTCGCTGACTCCGTCCATCACCCGGTGCACGTTGTGGTAGTCGGCGACCCAGTCGAAAACCTCGACCGGGGTCCTGGCGATCGTTCGAGCGGCCTCCAGCCGCCGGGTGGCTATGGCCGCACCACGTCGGTTCCCGCCACCTCGTCGTGGACGGCGCGGAGGCGAAGCAGGGCCACCGGCAGCGAGGCCAGCCGGAGCACAGCCTGGCCCGGGGTGACCGCCGAACCGTCGATGGCAACCACCCGTTGGCGGACGAAAAGGCCGCCCAGGGTGACGCCGCCGAAGATGCTCCAGCCGACCACCAGGTAGGCCGCGGCCAGCGGCAGCGCCCGCCCGGGCCGGCCCCGCGCCAGGGCCAGGCAGAGGCCGGCGTCGATGGCTCCCGCGACCAGCCGAGCCGCCGGTGTCGCGGGCGACGCCTCGGCCGGCACCCGGCCCCGGAGGCGAAGGAGCACGAGCCGGGTCTGGAAATGGTGGAAGAGGCGCTGGGTCACCCGGTAGAGCGGCAGCGGCAGCGCCTGCCGGTAGCCGCGGACGGCGACCGTGGTGACCCCATCCCGGCTGCCGATCCGGAGCTCACCGCCCGGCTCGGCGACGAGGACCCCGCCGCGGATCGGAAAGCTCCAGCCGTCATCGGTTCGCGTGGCGACGCCGAACCTCACCAGCTCGAGGGGGCCAAAGCGGAAGGAGCGATCCCGGTACTTCAGGAGACCGAGGGTCAGCCGCTCGGTGGCGCCGAAGTAGAAGTCGCGAAGGCGCTCGGGGGATGGCGTCAACGGCGTCCGGACCGAATCGTCGAGGTCAACCGGCACCGTCAGCCTTTCATCCTTTCTTTTCCAAATCATGCCGCCTAGCAGGGCGTTGAAGAACCGACTAACGACCGGCTTGGACGGGTGAAGGGCGG
>DAIRGV010000009.1:0-55627 GCA_036794405.1 Candidatus Dormiibacterota bacterium
GGTAGGCGACCGTCCAAGCCGTCGCGAAGTAGGCGCCCGCAGCCGAGCTGACGATCAGCGACACGGGCACCAGCACCGCCAGCAGGAGGGCGGCGGTGCCCGGCAGCTGCGACCAGCGCCCGTTCGCGATCTCCCCGAAGAGGACGCCGAGGAAGGGGACGCTGACCAGCGAGACGATGAGCTGGACCACGATGCCGACGCCGAAGCCGACGACCGCGAAGATGACCACGGTCAAGCCGATCCGTGGGAACCGAGCCTTGAGCAGCCGGTAGGCGACCCGGTAGCCTCCGATCGGACCCTCGCCCTGGAGGACGCAGGCGCGAATCGCCAGCACCGAAAGGATCCCCAGAAAGGCCAGCCAGAAGAGGTAGGCCACCACCAGCGGGAGGTCCAGCAGGGCGCCCTTGACCAGCCCCGTGGTGCCGGCCATCGCTCCCACCAGGGGCGGGATGAGGAGCACCAGCGCCGGCCCCAGTGAGAGGACGAGCAGGAGCAGTCGGAAGCGGATCACCCGCCAGGCCGCCGCCATCCCGATCCGCCAGGCGGTGCCGAACCGGACCTGCTCGCCGCCATCGATCCGAGCCACGGCGCCGATCAGCGCTCCTTCGGCGACGCAGGAGAGGAGGAACCAGAGCACGCTCAGCAGGAGCAGGCCGGCGGCGATCTCCAGCAGCAGGGTCGAGCGGTCGGCGATCCACTGCGGGACCCAGCTGAAATCCGGCGCCGGCGGGCTGCCGCTCCTGACCCGGCCCTGGAATCCGGTTCCACCACCACCGCCACCGCCGCCGGAGGCGGTCTCGCCGGCCAGCAGCGCGAGCAGCCACAGCCAGGGATGCCGGAGGACGATCCTCACCGAGCGGCTCAGTACGTTCTCGTAACGCATTGCCTCCTCAACTCTGACAGGTGTTCGAGGGCGTCTCCCAGCCGTTCCCGATTCGCCGCCCCGTTGAGCCAGCGAGACTGCCCGGAGGGGTGCGGCAGGGGCAGGATGACGGGCTCGGAGCCGAAGCGTCGGCCGATCCGGTCGGCGAGCGGGCCCGAGCCCAGGAAGCGCTCGATCGCCAACCCGCCGACGGGCAGGATGACCGCCGGTCGAAGCAGGGCGAGCTCGGAGTCGAGCCAACTCGCACAGTTGGCGAGCTCCCTCGGCGACGGCCGCCGGTCGCCCGTGCCCTTCGGGTTGCGCCCCGGGAAGCACCTCATCACCGCGGCGATGTAGGTCAGCCTGCGGAACTCCTCCTCCGACTCAAAGCCCGCCAGCGCCATCCAGCGCCAGAGCTGCTTTCCCGCCCGCCCGTCGAACGGCCTCCGGGTGATGAACTCCACCGGGCCGGGCGCCTGCCCGACCAGGAAGAAGCGCGCAGCCAGCGTCCCCGAGAAGGTCGGCGAGGCCTCCGGTAGAAGACCGTCGCGGACGCAGCGGGTGCAGGCTCGAGCCTGAGCCTGGAGCACGGCCAGCGGCTGTCCCGGGTCCATGCCTCGCTCTCCGCGGTCAGAGGCCGGCGAGGAACTCGCCGATCGCCCGGTTGACGGCCTCCGGCCGGGTCAGGTTGGAGGTGTGGGAGCCGCCCTCGACAAGGACCACGCCCGGGCACCCGACGAGACCGGCGCAGAGGGCCTGGGCGCGCTCCAGCGGGATCGCCGCGTCCTCGTCCCCGTGCAGGACCAGGGCCGGCGCCGTGATCTCGGGCAGGCGGTCGGTCACGTCGTCACGCTCCATCAGGGTCGGGTAGATCTGGCCCAGCCCGCGCGGATAACGGGCGGAGAGGCCCGCCACCCACTCCGCGGTGCGTTCGTAGCGACCGAGGATGATCGCCGCGACCATCCCTCCCAGCAACTCGGAGGGCCCGTCCTCCTCCCAGACCGAGTGCATCAGGTCGTACTCGACCCGCTTCTCGGGCAGCTCCTGCCCGGCCTGGGAGTCGATCAGCACCAGTCCCCGGACCCGGCCCGGATGGAGAAGGGCGAACCGGAGAGCAATGAAACCGCCCTGTGACATCCCACCGACCACCGCCCGCTCGACCCCGAGCTCGTCGAGCAGGCCGGCCAGGTCGCCGGCCAGGTCCCAGTAGCTGTAGGGCTCCGGCTCGTCGGGCGCCTCGCCATGGCCTCGCTGGTCGTAGGTGATGACGCGGTGGCGGCCGCGCAGCGCGGTCACCTGGGGTTCGAACATCGTTCTCGCCATCAGGAAGCCGTGGGCCAGCACGAGGGGGGTCCCGGCGCCACCGGTGTCCTCGTACGGGATGCTCCGGCCGTTCACTTCCACGACAGTCACGCTGTCCTCCTTTACACTCGACCTGACTCCAGGATGAGCCACGGCGGCGGTACCCTTGTCCACCGTGCCGAGGGAGCGGTCCGCCGTGGTCGAAGCGCTGGGCCCCAAGGCGTTCGAGGGCACCTCCTGGGCGTACCCGGTCGCGGCGGTGGCGATCCTGGCAATCTTCGCCGTCTACTGGGTCGACGTCCACTCGCCGATCAACGTCACGGTCGGCGCGCTGGCGTTGCTGCCCGTCCTCGCCGCCGCCTGGCTCCTCGACGGCCGCCTGACCTCGGTCGTGACGGCGCTCGCCATCGGCTCCCGGATCGTCGTCGCCTACCAGGCTGGTCTGGCCCCCCTCACGGCGGGCTCACAGAGCATCACGCTGCCGCTGGTGGCGGCCGCCGGCCACCTCGCCGCTCGCGGCCTCCTGGCCGCCCGCCGGGGCAGGGAGCACGAGCGCGAAGTCCGCGACCTGAGCTTTCTGGTCACCACCAGCCAGGCTATCGCCGCCTCGCTCGACCTCGACACCATCCTCGCCTCGGCCACCCAGGCGGTGGCCCAGGTCGTCCACGGCAGTGGCCAGGGCGGCCAGGCGCGGGCGGCGTTTCACCAGCTGCTGGAGGGCGACCGGCTACGGATCGCCTACGACTACGACGAGGCCGGCTCCCGCTACGCGGAGGGCGAATACCCGATGGCATGGAACCGGGCCGCCGTCCGGGCGGCGGCGAGCGGGCAGATCGAGGTCGTCGGCGCCGACGACCTGGCGCCGGAGCTGGCCCAGCTGGCCGGCCGGGAGCGTTGGCGGGCAGGGGCGGTCGTGCCCGTGCGGGCCACGGGCCGGCTCCAGGGCTTGCTGATCGCGACCGCACGGGACCACGATTTCACCACCGAGGAGCTGCACCTGGTCGAGGTTGTCGCCCAGATGACCGGGCTGGCGATCGGCCATGCCGAGGTGTTCCAGCGGCAACGTGACGAAGCGGAGCGGGCCGGTGACCTGGAGCGCACCAAGGCCGAATTCCTCCGCCTCGCCTCGCATGAGCTCCGAGGCCCGCTCACAGTCGCCCGCGGTTACCTCTCGATGCTCCTCGACGGGTCCGTCGGGAGCCCCGACCCGACCACCACGCGAATGCTGGCCACGGTGCAGGGCAAGGTCTCCGAGATGGACCGGCTGATCACCCAGATGCTGGAGGCGGCGCGGCTCGAGGAAGCCCGGCCGATGCTGAAGCTAGAAAGGTTCGACCTCGGCGACGTGATCGAGGAGGCGGTGCGACGGATGGCTCCCCTCGACCCCGAGGGGCGAGTGCGGCTCAAGCCTCCAGCCACCGAGCTGCCGGTGGAAGCCGACCGGGAGCGGCTGCTGACGATCCTCACCAACCTGATCGGCAACGCGCTCAAGTACTCGCCCGACGGTGGTGAGGTCACCATCACGACGGCGGCAGTGGACGGCCGGCTCAAGACCATGGTCGCCGACCGCGGGATCGGCATCGCGGCGAGAGATCTGCCGAGCCTTTTCACCCGCTTCGGCCGAGTCGTGCCGGAGCAGCACGCGGCCATCGCCGGCACCGGTCTGGGCCTCTACCTGTCGCGCGAGCTCGCGCGCCTCGTCGGTGGCGACGTGACGCTCGAGTCGGAGCCCGGCCAGGGTTCGACCTTCACGCTCGACCTTCCCGCCGCCGCCTGAGAGGGACGCCTACTGGTAGAGCCGCTGGAGGCGGGGGTTGGAGGTGATGCCGGGGATCCGGCCGCGCTTGGTCCGGGCCACGCCGCCGACCTCTTTGATGTCGGCCGTGAAGCCGATCGGCGGAGCGGCGGAGATCGCCATCCCGACACCGAACGAGTCGACCGGTGCGCCGGCGGCGACGAACTCCCGGATCCGCTCCGCCGAGAGGCCACCGGAGACGAAGATGCCGACCTTGCGGAAGCCCGCCTGGTCGAGTCGGGCCCGGACCTCCTTGACCAGCTCGACCGTCACCCGGCCGCGCTCCCAGGGCGTGTCGAGGCGGACGCCGCGAAGCCGGTCGCCGAGCGCCTCGGCAACCCGGAGGGCCTCCTCCGCCTCGTCCTTGAAGGTGTCGACGAGGACGATCCGCAGCACGTCGTCGCCCATCTGCCGGTCGAAGGCCTGGGCTGCCCGAACGGTGTCGCCGAAGACCAGGATCATCGCGTGAGGCATGGTCCCCGAGGGCGCCGCGAGGCCGGCCAACCGAGCACCGCCCGGCGTCGCCGCTCCGACGCAGCCGCCGATTACCGCCGCTCGCTCCATGGTCGGGCCGACCAGCGGGTGAACATGCCGAGCGCCGAAGGAGATGACCCGGGTGCCGGCGGCGGCGTCGACGACCTCGCGGGCCTTGGTCGCCCAGCCTGAGCAGGACGCCATCATGCCGAGCAGGGCTGTCTCGTAGAGCCCGAAATGGGAGTAGGGAGCCTTGACCCGGAGGATCACCTCGCGCCGTTCCATCCGCTCGCCGTCCTTCAGGCCCCAGGCCTCGTCGCCCGGCCGGAGAACGCAGCTGAGCAGGTCGGCGGCCTCATCGACGCCGCAGAGGACACCCTCGCGGTCGGGGAAGAACTCCGCCTGGACGACGGGGTCGAGGCCCTCGCCGGCCAGAGTCTTCGCGGCGCGCTCCAGGTACACGTCGGCGGCAGGTCCGCCGTAGTACTCGACGAGTTCAGGGGTCAAGTGCCCACCAAGCTTATTTCAACCGGTCCGTTGACAAAAAACATCTACACTCCGAACATGCCTCTGCCCACTGAAGCCGAGGTCCTGAACGCGCTTTCCCAGATCCAGGACCCCGATCTCCACCGGGATATCGTGAGCCTTGGGATGATCAAGGACATCAAGATCGGCGACGACGGGGTCGTGGACTTCACCTTCGAGCTGACGACGCCCGCCTGCCCCGTCCGCGACCAGTTTCAGACCCTCGCCCGCCAGTACGCGGGGGCCCTGCCCGGGGTCACCGACGTCCGGGTCAAGATGACCGCCAACGTCCGGCCGGCCTTCCTCCAGCGTGACAACAGCCAGCTCCTGCCGGGCGTGAAGCAGACGATCGCGGTCGCCTCCGGAAAGGGCGGCGTGGGCAAGTCGACGGTGGCCGTCAACCTAGCTGCGGCCCTCTCCCTGGCGGGGGCCAAGGTGGGCCTTCTCGACGCCGACATCTACGGGCCCTCGATCCCCGCCATGCTCGGCATTCACCGCCCGCCGGTGGTCGAAAACGAGAAGTTGCTCCCGCTCGAGGCGCACGGCCTGAAGCTGATGTCGATCGGCTTCCTCGCCGGTGCGGACAAGGCGATGGTGTGGCGCGGCCCGATGGTCAGCCGAGCCATCCAGCAGATGCTCGGCGATGTCATCTGGGGCGAGCTCGACTACCTGGTGGTCGACCTTCCGCCGGGGACCGGCGATTCGAGCCTGACCCTCGCCCAGACGATCGCCCTCTCCGGCGTCGTCATCGTTGCCACCCCGCAGGACGTGGCGCTCGACATCGCGGTCAAGGCCCTGCAGATGTTCCGCACCCTCAACGTCACGCCTCTCGGGCTGGTCGAGAACATGAGCTACTACGTCTGCCAGAACTGCGGGCACGAGGCCCACATCTTCAACCACGGCACTGGCGAGAAGACGGCGGAGAAGCTCGGCGTCCCCTTCCTGGGCTCGGTGCCCCTCGAGGAGGGCATCCGCGAGGACGCCGACCTCGGCGCGCCGGTGGTGGTGACCCGTCCCGACTCCAACGGCGCGGCCGCCTTCCGAGAGATCGCTTCCAAGGTCGCCGCCCAGACCTCGATCCGCTCTTTCCGCCAGCTGCCGGTCATCAACGTCCGATAAGGCCGGCCCGGCGACACCGTCTGAACCCTTCCCGGTGGCGGTCGACCTTGACCGCGAGGCGCAGCTTCTCAGCATCGGCTGGGAGGACGGGCACCGCTCCGGCTACGGGGCCGGCATGCTCCGCTGGGCCTGCCCCTGCGCCGAGTGTCGGGGGGAGGGCTACGGCAGCGTCGGGAGGTTGGCGACGGTGACCGAGCTGCCGCAGCCAGACCTCGAGCTGGAAGCTGTCACCCTGGTCGGCCGCTATGCGCTCCAGCTCGGTTTCAGGAGCGGCCACTCGACCGGCATCTACACCTTCCGCCACCTCCGCCAGATCTGCCCCTGCGCCGACTGCCGGCGGTCCGGCGCCAACCCCTGATCACGCGGCCCGTCGGAGCGGTGGAACGGCCCGCCGACCAGTGCCCCTATCGGAAGCCGTTCCCGGCCGGCTTCGACGAGTGCTCCGCCTTCACGCCGGCCGAGTTCACCGCCCTCGACCTTCAGCACCGGCCGCTGCCGCCCGTGCTCAGCTGCAGTCATCTGGTGGTCGGGAGCGGTCCGCGGGCCGGCGGGCATTACCCCCGCTGCCGGATCGGCGATACCGCCGCTCGGCTTGACTGGGCGCGGCGCGTCGGCGAGTCAAAGGCCGGCCGCCTGACCGCCCTCCGGGAGGCCTCCCGAGCCGCCTTCCGTCCTCACGAGGCGCAGCTCTGGAAGGCCAAGGGGCGGACGCTCCAGGTCGGCAACGACGCGGCCGCCGAGCGCGAGCTGCGAAAGGCGATCGAGGGCTTCCAGGCAGCGGCCGACCTCTTCTACCGGTCGCGAGCGGAGGAGCTGGCGCAGGCGGGCGTCCCGGTCGCCGTGCTGCTGGAGCTGGTGCGCCGGCGACTTGAGCAGTTCGCTGACGCGACGAACGCGGCCCCCCTCCAGGTGATCTCGGAGGAGCTGCTCCGAGACCTGCCCGCCGATTTCCGGCTGCTCATTCAGCCGGGTGGAGATCACGCGGAAGGCTGAGACACACATCTGACAGTGGTACTATCAGCAATGAACTCTGCAAAAGGTCGGCTGCAGGATCCGATCACCAGGAGGCGGGCGTGGACCACGACCCCGAGCGAAGCGACGACGCCATCGTCGGCGTGTTCGCCCGGCGCCGGCCGGCGGAGGCCTGCGTCAAGTCTCTCCACGACGCCGGCTTCGCCGCCGACCAGGTCGGCTTCGCCGGATCGGGCGTGCTCGCCGACGGCGTGGTGGGCGGTGGGCTCGGCGCCGTCGTCGCCGGCGGGATCGCCTCCGCCCTCGATGGCGTCGGGATGGCCGCCCGGCTGGCGGCTTCCTGCGAGGACCAGGTCCGCGCCGGCCATTTCCTGGTGACCGTCCACGGCCACCGGCTGGAAGTGGCGGCGAAGATCGTGGCCGCCGGAGGCGGTCAGGTGGAGGGCCCGATCAGCCGCGGAGTCAGCCAGGTCACCGGCACGGTCCCGGCCGCCCTCGACCCGGTTGAGGGCATGTTCAACGCCCCGGCCCTGGCGGAGGCCTTCGCGGAGCAGCTGCGGGCCGCCTTCCCCGACCGACTGGTGGTGGTCGAGGAGGTTGGTCCGCCGCCGGTCCAGGTCGTCGGGAGCGCGAACGAGCGACGCCCGCGAGCCCGTGTCATCGTCAGGAGCCGCTGGAACCGGCGGGATACCGCTCCTCGGTAATCTCAGCGGATGGAGATCCTGCGCAACCTCGGCCGCCGCAAGCTCCGCAACGGGCTGACGGTCGCCGGCATCATGATCGGAGTCCTCGCCCTGACGACGATGGGCGCGATGGCAGAGAAGTTCAATCTCCTCTTCGACGGCGGAGAACGCTTCTTCTCCGGCCATGTCGTCGTCAACGACCCGAGCCTCAGCGGCTTCGGCCCGGGCCTGATCGCGGTCGGCAAGGCCGGCGAGATCGACCGCGTTGAGGGCGTGGCCGGGGCGTACCCGAACATCAGCCTGCTGGCGAAGTCCGACGAGCAGGGCAGCCTCAGCGTGCCCGACCAGATCCTCGGGACTTCACCCGGGTCGGAGCGGTACGAGAGCTTCAAGCTGACCCTCGCCTCGGGCCGAGACATCGACCGCGCGGCGCGGGGCGAGGTCGCCTTCGGGTCCGACATCGCCCGCGAGTTCAACGTCCGGGTCGGCGACCGGATCACCCTGCCGCGGCCGCCCAAGCAGCCCAAGCCGGGCTACGTCGGGCACGCCTTCCGGGTGGTGGGCGTCTATGACAAGACGCTCACCGCGCCTGACAGCTTCGCCTTCGTCAGCTTCGCCGACGCTCAGCAGATGTTCGGCGAGAACCTGCCGGCGGCGGTCCGCGGCCAGGTCGACGTGAGCGCCCCGGCCAACTCGATCAGCGTCTACGGCAAGCCGGGCGTGAACCTGGACAGCCTCGCCCGCCGGATCTCGCGGGAGGTCATCGGGGTCCACGCCATCCCGCCCTCGACCCTCGTCGCCGAGTTCAGGCAGGGGTCGCTGCTGCTGACCGCGATCACGACCGGCTCGGCCATCCTCGCCCTCGTCGTCGGTGGGCTCTCGGTCGTCAACACGATGCTGATGGCGGTGACCGAGCGGGTGCGGGAGATCGGTCTGAAGAAGGCTCTCGGCGCTCACACCGGGCACATCCTCCGCGAGTTCCTGCTCGAAGCGGTCCTCTTCGGCGCCCTCGGTGGCTCGACCGGTCTGCTCCTGGGTTGGCTGACGACGGTGGTGATCAATGCCTGGACGGCCTCCCAGAATCTCTCGCTCTTCCTCGTCTCGGGGCGGCTGGTCGTGCTGGCGGCGGTCTTCTCGATCGGGCTCGGCGCGGTCGCCGGCATCCTCCCCGCCCTGCGCGCCGCAAGGATGGACCCCGTGGCCGCCCTCCGGGCGGTCTAGGTGAGGCGCAGCCGCCTCTCAGCCGCAGTACCGGCGGAAGGGGTCGAGCGGGGGTGGTCGACATCACGGTCACGGGCAGCAGGATGAGCCCCGACACGCCGAGCGCGAACAGGGTGACCGGGTGCGGCGGGGAACCGCTACCTTCCCCACATCGCCGCCGGAGCGGCACTCCTGATCCTCCTCGCGCGCCTGCGGCTCCACCTCCGGCTGCGCCGCGAGAGGCTCCTGCGCCAGGGAACCTGACCGGAAAGAGAGGAAAAATGGCCGCCATCGAGCTGACCGACCTGACCAAGCATTACAGGCAGGGCAAGAACATCGTCAAGGCGCTGGATGGAGTGACTCTCAGCATCGAGAGCGGCGAGTTCGTCGCCGTCGTCGGCCGCTCCGGCAGCGGCAAGACGACGCTGCTCGACCTCCTCGGGCTGCTGCTCCGGCCCACCAGCGGGCGGATCCGGATCGACGGCGTCGACACTGGCACCCTGCGCGACGGCGACCGGGCAACGATGCGCGGCGAGCGGATCGGCTTCATCTTCCAGGAGTTCAACCTCCTCCCCACGCTGAACGCGGTCGAGAACGTGATGCTTCCCCTGCGCTACCGGCGGGGGAAGCACCCCGACGGGCGGGCGCGCGCGCTGCGGCTCCTAGAGGAGGTGGACCTCGCCGACAGGGTCGAGCACAGGCCGGCCGAGCTCTCCGGCGGCCAGGCCCAGCGGGTCGCGATCGCGCGCTCGCTGATCAACAACCCGGCCCTGGTGCTGGGCGATGAGCCCACCGGCGAGGTTGACAGCGAGACCTCGATGCAGCTCCTCGACCTCATGCGGCGCATCAACAGCGAGCGCGGGGTGACCTTCGTCATCGTCACCCACGACCTCGAGGTCGCCAACCGGGCCGACCGGATCATCCGGCTGAAGGACGGCAAGGTCGTCTCCGACGAGCCGATCATCGCCTCCGGCGGCTCCCCGGCAGCGCCCTGACGGGCTGCTAGTAAAGGAGCCTCGTCAGGAACTTGCGGAGCGGCTTGGGACCCGCCGGCTCCTGGTACTCCGGCAGGAGCTCGAACAGCGCCGCCCGGGCTCGATCCGCCAGCGCCTCGACGTCCGAGCCCGGCTCCAGGGGGCGCCCGATGACGACCTCGATCCGCTTGCGGAGCCAGAGGTCCTTGGTGCCACTGAGGGCCACCGGCAGGACGGGGACCTGGTTGTCGACGGCAAAGTGCGCGAAACCGGTCTTGAACGTCTCCTGCAGCCTGCCCTCGACGGGACCGTAGCCGGCCTCGGGGAAGATCCCGACCACGCCGCCCACCTCCAGGCAGTGGTCGACGTGGTGGAAGAGCTCGCGACCGGCGCCGTGCTCGAGGTCGACCGGGATGTAGCCTCCGACCGCCTTGATGAACGCCCAGTGAACGCGGTGCTTGACCAGGTTGGCGGGGTTGGCCAGGAAGTGCAGCCGCGGCTCGGGCGGGAAGACCAGCAGCAGTGTCCAGGGATCGAGCCAGTTGAGATGGTTGGCGATCGCCACGAAAGGACCGGCCGGGAGGTTCGCGCGCCCGCTGACCCGGAAGTCGAAGATCGCCCGCAACAGCGTCCCGGCGACCGCCCGAGCCAGCCGGAAGATCGGCGTCGCCTCGCGCTGGACGGGGAGGACATCAGCCTTCGGGAGACGCTGTTCCATCGGTTTCGAGGGGGACCCGGAGCGCGTCGAGCACCCGCGGCACCATGCAGTAGAGGCCCGCGGTGAGCGTGAGCTCGACCCGCTCGCCGGGATCGAAGTGGCGGGCCAGCTCGGCGTTGACCGCATCCGGCACCGAACCCTCGACCATCGCCTCCATCAGGGCGAGCGCGGCGCGCTCCGCAGCGCTGAAATGGGTCGTGTCGCGCCACCGCGCGAGCGCCGCCAGCTCCTCCTCTGAGACACCGCTGCGTCCGGCCATCGCGCGGTGGTGCGCAAGCTCGTAGTCGCATCCCATGAGCGCCGCCCCGTGGACGATCATCAGCTCTCGCAGGCGCCGCCCTGTCTTCGGCTTCTGGCGCACCGACCAGGCGAACTCGACCCACGCGGCGAGCATCTCGGGCTGGTTGGCGAGTGCCCGGTAGAGGTTGACCGGGCGTCCGCCGAGCTCGGACAGCCGGGCTTCCACCGCCGGCGGGACCGCGACCAGCGGGACGCTCACACCGGGACCTGGCGGATGGTCCAGAAATCGGCCGCCAGCATCGGGTCGGTGAGGTACTGGTAGGGCATCGTGAAGTACCCGCCCATCCCCCAGCCGCCGCCCCAGGAGTTGCGCACGATGAACCTGCCGCTGGGCTGGTCATAGCCGACCGCGACGACGGCGTGGCCGCCCACCAGTCGCTCGCCGCCAGCGGGCAGCTGGGCGACGCCGGTCGCCGCCACCTGCGGCGACTCGAAGCTCTCGTAAACGGAGAAGCCGAAGACGAAGGGGTACCCGCTGGCCAGGCAGGTGAGGAGCGGCACCGTGGCCGACGTCAATCGCAGGTATTGGCTGACCCGCTCCTTCCGCGCGTCGGAGTAGCAGGCCGCCGGCGGTCGGGTCGCGAAGGCGGCGATGTCGTAGGGCCACTCGCTCTCCCGGCAGAAGCCATCCTTGACGACGGTCTTGATCCCGTCCCGGATCTGCGCCCCGGAGTCGCTGCCGACCGACCCCTCGAGCGCCCGCTCGTTGTAGTAGATGAAGAGCCGCGAGGGCATGATCGGGGCTGGCGAGCCCTCCTTCGCCTCCAGGAACTGGAGCGCGCCGGTGATGGCATTGGCGGTGCAGGAACCGAGCATCCCCTGGTCGTAGGGCGGCGGGAACTGCGGCCGAAGGTCGACCTGCGCTGGCAGCGCCGCGCTGACCAGCGGCGGCGGAGCGTAGAGGAGGTCGCGCTGATCGGGGATGTCCCGCACCCAGCCGTAGTGGACCAATTGCACGGTCCCGGAAATGTCTCAAGATTCGGCTGTGAGCGCAATGCCCGAGCTGCGGATCCTGCGGGCGCCGGAGCTGGGCAACTCGAGCTTCCTGGTCGCCGACCCCGACAGCGGCGAGGCCCTGGTGATCGACCCCTTCCGCGACGTCGAGCCCTACCTGGCGGCCGCCGAGCAGCTCGGCGTCCGGATCGGCCACGCGCTCGAGACGCATCTCCACAACGACTTCGTCTCCGGCTGCCGAGAGCTGGCGGCGGCCGCCGGCACGGTGATCGAGCCGCTCTCCGAAGACGGCTCCCTCACCCTCGGTCGCTACACGGTCCGGCCGCTGAAGACGCCCGGGCACACGCCGACCCACCTGAGCTACCTGGTCTCGGCGGCGGACCGCCCCCTGGCCCTCTTCTCGGGCGGAGCGCTGATGGTCGGGTCGATGGCCCGCACCGACCTCTTCGGCCCCCACCTGGCGGTCCACCTGGCCCTGGAGGCGTTCCGCACCCTCCGCGTTCGCCTCCAGGGCCTGCCCGACGAGGTGGCCGTGTACCCCACCCACGGCGGCGGCTCCTTCTGCGGGGCAAGCACGAGTTCAGAGACGGAGACGACGCTCGGGCGAGAGCGGCGGGACAATCCCTTCCTCACCACCGACGAGCTGATGCCGTTCATGGCGCGCGCCCTCCACCAGGCTCGCTACCCCGACTACTACCGGGGCATGGCGGAGCTCAACCTGACGGGGGCGCCCCTCCTCGGGCGGACGCTTCCCCCGCTGCGCCGGTTGAAGCCGTACCAGGTCGAGACCCTCGCCCGCGAGCGGCGGGCGGCCATCGTCGATGTGCGCAGGGCGCGGGAGTACGACACCGAGCACATCCCCGGCAGCTTCAACGTGGGCATCGACGGACCCTTCAGTGCCTGGGTCGGCTGGGTCATCGAGCGGGGGCGGCCGATCGTCCTCGTCGGAGGGCGGCCGGACGAGCTGGCGGATGCCCACCGGCAGCTCCTGCGGATCGGCTACGACACCGTCGCCGGCGCGCTGGAAGGCGGCCTCGACGCGTGGCGCGAGACGGGCCTCGCGGTCAGCGACTTCGAGACGGCGGAGATCGAGGACCTCGCCGGCTGGGTGCTGAGCGCCGAACCGATGACCGTCCTCGACGTCCGCGATGAGTCCGAGTGGACCCACGGCCACGTGCCCGGCGCGGTCCACCTCTACGTCCCGGACGTCGCTCACCACGCCGCCGAGATCCCGCGGGAGGCACCCGTCGCCGTCCACTGCGCCTCCGGCTACCGGGCCGGCATCGCGGCCAGCATCCTCGAGCAGGCCGGATTCAGCCGGATCATCCACGTCGCCGGGCCCTGGTCCGACTGGGACCGCCTCCACCTCGCCACCACCAGGCCCGGCTGATCCTTGACGAGACGAGTCGTATCAAGTAGTCTCAGCCGGTGAGCGGGGAGGCGGTCTCGGTCGATGGCGTCAGCAAGAGCTTCGGCAGCCTGAAGGCGCTCGACTCGGTCTCGCTCCGGGTCCGGGCAGGCGAGGTCTACGGGCTGCTGGGACCCAACGGATCCGGCAAGACGACCCTGATCCGGATGCTCGTCGGGCTGATCCTCCCCGATACCGGCTCGGTCACCGTCCTCGGCACCCAGATGCCGGACGTGGCCGTCCTCGGCCGGGTCGGCTACATGACCCAGCAGGCGGCCCTCTACCCCGACCTCTCGGTGGTGGAGAACGTCCGTTTCTTCGCCGCGGTCAACGGGGCCGAGGCGCAGGTTGACGAGGCGCTGCACTTCGTCGAACTCTGGGACCGGCGCGGCAGCATCGTCAGCGAGCTATCGGGCGGCCTCCGGCAGCGGGCCTCGCTCGCCTGCGCGATCGTGCACGGACCCCGCCTGCTGCTGCTCGACGAGCCCACGGTCGGCCTCGACCCCCAGCTCCGGATCCAGTTCTGGGAGGGGTTCCGGGTGATGACCCGGAGCGGGATCTCGATCGTCGTCTCGAGCCACGTCATGGACGAGGCCGAGCGGTGCGACCGCCTGGGGCTGCTCCGCTTCGGCCGGCTGCTGGCGGAGGGATCGGTGGCCGAGCTGAAGGAGCTGGCCGGCACCTCGGATCTCGAGCAGGCCTTCCTCAAGCTCTCGGCGGTCCCGGTATGAAGGCCGACCGCGTTCGCGCCGTCACCCGGCGGATCCTGCAGCAGTTCCGGCGCGACCGCCGCACCCTGGCCCTCCTCTTTGTCGCCCCGCTCGTCATCCTCGCCCTGCTCGGCTACCTCCTCCGGGGCGGCGGCGGGCACTCCGCGATGGGGGTGGTCAACCTCGACACGGGCCCGCTGGGCGGGCGGATCGCCGCCAACCTGGTTACCTCCAAGCGAGTCGACGCATCCCGGATGGACCTCGCGGCTGCCCGCCAAAAGCTGGCCGACGGATCCATCGCGGGCTACGTCGTGCTGCCCTCCGATCTCAGCTCGAATGCCCTGGCCGGCGGCTCGCTGAGCCCCGAGATCCACCTCGAGGGAACCCAGCCGGGGCCCGGGGGGGACGTGATCCAGACCCTCAACCAGGCGATCATCGGGGCACTCGCGGGCGCCGGGCCGCGGCTGACGCCGAAGTTCAGCTACCTGCACGGCGGCTCCGGTCTCGACACCCTGGACTACTTCGGACCGGCCTTCGTCGGCCTGGTCGTCTTCTTCCTCGTCTTCGTCGTCACCTCGGTCTCCTTCCTTCGCGAACGGAGCCAGGGAACACTGGAGCGCCTGATGGCGAGCCCCCTGCGGCGCGGCGAGATCGTGCTCGGCTACATGGCCGGCTTCGGCGTGGTCGCGCTCGTCCAGAGCCTCTTCGTCCTTGTCTTCGCGCTGGCCGTGCTGCGGATCCACAACGAGGGCAACGTGCTTCTCGTCTTCCTGCTCGAGGCCCTGCTCGCGATCGGGGCCGTGAACCTCGGCATCTTCCTCAGCATGTTCGCCCGAACCGAGTTCCAGGCGGTCCAGTTCATCCCCCTCGTGCTGCTGCCGCAGGTGCTGCTGAGCGGCATCCTCTTCCCCATCGCCAACGAGCCGGGGCCGCTCCAGCTGGTGTCGGCCGTGCTGCCGCTGACCTATGCCGTCTACGGCATGCGGGACGTGATGCTGAAGGGCGCCGGGCTCAGCTCTCCCGGCCTCCTGCTCGACTTCGGGGTCGCCATCCTCTTCGCGGGAGCGATGATCGTCCTCGCCAGCGCCACCCTGCGGCGGCGAGTGGCGTAGCGCCGGCAGGCGGCTAGCGCTTCTCCGGCTTGAGCGCCCAGCGGATGGCGCGGCCGTCGCGAGCGGCGCCGGCGGCGAGGGCCGAGTCATCGCCCCAGAGCACGGCCGCCAGGAGAAGTCCCAGCCCGAGCAGGACCAGCAGCACCGGCAGGATCACCTGAATCAACATTTCCTCAACACCTCTCTCGAATCATCATATGCGGCTCGATTGTCTCGTAGCACCATATAACGATCGCAGTCTGCCCTTATTGCTTTCGAAAGCCTGTAAAATTATCGACATGACCTTTGAATCGCCGGGCGGACTCGACGGACTGGACTGGAAGCTCCTGGAACTGCTCCAGGCCGACGCGAGGCTCACCTTCGCCGAGCTCGGGCGGCGGGTGTCTCTGAGCCCGCCGGCGGTGGCCGAGCGCGTCCGGCGCCTCGAGCAGGAGGGGGTGCTCACCGGCTACCACGCCGCGGTCGACGTGGCCAGGCTCGGCTTCCCGATGCAGGCGGTGATCCGAATCATCGCCAGCGGCAAGCTCTCCGACCAGATCTCCCACCAGGTGCAGGAGATCCCCGAGGTCCTCGAATGCCACCGGGTCACCGGCCACGACAGCCACGTCGTGCGGGTCGCGATCCGCTCGGTCGAGCACCTGGAGGACATCCTCCACCGCCTCGCCCCGTTCGAGGGTGACACCATCACCTCGGTGATCCTCAACACCCCGGTCAGGCACCGGGTGATCACCCGCCGGCTGGCGGCGGGCGTTTCCTAGTCCGGCGTACTAATCGATCTCGCGGTAGGCGGGGAGGGTCAGGAACTCGTCGAACTGGTCGGCCAGCGCGACCGTCTCGAAGAGCCGGCGCGCCTCGTCCCAGCGGAAGCGGCCGAACGCCTCGCCCATGGACTCCCGGACCTTGTCCAGCTCCTCGTCCTCGATCTCCCGGACCAGGTCGGCGCTGACCGCCGGCCCCTCGTCGAGCCGGATCGCGTTGCGCTGCCACTGCCAGACCTGGGAGCGGGAGATCTCGGCCGTGGCGGCGTCCTCCATCAGGTTGAAGATGGCGACCGCGCCGTTGCCCCCGAGCCAGCTGGCGAGGTACTGGAGAGCGACGCTGACGTTGTTGCGCAGGCCCGCCTCTGTCACCTTGCCCCCCGGCACCCGGAAGTCGAGCAGCTGGTCGGCGGTGACCGCAACGTCCTCCCGCTTGCGGTCGATCTGGTTCGGCCGCTCGCCGAGGACACCGTCGAATACCTCCATCGCAACCGGGACCAGGTCGGGGTGGGCGACCCAGGTGCCGTCGAACCCGTCGTCGGCCTCCCTGACCTTGTCCTCCCGGACCTTGCTCAGCGCGACCCGGTTCACCTCGGCATCCTTCCGGCTCGGGATGAAGGCGGCCATGCCACCCATCGCGAATGCCTCCCGGCGGTGGCAGGTGCGAACCAGGAGCTCGGTGTAGGCGCGCATGAAGGGCACCGTCATCGTGATCAGGGCGCGGTCGGGGAGGACCATGTCGGAGCGGTTCCGGAACTTCTTGATCAGGCTGAAGATGTAATCCCAGCGCCCCGCGTTGAGGCCGGCGGAGTGCTCGCGCAGCTCGTAGAGGATCTCCTCCATCTCGAACGCGGCGAGGATGGTCTCGATCAGCACCGTCGCGCGGATGCTGCCCTGGGGGATGTCGAGGGCCTCCTGGGTGAACTTGAACACGTCGTTCCAGAGCCGCGCCTCGAGGTGGCTCTCCAGCTTCGGCAGGTAGAAGTAGGGCCCGCTGCCCTTCTCCAGCAGCCGCTTCGCGTTATGGAACATGTAGAGCCCGAAGTCGAAAAGGGAGCCGGACACCGGCTCGCCGTCGACCACCAGGTGGCGCTCGGGAAGGTGCCAGCCGCGCGGCCGGACCAGCAGGGTCGAGACCTCCCGATTGAGCGTGTACCGCTTCTCGGGGGTCTCGAAGCTGATCGTCCGGTCGATGGCGTCGATGAGGTTCTGCTGGCCCTGGACGAGGTTCTCCCAGGTCGGGGAGTTGGAGTCCTCGAAGTCGGCCATGAAGACCTTCGCGCCCGAGTTGAGAGCGTTGATCATCATCTTTCGCTCGACCGGCCCGGTGATCTCGACCCGCCGGTCGCGAAGGTCGGCCGGGATCGAGGCGACCTTCCAGTCGGGCCGTTCCCGCACCTCGCGGGTCTCGGCCAGGAAGTCGGGCCGCTCACCTTCGTCCAGGCGCCGCTGGCGATCGGCCCGCCGCTCGAGCAGCGCGGCCCGGGTGCCCCCGAACTCGCGCTGGAGTGCTGCGACCAGGTCGAGCGCCTCCTGGCTCAGGATCGGCTCCAGCCCGGAAGGGATCTTGGCCCGGATCTCGACGCCGCGGGTGGCTGCCATCTCTGGTTCCCGATTATGGAAGAAACGGGACGCGGCCGACGCAAAGCGGGGTGGCATCCTCGACACTAAAGCTGAGTCCTGCGATGTCGAAGACCAAGCCACCGGCGATCCACTCCACAGCCGGTCCCCGCAAGCCCCAGGGCGAGGAGACCAGGCATTCCGCCGCCGGCTACCCGCCGATCTCCGACTACGCCTTCATCAGCGACTGCCACTCGATGGCGCTGGTCTCGCGCAGCGGCTCGATCGACTGGTGCTGCATGCCCCGGGTCGACGCCGCCAGCATCTTCGGCCGGCTGCTCGACTGGGAGCTCGGCGGCCACTGCTCGATCGCACCGATCGACGTCGACTCCAGCTGCTTCCAGGCCTACATCGAGGACACCCTGGTCCTCGAGACCACCTTTCGGACGGAGGGTGGCGAGGCCAAGGTCTTCGACTGCTTCGCGATGCACACCGGAGGCCGGACCCAGCCTCACCTGCAGCTGATCCGGATCGTGGAGGGCGTGCGCGGCCGGATCGACTTCAACGTCGAGGTTTGCCCCCGCTTCGACTACGGCGAGGTGAAGCCTTGGATTCGACGCCACTCGACCCGCTGCCACTCCGCGATCGGCGGCAACGACGGGATCGTCATCACGTCCGACGCAGCGCTCGAGGTGGACGCGGCGGCGCACGACCTCTGCGCCCGCGTCACCATCCGGGCGGAGGAGCGGATCCGCCTCTCGATCTCCTTCGTCCGGCCGGAGGTCCTCGAGTACCAGGTCCCGGTCGTGGCCGACGCGGCAGAGCTCGACAGCCGGCTCGAGGAGACGATCCGCTGGTGGCGGCGGTGGACCAAGCAGATCAACCTCCAGGGCTCCCACCGCGCCGGCGTGGTCCGCTCCGCGATCATCCTCAAGGGCCTGACCTTCGCCCCGACGGGGGCGATGGCCGCGGCGGCGACGACCTCCCTGCCGGAGACGATCGGGGGCGAACGGAACTGGGACTATCGGTTCAGCTGGATCCGTGACTCGGCGCTCAGCGTCCGCGCGCTGACGACGATCGGCGCCGACGACGAGGCCGACGGCTTCCGCCGCTTCATCCAGCGCAGCGCGGCCGGGAGCGCGAGCGACCTCCAGGTCATGTACGGGCTGGGCGGCGAACGCCGGCTGACCGAGATCATCCTCGACAAGCTCGACGGTTACGAGCACTCGCGCCCGGTCCGGATCGGCAACGCCGCCTCCGAGCAGCTCCAGCTCGATGCCTACGGGACGCTGCTCGACCTGAGCTGGCGCTGGCATCGCCGGGGTCACTCGCCCGACGATGACTACTGGCGCTTCCTGGTCGAGCTGGTCGACGTGGCGGCGGCCAGGTGGTCGGAGCCCGACCGCGGGATCTGGGAGATCCGCGGCAAGCCACGCCATTTCGTCCACTCCAAGGTGATGTGCTGGAGCGCCCTCGATCGCGGCATCGAGCTCGCCCGCGAATGCCTTCGCAAGGCGCCGGTCCAGCGCTGGAAGAAGGTTCGCAAGGAGATCCACCATGCGGTCATGACGGAGGGGGTCGACCGGCGCCGGAAGGTCTTCGTCCAGTCCTTCGGGTCCCACCAGCTCGACGCGTCGCTGACGATCCTTCCGATGGTCGACTTCCTCGCGTTCGACGACCCGCTGATGATCCGCACCGCCGATGCCATCCTCGCCGACCTGCAGGAGAACGGCCTGATCCTCCGCTACCAGGTCGGGGAGACCGACGATGGGCTCCACGGCAGGGAGGGCACCTTCCTGGCCTGCTCCTTCTGGCTGGCCGAGGTGCTGGCCCGGCAGAACCGGCTCGACGAGGCTCGAATGCTTTTCGACCGCGCCTCCTCGACCTCGACCGAGCTGGGCCTCTTCGCCGAGCAGTACGACCCCCGGGCGGAGCGGATGCTCGGCAACTTCCCGCAGGCCCTGACCCACCTGACCCACATCGCCGCCGCGGTCGCCCTCTCCCGGGGCAGCGGCGACCTGACCAGCCAGGGCTACTAGCCAGGGGCCGGGAGTCTCAGCGTGAACCGGCTGCCCTTGCCGCGGGCGGTCCGCTCGAGGGTCAGCCGGCCACCCATCCGGGTGGCGAGCTGGCGACTGATGTAGAGGCCCAGCCCGGTGCCCGGGACGTGCGGCACGGAAGGATCGTCGATTCGGTAAAAGCGCTCGAAGATCCGCTCGCGCTGCTCGGCCGCCACGCCGCGGCCGCGGTCGCGGACCTCGACGCGCGAATCGTCGGCGTGGACGGTGACCGTCACCCGAGGCGGCCCGGAGCTGTAGCTGAGCGCGTTGTTGAGCAGGTTGTCGAGGATCCGCCCCACCTGATCCGGGTCCGCCAGCACAACCACCGGCTCGGGCGGGAAGCGGTCCACGATCCGCGCGCCGAGCAGGCTCGCCCTCGGCTGCACCCTCTCGATCGCGGCGAAGGCCGCGTCCCGAAGATCCATCTCGCCGCCCTGGAAGGGGATGGTGCCGGCCTCGAGGCGCGACGCGATCAGCAGCTCGGAGATGAGCGTCTCCAGCTCCGCACTCTTGCTCCGGAGGGTCTCGAGAGGCGCCTTCCAGTGGCGCGGGGCCTCACCCAGGGTTCCGTCCTCCATCATCGAGACGTAGCCGGCGATGACCGAGAGCGGGGTTCGGAGCTCATGGGCGGCCATGTTCAGGAAGTCGCTCTGGGCGCGCGTCACGGCCTGGGCCTGGGCGAAGAGGCGGGCGTTGCGCAGGGCGAGCACGGCCTGGTTGCCGATCAGCTGGAAGAGGGCGAGGTCGCTGGCGACGAAGGGGCTGTCCTCGCGGCGGCTGAGGACCATGACCGCGGTGACCTCGCCGTCGAGGATGAGCGGGATGGTGGCCGTGTGGCGGACGGCGGCCAGCGAGCCCTCCAGCGGCGAGAGGATCTTGCTCACGTCATAGCGCCCGCCGATCACCGCCTGCCGGCTGGTCACGGCCTCGCGCATCAGTGGCTGGAGGGCGATCGGGTGCCGGTAGCCGATGATGTCCTCCAGGTCGGTGAGGTCATGGAAGTCCTCCACCACCGTGTCCGCGCCATCGATCCTCAGCAGCACGCCCCGGTCGGCCCGGCCGACCTCGACCGCGCGCACCAGCACCCGCCGGATGACCTCCGAGGGATCGAGGGACTCGCTCAGGTCGGCGGCAACCTCGATCGCCGTCTCCAGTCGGGCCTTGGTGCTCTCCGTCAGCCGGAGCAGCTCGGCGCGGTGAAGGGCGATGCTGACCCGCTTTCCGAACTCGTCCATCACCAATCGCTCGTCATCGCTGAACCGACGCCGGCCCGGGCGGTAGTAGCCGAGGACGCCGAGCCGGGTCCGCCCATCCGGCAACGGCTCGCCGAGGGGGATCAGCCGGGCGGTGTCGATGGCGGTGCCCTTCGTCATCGAGGTGGCGAGCGGGCTGGCCTGGGAGAAGGAATGAGACTCGATCGGCTCGCCGCCGGTGAGGACCCGTTTGGCGATCCGCGTCTGCCGGAGGTCATGGATGGTGCCGATCTGGTCGGCCGCCCAGCCCGGTGTCCCGGCGACAAAGACCAGCTGGTTGGGGCGATCGGGCGGCACCACGCCGACCAGGCAGGCGACGTTCGGCAGCAGCCGCGACGCTTCGTCGACGACCCGCTGGGCGACCTCCTCGAAGGAGGACTGGCGCCAGATCGCGTCGGTGGTTTCGATCAGGGCCTCCAACCGGTCCCGGGTCGCCCCCAGCTCGCTATAGGCGAAAGCGTTGTCGAGGGCGATTCCCGCCTGTTGGGAGAGCAGGTTGAGCAGGAACTCGTCATCCTCGTCGAAGGGCGCGACGACCCGGCGATAGACGCCGATGGTGCCCACCAGCACACCGCGCCGGGGGACGGGTACGGCCATCGCCGACCGCACCGGCTCCTCCACGATCACCTGGCGGGAGGAGAACGTCGCATCGGACTCGACCAGGGACCGGTAGTCATCGACCCGCGCGACCCGGCGGGTGCGGAGAGCAGTCAGGTTCAGCCCCCGGTCAGCGTCCAGCCGGAGGCCGTGCCAGCCGCTCGAGCGGGCGCCGAAGATCCCCCGGAGGACCAGGCCCGGCTCGGTGTCCTGGAGGAAGATGGCGCCGATGTCGGCCGCCAGGACATCGGTCGCGGCACGCGCGATGGCGACCAGCGTCTGGTCGAGGTCGAGGCTCTCGACCATCCGGGTCGAGATGTCATGGAAGGCGGCGAGGGCTTCAGAGCGGGCGGTGCGCATCGGCCTCCCCTTTCAATCCTTCACCAGGTTCAGGATAGCGCGCCGCTTTCAAACATCCGGGTCGAGTAAATGTGATATTTTGACTATCAAGTGACCCACGCAATGGATATCATGAAAAAGCCGGAGACGCCAGCACTGCCAGGGTGGCCGTCGGTGCCTGCCGGACACCGAATTGGAGGTGCGGTCCGATGACCCCCGCATACCCGCAGTGGCCAGGGTTTCCCCTTCCCTTCCCCGGGCGCCGGACGGAGTCACTTCCCGCGTCGGCGGCGGAGCCGGAGCCGGCCGGGTTCGCGGATGTCCCCGACCACCATTCGCAGCTCGAGGAGCTCTTCGGCCACGTCCGCCGCTGCGAGCGCTGGGCCCGGCTTGACGACCGCATCGACCTCAGCTGGAGGCTCGGCGGCAACGCCTGAAGCGGCCAGGCCAAAGCACCTTCCTGTGAAGTGCTACTATAATGTTTAATAACAGTCACTCGTACTGGTAAATGGTGTAAAGCTCAATGGCAATCGAGAAGCAGACCTCAGTGCGCTTACCACAGCTCGACCTGGACAAGCCGATCTACACGCTCGGGGTCGCCAGCGAGATGCTCGACGCGCATCCCCGGACGCTGATGGTCTACGAGCAGCTGGACATGATCAAGCCGCAGCGGACGCCGACCAACCGGCGGCGATACTCTCCACGCGACGTCATGAAGCTGCACGCGATCCAGAATCTCACCCGCAAGCACGGCGTCAACCTCGCCGGCGCCCGCTACATCCTGGCCCTGCTGAAGGAGATGTACGACCACCAGGTCGATCCGCCGACCCGTTTCCGCGACGTCGACGTAAGCCTCCTCCAGGTCTGAACTCCGCCCCCGTCGGGGGCCGTCGAGGGGAAGGTGCCGGCGCCCTTTCCACAGCTTTACCCACAAGTGTGGACAGGTCCACCACTTCTTGTTGCTGCGTTGCTATCACTTCATCAGAACCCGTTCGATTCGCTCGACAGCTCAGATGCGCTTGAGGACCACCACCGACCGCGGCACCAGCCGCAGCACCTCTCCCGCGCGGCAGCGGCGGGCGCCCGGCGCTTCGCCCGGGATCGCCGAGTCGGCGAGGATCTCCCACTCGCCTCCCCACTCCTCGCCCGGCAACTTCCAATCGAGCGGCTCGTGGTGGGCGTGGAAGAGGAGGAGGAGGGTGTCGCCCCGGATCGGCTCGCCGCGGGCGGAGCGGTCGGGGATCATGTCGCCGTTCAGCAGCATGCCGATCGAGAGCAGGCTCCGGTTGCGCCAGTTGGCGTCCTTCATCTCGTGGCCATTGCTGCGGAGCCAGACCAGGTCCTGCCGGCGATGGCCACGGCCGACGGCGCCGAGGAAGAACTTCTGGCGATGGAGCACGGGCTGCTCGCGGCGGAACTGGATCAGGCGGCGGGTCCAGTCGAGCAGCTCGGTGTCGGCGGTGGCCCAGTCGACCCAGGTCAGCTCGCTGTCCTGGCAGTAGGCGTTGTTGTTGCCGCCCTGGGTACGGGCGACCTCGTCCCCGTGGGAGATCATCGGGCAGCCCTGGGAGAGGAGCACGGTCGCGAGGAAGTTGCGGGCCTGACGGGCGCGCAGGCGGGCCACCTCGGCGTCGTCCGTGTCGCCCTCGGCGCCGCAGTTCCAGGAGCGGTTGTCGTCGGCTCCGTCGCGGCCGTCCTCCCCGTTCGCCTCGTTGTGCTTGTCGTTGTAGGAGACGAGGTCGCGAAGGGTGAACCCGTCGTGGCAGGTGACGAAGTTGATGCTGGCCGAGGGGCGCCGCCCATCCCCCTGGTAGAGGTCGGAGGACCCGGTCAGCCGGTAGGCGAGATCGCTGACCCCACCCGACTGGCCCCGCCAGTAGTCGCGCACCGTGTCCCGGTAGCGGCCGTTCCACTCGGCCCAGCGGACCGGGAAGTTGCCGACCTGGTAGCCGCCCGGCCCCACGTCCCAGGGTTCGGCGACCAGCTTCACCTGGGACAGCACCGGGTCCTGGTGGATGATGTCGAAGAAGGCGGAGAGGCGGTCGACCTCGTAGAACTGCCGGGCCAGCGCCGAAGCCAGGTCGAAGCGGAAACCGTCGACGTGCATGTCGTTGACCCAGTAGCGAAGGCTGTCCATGATCACCTGGAGCGTCTGCGGCTGGCCGACGTTGAGCGTGTTGCCGGTGCCGGTGACGTCCCAGTAGTAGCGGGGGTCGTCCTCCACCAGCTTGTAGTAGGCGGGGTTGTCGATGCCTCGCAGGCTGAGGGTCGGGCCGAGGTGGTTGCCCTCCGCGGTGTGGTTGTAGACCACGTCCAGGATCACCTCTAGGCCGGCCCGGTGGAGAGCCCGGACCATGGCCTTGAACTCGTGCACCTGCTGCCCCGCGGCCCCGCCCGAGCTGTAGCGCGCCTCGGGAGCGAAGTAGCCGATCGAGTCGTAGCCCCAGTAGTTGAGAAGTCCCTTCTCGAGCAGGTGCTGAGGGTCGAGGAAGTGGTGGATCGGCATCAGCTCGACCGCCGTCACGCCGAGACCGAGGAGATGCTCCACCGCCGCCGGGTGGGCGAGGCCGGCATAGGTCCCGCGGAGCTCCTCGGGGATCTCGGGATGGCGCATGGTCAGGCCCTTGACGTGCGCCTCGTAGATCACCGTGTCGGCCCAGGAGGTGTTCGGCCGGCGATCGTCGCCCCAGGGAAAGTAGGGGTCGATGACGATGCTTCGGGGCACGTTGGCGGCCGAGTCCAGCTCGCTCAAGGTCTCCTCCTCGCCGAGGACGTAGCCGTAGACCTCCGGCCCCCACCGGACGACCCCCTCGATCGCCTTCGCATAGGGATCGATCAGGAGCTTGGCCGGGTTCGTGCGGAGGCCGCGCCCCGGCTCGTAGGGGCCGTGGACGCGGTAGCCGTAACGCTGACCGGGGCCGACGCCGTGGACGTAGCCGTGCCAGCACTGGTCGGTGTACTCGCCCAGCTCATAGGAAGCGACCGCCGCGCCCGCCTCGTCGAAGAGCACCAGCTCGACCCATTCGCCGTGCTGGCTGAAGAGCGAGAAGTTGGTGCCCTCGCCGTCCCAGGTGGCTCCCAGCGGTGAGTGGCGGCCGGGCCAGGCCGCTCTCAAGCCTCGCTCCGCAACTCGATCGTCAAGAGTCCTAAAGGTAGGCGAACGCGGCGCTCCGGGTGGGCGGCCGGTCGAGCACAGCCCCCGGCTTCCCTATCCCCCGTCGCGGAGGCATACTTCTCCCGCCGAATGCAGAACCGGGGGAAGGTCGTGATCATCGAGGATGCGCCCGATGAGGGCGAGCTTCTCGCTACCGCCCTGACCGAGGAGTCGTTCTCGCCGGTCCTCTGCCGCTCCGCCGCCGAAGGACTGGCCGTCGCCGCCGACGGCCGGCCGGTCGGCGTCATCATCGACTGGGGACTGCGCGATCGGCCCGCCGTGGAAGTCTGCCGCGAGCTGCGTTCGAGGGACCCTCTGCTGGCGATCATGTTCATCTCGGGCCGGACCGAGGAGGCGATCGTCGCCCGGGGCCTCGACGCCGGCGCGGACGACTTTGTCGCCAAGCCCTTCCGGCGGACCGAGCTGATCGCCCGCTTCGAGGCTCACGTCCGCAAGGCGGCGGCTGCGATCCCGCTGGTCCGCGCCGCGGCCGCCCAGTCTGGCCCGGCCGCCGGCGGCAACCTCCGCTTCGGCGAGGTCGAGGTCGACATCATGGCCCGCGAGGTGCGCGTCGCGGGCGAGGCGGTCGGGCTCGGCCCACTCGAGTTCAAGCTGGTCGAGTACCTCTGCCAGAACGCCGGCGTGGCGATCTCGCGCGACCAGATCATGAGCCAGGTCTATGGCTACGAGGCCGACATCTCGACCGAACGGGTCGACCTCCTCGCCCGCCGGGTGCGGGCGAAGCTCGGCGAAGGCCCCACTCGCGGCGGCCACCTGGTCGCCGTCCCCGGTTACGGCTACCGCTGGGAACGGCGCCGCCGGGAGGATAACTGACAGGCACCGTTGACAAGCACAAAAACCAGTTGACATCACTCCCGTTGCTGTGATGTCGCTCTGAGCTATGCTCTTGGCATGCCCAAGAGCCCATCGCTATCGCTCAGATTCGACGAAGAGGCTACTCACGTGGTTCTCCGCGAAGCGGCCGAGAAGACAGGTTTGTCGATGAACCGGTTGGCCCAGGATGCCATCGCGATCCATTTGCGATCCGTCAGCAGAGTGCTCGAAGAGCGCCTGGAGAAGTCACTGGAGGATCTGAGGGCGTATCGAGGGCGATGGTCGGAAAAGGAGATCGCCGCCTTCGCGCGGGCCGAGGTGGAGAACGACGATCCGCTCCGGGGCCGAATGGTGGAGTCTGGTGAGTCCGATCCTTTCGGGGTGGTAGCGGCCTTTGCCGATCCCCTGGAACGATGATCCTCCGACGGCCCGCAGTCGGATTGAGAACAACCTCGTCGGCATCCTCCGTCAGATCCAGGCTTCAGCGAGAGCCAGACTAGAACCTACGGTCGCGATGGCCCAGCAGTGGCACCGCGACGTCCATGCCGGCGTGACGCTGCCAGTTCCCTACTATGCCGGGGAAATCCGGGACAGCGACCCGCGATTCCCAGAGCTGGATGGCTATGAGGTAGCCGTTGGCGCTCGAGTTGCACTGCCATCGCATTCGGTTCCGAAAGCCCTCGCTCAGTACCAGGCAGCGTTTCAAAGGGCTGTCAAGCCCCTTGACCGAGCAGTCGCTTTCGGGACGGGGCCGACGACGGCGGCGGAGTTGGGTGGCATAGCGCAGTTGGCCGCCCTGGCCCATGGCGATTGGGTCCGCATCCATCCGTTCGCGAACGGGAATGGGAGATCAGCTCGACTTTGGGTTGCCTGGATCGCCGCTCGCTATCGACTGCCTCTCTTCCTGCAGATCAAGCCCCGACCGGCAGATCTGCAATACGCGATCGCTGCCGGGGCATCCATGACGGGCAGCCACACCCTCATGCACATCTACTTCGCGGATTGCATCCGCGCCGCGCTTCGCGCCGCTCCATAGAGACACCCAGAGCACCGCTCAAGGTTGGAGAGACGCTGCTACTTCTGGCGCAGGCTCCAGGGCCGGGGGCGCACGCCGGGTAGCCCGCTGAAGACCATGTAGGCGGCCGTCTCCGACTCCGCCCAGTAGGTGTGCTTCTCGCCCGGGTTGATCAGGAAGAGGCCGCCGGCCTCGACGACGCCGTCGTGCGTCCCGTCCGAGAAGTGGAGCGCGCCCTGGGTGACGATCACCGCCACCGGGATCGCGTTGCGGTGCTCCTGGACCCGCTGGCCGGGCGCAAGGCGGAGGCCGACGACGCGGATCGAGCCCGCGTCGCCGATCGCCTCCCAGCCGAGGGGCTTAGGGACCGCCCTTCACGTAGAGCGTCTGGCCGCTGACGAAGCCCGCCTCCTCGCTCGCCAGGAAGGCCACCGCCGCCGCGATGTCCTCCGGCTGGCCGATCCGCTGGACCGGGATCTGGGAGGCGGCGCCCTGCTTGAACTGCTCGAAGTCCATGCCCATCCGGTCCGCCGTCTGCCTGGTCATCGCGGTCTCGATGAAGCCGGGGGCGATCGCGTTGACGGTGATGGAGTAGCGGCCAAGCTCGATCGCGAGGGTCCGGGCCATGCCCTGGAGGCCGGCCTTGGCGGTCGAGTAGTTGGTCTGGCCGCGGTTGCCGAGGGCGGAGGTCGAGCTCATGAAGATCATCCGGCCGTACTTCTGGGGGACCATCACCTTCTGCGCCTCGCGGGCGGCGTAGAAGGTGCCCTTGAGGTGAGTGTCGATGACCCCGTCCCAGTCCTCGTCGCTCATCTTGTAGATCAGGTTGTCGCGGAGGATGCCCGCGCAGCAGACCAGGATGTCGAGGCGACCGAAGGCATCCACGGCGCCCTTGATCAGGTTCTCGACCGACTCCCGCTGGGTGACATCGGCGGCGATGCCCCTGGCCTTGCCGCCCTCTCCGGCAATCTTGGCGGCTGTCTCTTCGGTCGTTTTCGGATCCATGTCGGAGACGACCACCGCTGCGCCCTCGCCCGCCAGGCGCGCGGCGCAGGCGGCGCCGATGCCGCGACCGCTACCCGTGATGACGGCCACCTTTCCATCGAACCTGGTCACGCTTCCACCTCCTTGAAATGGGGCAGCGACAGTTGGTCGTCCACCCGCTCGAAAAAGACCTCGACCGGCATCCCGACGACCGGCTCGCGGATGTCGAGGCGGGCCATCATCCGGACTCCCTCCTCGAGGTCGACCAGCCCCACCGGGAAGGGCAGGTCGGCGCTGAACTCGTCGGTCGTCCGGTGCACCTCGGTGTACGAGTGGACCGTTCCCCGGCCACTCGCGCGGACCCACTCCAGGCGATCGGACATGCAGTGCGGGCAGACCGCCCGCGGGTAGAAGACGTGGCGGCCGCAGGCGGCGCAGCGCTGGATCCGCAGCTCGCCATCCCGGGTGCCCTCCCAGAAGGGGGCGGTGTCCCGGTCGGGGACCGGGAAGGGCCGCTCAGTCAACGCCCAGGACCACCGTCGCGCAGCTGCTGAGAACACCGCCGGTGCCGTTCACCAGCGCCAGCCGGGCGCCCGGCACCTGGGCGTCGCCCCGCTCCCCCCGGAGCTGGCGGGTCGCCTCGATGAGCAGGAAGATGCCGTACATCCCGGGATGACAGTAGGACAGCCCGCCGCCGTTGGTGTTGAGCGGGAAGTCGCCGCCGGGCGCGGTCCGCTGCCCGCTGACGAAAGCGCCGCCCTCGCCCGGCGCGCAGAAGCCGAGCGATTCCAGCGTCTCGATCACGGTGATGGTGAAGGAGTCGTAGAGTTCGACGAGATCGAGGTCGGAGTGGGTCACGCCGGCCATCGCCATCGCCCGCGGCCCGCTCAGGGCCGCCGGGGTGACGGTCAGGTCGGGCATGTTGGCAATCGTCAGGTGGGTGTGAGATTCGCCGTGACCGAGGACCCACACGGGCCGGGACCGGGTCGAGGCGGCGACCGCCTCGGAGGTGACGACGACGGCGCCGCCACCGTCGGTGACGAGGCAGCAGTCGAGCAGGTGGAGCGGGGACGAGATCATCGGCGAGGCGAGCACGTCGGCGATGGTGATCGGGTCCCGGTAGTAGGCCCTGGGGTTGAGGGCCGCCCAGGCCCGGGTGGCGACTGCGACCTCGGCCAGCTGCTCGGCGGTGGTGCCGTACTGGTGCATGTGCCGGGTGGCGGCCATGGCATAGGCGCCGACCGGCATCGGCAGGCCCCAGATCTGCTCGAACTGGGCGGGGCCGCGGACGCCGCCCGAGCCCGCCACCCGGCGCGAGCGGAGCGAGCGCTGGGTCGAGCCGTAGGTGATCAGCGCCACCTCGCAGTGGCCGGCTCCGATCGCCGTCACCGCGTGCCCGACGTGGGCGTCGAAGGAGGAACCGCCGATGTTGGTGCCGTCCGACCAGCGTGGCGTGATGCCGAGATACTCGGCGACCGAGAGCGTCGGGCTCCAGCCGTCGCCTCCCGCGCTGAAGACCGCGTCAACGTCGCGGAGGCCAAGCCCCGCGTCCTCGAGCGCCGCCTTGGCGGCCTGGGCCTGGAGCTGGAACGCGGTCCGGTCGGGTCCCACCACGCCGAGGTCCGACTCGGCGACGCCGGCGATGGCGCCGAGCCGGGAGCGCGTCATTTCAGCACCACCAGCGCGTCGCCCGCCAGGACGCCGTCGCCCTCCGGCAGGACGAAGAGCGGGTTGACGTCGACCGCCTCGAGGCGCCCCGCGAGCTCGACCGCCAGCCGGCCCAGCCGGACCAGGCAGGCGGCGGCGGCGTGGAGGTCGCCCCGGGGGAGGCCGCGGGAACCTTCCAGGACGGCCTTCCCGCGCAGCTCGCTGAGCATGTCGACCGCGTCGTCGAAGTCAATCGGCGGCATCCGGAGGGAGAAGTCGTCGAGGATGTCGACGAAGATGCCACCGAGGCCGACCAGGAGCAGCGGGCCAAACTGGGGATCCTCGACGATGCCGGCGATCAGCTCGGCGACGGGGAAGATCTGGCGCGCCACCAGGGCTCCGTCGATGCGCGCGCCGGGCACGTTCGCCTCGGCGGCGGCGAGCACCTCCCGGTAGGCGGTCGCGACCTCGTCCGCCGTCAGCAGCTGGAGGCGGACCGCGCTCATCTCGGTCTTGTGCGGGATGTCGGCCGAGTTGACCTTGATGACGGCCGGGAAGCCCGCCTCGCGGGCGTGCCGGGCCGCTTCGAGCGGGCTCCGGGCGATCCGCTCGGGAGGTACCGGCACCCCGAAGCGGGCGAGCAGGCGGAGGCTCTCGAGCTCCGAGAGAGGGCCGCTGCCGGGCAGCTCCAGCGGCGTCACCGGCGCCCGCCGCCCGCGTTTGGTCAGCAGCCGGCGACGCGTCTCGGCATAGCCGACGGCGGCGTCGAGCGCCTTGACCGCGAGCGGCATCCCGTTGGCGAAGTGCACCCGGTGGCGGAGCACGGCGTCCCGGCCGAAGGCGGTCAGCTCGCCGGCGACGTAGGCGGTGAGGAAGGCCGGGATCGGGCTCGCCCGGACGGCGTCCGCCACCGCCCCCAGCCGGGACTCGGTCCGCTCCGGGTTGAGCCCGCCATCGCGGGGCGGGTCCCAGACGACCAGGATCGAGTCGAACGCCGGGTCGGCGGCGATGGCGGCGAAGGAGCGGGGCAGCAGGGTCATATCGAGGACGATCAGCCCGGTCGTGTCGAGCGGGTTCTGGGGGGTGCCGAAGCCGGGCAGCACCTCCTTCAGCGCCGCCTTGGTCGAGGGCCCGAAATCGGGGATCTCGAGCCGGGTGCCTTCAGCAAGGTCGGCGAGGACACCACAGGCGCCACCGGAGGCGGTCAGCATGGCGACCCGGCGGCCCTCGGGGAGCCGCTCGGAGGCGAGCAGCGCGCAGGTCTCGACCAGCTCCTCCAGGCTGCCGACGCGGACCACCCCCTTCTGCCGGAAGACGGCGTCGATGACCCGGTCCTCCACCGCCAGAGCCCCCGTGTGCGCGCTCGCCGAGCGGACCGCCGCCGGCGAGCCGCCGACCTTGAGCACGACCAGCGGCTTGCCCAGCTCGAGCGCTCGGTCGGCGACGGCGAGGAAGGCCTGCGGGTTGCGGATCCCCTCCAGCAGCGCACCGACCACCGCCGTCCCGGGGTCGGCGAGGAGGTGGTCGATGAAGTCGTTGGCGTCCAGCATCGCCTCGTTGCCGCTGGAGACCAGATAGGAGAGCCCGATGGCGCGGTTGTGGGCGAGCCGGTGGAGATGGAGCAGCATCGCCCCGCTCTGGGTCAGCAGGCCGACCCGGCCCGCGATCAGCGGCGGCGCGATGGGCAGGGCATAGGCGGCGATCCGCTCCCGGTAGTTGACGAAGCCGAGACAGTTGGGACCCTGGAGCAGGATTCCGGCGCGTTCGCAGCGCAGGACCAGCTCGCGCTCCCGCTCGGCCCCGGCCGGCCCCGTCTCGCGGTAGTCGGCGGTGAGGAGGACCGCGCTCCCGACACCGGCCGCGGCGAGGTCGTCGATGACGCCCGGAACCGCCTCGACGCCGGTCATCACGTAGGCGCAGTCGACCGGCTCACCGATCGCGCTGACGCTCGGATGGCAGGGCAGGCCGAACTGGCTGCGGTGGCGAGGGTTGACGAGGTGGAAGCGGCCACCGTAGCCGAGCTCGCGGAGGTTGCCGACCAGCGCCGCGCTCCAGGCCGAGCTCTCGGTCGCGCCGACCAGCGCGAGCGAGGAGGGGCGGAGAAGGGCATCGATCCGAGCGCGCCGCTCGGGCAGCGTCGTGGCCTCACTCACCTCGAAATTATTTCAGTAGCTCTTGGGCAGCTTCAGCACGTGCTGGGCGAGGTGGTTCAGCACCATCTGCTGGGAGACCGGGGCGATCTGGTAGAGCCGCACCTCACGCCAGAGCCGCTCGACGTGGTACTCCCTCGCGTAGCCGAACCCCCCCAGGGTCTGGAGGGCGGCGTCGGCGGCCTCGAAGCCGGCGTCGGCCGCCAGCAGCTTGGCGGCATTGGCCTCGTTGGCGCAGGGCTCGCCACGGTCGAAGAGCGAGGCCGCCTTGAAGGCGAGCAGCTCGGCCGCCTCGAGCTTGGCCCAGGCCGCGGCGAGGGGATGGGCGATGGCCTGGTTCTGGCCGATCGGCCGGTCGAAGACGACCCGCTCGCGGGCGTAGGCGGAGGCGATCCGGAGAGCCGCGCGCCCGATGCCGATCGCCTCGAAGGCGACCACGATCCGCTCCGGGTTGAAGCCGTCGAGCAGGTAGGCGAACCCCTTCCCCACCTCGCCGACGACGTCAGCGTCGGGCGCCTCCAGCCCGTCCAGGAAGACCTCGTTGGAGTCGACCGCCTCCCGGCCCAGCTTCTCGATCCGGCGGATCGTGACCCGGGCCCGGTCGAGGTCGGTGAAGAAGAGCGTCATCCCCGCCAGCGGGCTCGCCTCCTCGCGGGGCTGGTCGCGCGCCAGCAGCAGGATCTTCTGGGCGTTCTGGGCATTGGTGGTCCAGACCTTCTGGCCGTCGATCACCCAGCCTCCCTCGCGGCGCACTGCCCGGGTCGTGATCCGGGAGGTGTCAGAGCCGGCGGCGGGCTCGGTGACGCCGAAGGCGCAGAGCAGCTCGCCCTTCGCCAGCCGGGGCAGCCAGGCCTCCTTCAGCGCCTCCGAGCCATGCCGGATGAGGGGGGTCAGCGGGAACATGTAGAAGTGGATGGGCGAGGCGCCGGAGAGACCCGCGCCGGACTCGCAGACCGCCTCCAGGAGGATGCCCGCCTCGGTCACGCCGAGCCCCGAGCCGCCATAGCGCTCGGGGATCACGAGCCCCAGCCAGCCGCGCTCGGCGAAGGCCTTCAGGAAGTCCCAGGGATACTCGGCCGAGCGGTCGTGCTCGAGCCAGTAGGCCGGCTCGAAGCGCCGGCAGAGCGCGCGGACCTCCTCTCGCAGCGACGCCTGCAGATCGCTGAGACCGAAGTCCATTCGAACTCGGAGTGTACCCTCAGGACCGGCGATGCCGGACACCCCGAAAGGCCCTCTCGCGGGGCTCCGCGTGCTCGACCTGACGAGGGTGCTGGTAGGCCCCTTCGCCACCATGCAGCTGGGCGACCTCGGCGCCGAGGTGATCAAGGTCGAGCGCCCTGGCGAGGGCGACGAGACGCGCCATGTGGAGCCGCTCAAGGGCGGCGAGAGCCACTACTTCACGGCCATCAACCGCAACAAGCGGGGCATCGCGGTGGACATGAAGCAGCCGGCCGGCCGGGAGATCGTGGTCGAGCTCGCCCGCCGCTCGGACGTCTTCCTGGAGAACTTCCGGCCCGGCGTCGCGAGCCGGCTCGGCCTCGGCTTCGAGACCCTTAAAAAGGTCAACTCGCGGCTGGTCTACTGCTCGATCAGCGCCTTCGGCCAGACCGGGCCCTACGCGTCACGGTCCGCCCTCGACATCGCCATCCAGGCGATGAGCGGCGTCATGAGCGTCACCGGCGAGCTGGATGGGCCGCCGACGCGGATGGGCCTGCCGATGGCCGACCTCTGTGGGGGCCTCTACGCCGTCATCGCCGTGCTGGCGGCGCTCCAGGAGCGGGAGCGTACGGGCCGCGGCCAGTTCATCGACTTCTCGATGCTGGACGGCATGGTCGGGATGCTGATGTACATGGCGACCCGCGTCTTCATGACCGGCGAGGACTCGCCCAAGATCGGCACCGGCCACTATGGGATCGTCCCCTACGGCGCCTTCCCGGCCAGCGACGGCCACCTCGTCATTGCCAACATCGGGGAGATGTTCTGGCCCAAGATCTGCGCCGCCATCGGGCGCCCCGAGCTGGCGTCGGACCCGCGCTACGACACCAACCCGAAGCGGGTCGCCCGGCGGGAGGAGGTCAACGCCATCCTCAACGAGGCGCTGGGAACCCGGACCGTCGCCGAGTGGGACGTCATCCTGGGCCGATTCGACGTGCCGCACGCGCCCATCCTCAAGGTCAGCGAGGTCCTCGCCAACGAGCAGGTGCTGGCCCGCGGCATGGTGACCGAGTACGACCACCCGACCCTGGGCCGCTTCCCCGCCCTCGGCCGGGCAATCCGCTTCCCCGACCACGAGGGCGCGCCGATGAAGGCGCCACCACTGCTCGGCGAGGACTCCGAGCCCGTCCTCCGCGACCTCCTCGGCTACAGCGAGGAGCGGATCGCCGAGCTCCGCGCGGCCGGCGTCATCGGTGGCTCCGAGGCGGCTCCGGGGACCAGCTCTCCCGCCGTGCCTGGGGATTCCGCTTGAGGTAGAGGACGATCGACCCGGCCTTGAGCCAGGTCCGGCCGCGGTCGATGTAACCGTCGAACCGGCCCTCCTCCACGATCCGGCGGAGCGCCCACTTGATCCGACCTCGACCCGACTCCACCGGCTCGCTGACGTCGCCGGCGCCGTGGAGCAGCTCGACCGCCTGGTAGCCGTTGCTGTAGGCCTCGCGGACCCGGTCGGCGGCGAGGTCGACGGCGGTCAGCACGTCATGGCCGTGGAGGTCGACCGTCAGTGTTCGCATGCCGATCATCGTAAGATTGCCGTTCACCCGCAGATTTGTCAGCCACGCGTCAGATTCGCGAAACGGAAGGGAGAAACGCATGATGACGATCCGCCGCTGGTCCTGGGCCGCCGTGCTCTCGGTCTCGCTGCTGCTGCTCTCGGCGCTTCCCGCGGGAGCGGCTCCGAGCACCCGCGCGACACTCGCCGGCAGCACCCCCTCGTGGGCGACCGCGAGCAACTTCAAATCGTCGACCCCGACGACCGACAACGTCGGCTTCCGGCTCTACCTCGGCTGGAACAATTCGAGCGGGCTGCAGGCCTTCGTCGACTCCGTCTCCGACCCCAGGAGTGGGAGCTACGGGCAGTACCTGACGCCGGCCCAGTTCCACGCCCAGTACTCGCCCTCCCAGGCGAGCGTCAACCAGGTCAAGAGCTGGCTCACCAGCCAGGGCTTCACCGTCGACTACGTCCCCGCCAACAACCACTACGTCGCCGCCGAGGGGACCGTCGCCCAGGCCTCCGCCGCGTTCGCCGTCACCTTCGGCCAGTACAGCGTCAACGGCCTGACGCTGCGGGCCCCCTCAACTGACGTCAGCGTCCCGACCTCGCTCGCCGGCGTCGTCGACGGCGTGCTCGGGCTCGACGAGTCAACCGCCCTCGTTCACAACAACATCGCCACCGAGCCCGACGCAACCGGTCCGGGAGTCTTCAAGAACGCGCCTCCCTGCTCCACCTACTGGGCGCAGCAGGTCGACACCACGGAGACCAACCCCTACGGCTCGGGTCCGCTCCCCTACGCCCCCTGCGGCTACACGCCGCAGCAGGTGAAGGGTGCTTACGGCATCGGGGGCACCTACACGGGAACCGGCCAGACGGTCGCCATCATCGACGCCTACGCGTCGCCGACGATCGTCGCGGACGTCAACCAGTGGAGCACCAACCGGGGCGTGCCCGAGCTGGCCGCGAACCAGCTCACCCAGGTGGTCGCCCCGGGCACCTACCGCGTCAAGGAGAACAGCCACCAGGACCCGCAGGGCTGGTACGGCGAGGAGACCCTCGACATCGAGGCCGTCCACGGGATGGCGCCCGACGCCCGCATCGTCTACGTCGGCGCTCCCAACAACTACCAGGACCTCGACGCCGCCCTCAACCACGTCGTCGACCGGCACCTGGCGCAGATCGTCACCAACTCCTACGGCTTCAACACCGAGCTCCTTCCGGCGGGCTACATCCTGCCCCAGGAGCAGACCATCATGCAGGGCGCGGCGGAGGGCATCGGCATCTACTTCTCCTCCGGCGACAACAGCGACGAGACGCTCGTGCAGGGTTATGCGACCGCCGACTGGCCCGCGTCGAGCCCCTACGTCACCGCCGTCGGCGGCACCAGCATCGCGGTCGGCTCGACCAACAATTACCTCTTCGAAACCGGCTGGGGGACCACCCGCAGCCGCTGGAACACCACCTGCAGCACCACCCCGACCTGGTGCCCGCCGCCCCCCGGCCGGTGGCTTTACGGAGCCGGCGGTGGCGTCAGCCGGATCTTCGCCGAGCCCTCCTACCAGGTTGGCGTCCCGGGCATCGCGACCGCCTTCAAGGCGCAGGGCCGAAGCGGCCGCGCGGTGCCTGACATCGGCGCCATCGCCGACCCCAACACCGGCTACCTGATCGGTGAGACGCAGACCTTGCCCGACGGCAGCCAGCAGTACTCCGAGTACCGGATCGGTGGCACCAGCCTCAGCTCGCCGATCATGGCCGGGATCATGGCCCTCGCCGACCAGGCCAAGGGCTCCCCGCACGGCTTCGCCAACCCGGCCCTCTACTCGCTCGGAGCCGGCGCCTACAACGACATCACCAACCCCAGGTCCACCGTGGCCGTGGTGCGGGTCGACTACGTCAACGGGTTCGACGGCACCGGCGGGACCCTGATCTCGCTGCGGACGATGAACCAGACGCTCACCCTGAAGACGACGGCCGGCTGGGACGATGTGACCGGCTTCGGCTCACCCAACAGCACCTTCATCGGCGCGCTGAGCCACTAGGCAGCCCGTCGCGAAGCCCGCGCCCGCCGGGGCGCGGGCTTCCTCGTTTTCCAGGCCTGGTCACCCCGCCGGCGCAAGAAGCGGTGCGCGGGGCGCGTTTGACGGACATGGATGAACATCTCCGCGCTACCGGCCAGAGCATCACGCTCCGGCGTGCCACCAACCGCTGGTTGGAATATGCGTTGGTCATGTGGGTCGTTGCCCTGGCGATCCTGGCCCTGGGCAAATGGCAGGCCTGGAACCTCACCTCGCCGGTGATGGCGATGGTCACGGTGGGCTGTGTGTTCGCGGCGGTTGCGATCACCTACAACCTGCGCTTCATCAGGTCCGTCAGCCGCGAGCACGTGCTCGCCCGCCAGGAAGTGCGGGCGCGAGCCGAGCGCGACGGCAAACGGCACCGCGGCTGAGCGTCACGGCCCTCGCCACGGGTGCTAGTGTCCGGCCGGTGAGGAGGCCAGTTGCGTTCAGCGCTCGTCTGTCTTCCGACCTATAACGAAGCCGAGAACATCGAGCTTGTCCTCGACGGCCTGCTGGCCGCCGACGCGGACCTCAAGGTGCTCGTCGTCGACGACGGATCACCGGACGGGACCGGCGACATCGTCGCGCGGCGTGCCCGCGCCGACGCCCGGATCAGCCTGATCCGGCGCTCCGGCCGGCTCGGCTTGGGCACCGCCTACATCGCCGCCTTCCGCGAGGGCCTGGCGCGGGACCACACCCACTTCGTGACCATGGACTCCGACCTCTCGCATGCGCCGGAGCGGGTCCCCGCGCTGCTCGAGGCGGTGGACGCCGGCGCGGACCTGGCGATCGGCTCGCGCTACGTCGCCGGCGGCTCGATCGTCGGCTGGGGCGTCCATCGCCGGGTGCTCAGCTTCGGTGCCAACAGCTTCGCCCGGCTCTGGCTCGGGATCTCGGCCAAGGACTGCACGAGCGGCTTCCGCTGCTACCGCCGGGCGGCGGTGGAGCACCTGGTCGGCTCGCCGGTCCGCGCCAGCGGCTACTCGACGCTGGTCGAGTTGCTGGTCCGCTGCCAGCGGGCGGGGTTCAAGGTCGCCGAGGTGCCGATCCGCTTCGTGGACCGGATCCACGGCCAGTCCAAGATGTCGTCGGGGGAGATGATCGACGGGGTATTTAGCGTCGTGACCCTCGGATCCGCCCTTGCTGTCGAGGCTGGCGCCCGGCCCGCCGCCGCGTCCAAGCCGGTCGTCAAGCCCGTCGAACCCCGCTGAGCCTCGGTCCCGAGCTCGTCGTCCGGCAGGCCGAGCCGCCCAACGCGGAGGCGCGGCTCGACCTCCAGGAGGGGCTCCTGACGCCCAACTCCCGCTTCTACGTCAGGAGCAACTTTTCCCTCCCCGCCAGCTGGCCGGGCCTCGCCCTGGACGGGCTGGTCGAGCGCCCCCAGGCGGCCATCGACCTCTCCCGTTTCGAGCGCCGGCGCCTGGCCGCCACCCTCGAGTGCGCCGGCAACGGGCGAGCCTTCCTGGACCCGCCGGCGCCGGGCGAGCAGTGGGAGCTGGGCGCCGTCAGCAGTGCCGAGTGGGCGGGCGTGCCCCTCGCCGCGGTGCTGGCGGAGGCCGGCATCCGGCCCGAGGCGGTGGAGGTTCTCTTCGAGGCGGCCGACGGCTACGCCCGCTCGCTGCCCGTGGAGACCGCGTGCGACCCAGACACCCTGCTCGTCACCGAGATGAACGGGGAGCCCTTGCCCCACCTCCACGGCGGCCCGGTCCGGGTCCTTGTCCCTGGCTGGTACGGGATGGCCGCGGTCAAGTGGGTGACCCGGATCGCCCCCATCGCGGAGCCCTTCCGCGGCCACTTCCAGCTCGAGCGCTACGTCATCGACGGCCGGCCCGTCCGGGAGATGGCGGTGCGGGCCATCATCGTCGCCGCCCGTCCGGGCAGCGTCCGCGGCTATGCCTGGACGGGACGCGGGACGATCGAGCGGGTGGAGCTCAGCGCCGACGGCGGCCGGACCTTCGCCCCCGCCCGGCTGGGCCGCTCGGCAGGGCCGCGCGCCTGGACCGAATGGGACGTGGAATGGCGGCCGGAGGAACCCGGCGACCACCACCTGGTCGCGCGAGCTTTCGACAGCGAGGGCCGGGTGCAGCCGCTCGAGCAGAGCTGGAACGAGCTCGGCTACGCCAACAACCAGGCGCGCCCGCTAACGGTGACAGTCGACTAACAGGTATTCTCGGATCAGTGGCCAAGTCCTCCGTTCGCGAACTGCTCCGTGCCACCACCGGGAAGGAGCCACGGGTCAGCCTTGTCGACCTGAGCGCCGACGAGACGAAGTGGGTCAACGAGAAGAAAGCGCTCAAGAAGCTGGCCAAGCAGCACGCCAAGCTCTTCGATCTTCAGAGCCGCCTCTGGGCGGAGCAGAAGAGATCGGTATTGATCGCCATGCAGGGCATGGACACGAGCGGCAAGGACGGCACCGTGAAGCACGTGATGACCGGGATGAATCCGGCCGGGGTGGACGTCCACTCCTTCAAGGCACCGAGCCCGGCGGAGAAGCGCCACAACTTCCTCTGGCGCTTCAAGGAGGTGCTCCCGCCGCCGGGCACGATCGGCATCTTCAACCGGACCTGGTACGAGGACGTCCTCATCGCGCGGGTCAAGAGCCTTGTCAGCGAGCAGACGATCAACAACCGCTACGGGGAGATCAACCGCTTCGAGCAGGAGCTCGTCAAATCCGGCACGGTCGTGATCAAGCTCTTCCTGCACATCAGCTACGACGAGCAGCGGCTCCGCCTGCTGTCGCGGCTCGAGAACCCCGACAAGCACTGGAAGTTCAGTGAGAACGACATCAAGGAACGCGCCTTCTGGGACGACTACACCAGCGCCTATGACGCGGCGCTGACCCGCTGCGAAACCCCGGCCGCGCCCTGGTACATCATCCCCGCCAACAACAAGTGGTACCGGGACTGGGCGGTGGCGCAGATCCTGATCGAGACGCTGGAGGAGATGAACCCCCAGTACCCGCAGCCGAAGCTCCCCATCAAGCGGCTAGAGAAGCAGCTGGCGGGTTCGTCGAAGTAGACCCAGGGCGGCGCCGAGGCAAAGGGCTTCCAGGCCCAGCAGCGTCAACCCGGTGAGCGGATCAAACGGAATCCGGAGGACCGGCCAGAGCACCAGCGCGCGCACCACCGCGCCCTGCGCGACGAGGTGCGGCAGGTAGCGGACCGCCGGCAGCTGACCGGCAATCAGCCCCCCGTAACCCGGGTCGTGGTCGGTCCGGATGACGTAGGTGAAGTTGGCGATCAGCAGCACGTTCCAGGCGGCCAGGAGACCGGCGACGGCCCAGGCCAGGGCCTGGGGGATACGGGCCGCCACCGCGGCCAGCCCGAGCACGAAGAAGGGGGTGAGGTCGAGGAACCGGCGCATTCCGAAGGAGAAGCCCGACCACCAATCGGGGGCGGCGCCGTTGATCAGCGTCTGCACCAGCAGGGCGTAGGCGAAGGCGGCCTTGAGCCGGCGGTCGGGCAGCAGCACCAGGCCCACCACCGCCGCCAGCAGGACCGGGCTCCAGGTGAAGAGGCCGTGGTTGCTGGAGAAGAGCACCTGCCAGTAGTAACCGGGCAGCAGCTGCAGGTCCTGGCCGGCCGGCCGGACCGGCAGCCAGGTGCCAAAGAGCACCTGGTCCACGCCGAGCTGGGGCGCGAACCCGACCAGCACCCCCGGCAAGAGGAGGAGGACCCGCCAGCGGGCGGCCGGCAGGTCGAGGAGGGCGATCGCCAGCAGGGGGCCGTCCTGGAACCGCGTCAGCGCCATCAGCCCGCCGAGCAGGCCGAGGACGAGCCAGCCGGCGATGCTGCGGCCATCGCGGCCTCGCCACCAGGCGAAGACGAAAGCCGTGACCATGAAGGCGGAGAAGGTGTGCGAGTAGCTCGGCTCGGAGAGCAGGTAATAGAGGAAGGGCGTCGCGGCGGTGGCGGCGAAGGTCGCGACCAGTGCCTCCCGGCGGCCGATCACCGAGCGGGCGAGGAGGAAGCTCAGGAGCAGCGCCAGCAGCCCGTAGAGAAGCGAGGCGAGGGTGATCGCGGTGCTGAAGGGCGCCTGCCACTGCGGTTCGCCTGAGGGCCTGATCGCCAGCGCCAGGAGGTAGGCGGGGGCCGCCAGAAGGGCCGGGCCGACCGGGAAGAAGTCGGCCGTTCGGCCGGTGGGCGTCGTGCTGTTGACGAGGCCCGGCCAGACCGGGATGCCGTCCGCGACGGCCGCCTGGTACTCGTCGGCGAGCTGGAGGTCGTGGTCGACGACCACCGAGTGAAGGTAGGCGTAGTAGCCGATCCCATCGTTCTCGACCACCGGCTTGAAGGTGCAAGCGATGACCAGCAGCGCGAGGGCGGCGAAGGCGGCCGTGGTCCTCATTCGCCGCCTGAGTCTAGTTCGGAGGGCGGGTACGGCTGTGCCATAATCCGGGCGGCCTTGTCCCTCCCCACGCCCCAGCAGGCCCCCACCGGCCGCCGCCGAGCGCTGCTCATCGGCGCCGCGCTGCTCGTGATCGTTGCGATTGGCGGTGGCGTCGCGCTCCTCGCCTCGGGCATTCTGCGCCCAGTCCCCACCACGGCCTCCCTCGATCCGCCGGATGGCCAGAAGGAAGTCGGGGTCAGCCAGCCGCTGCGGCTCACATTCTCTCGGCCGGTGGGGCTCACGGCGGTGGAGACGTCACTCCGGATCGAACCCACCCTCGATGGGGCCCTCGCCGCCTCGCCCGACCGCCGCCATCTCACCTGGACCCCGGGCGGCCCCTGGGGAGACCTGACCACCTACACGGTGACGCTGATGCCGTTGAAGGACAGTGCCGGGAACAAGATCCCGACCCACCGCTGGCATTTCACCACCACCATCGTCCCGCGGGTGGTGGGCCTGCTCACTGACGCCGGGACGGCCACCACCGACGGCAGCGAGCTGCCGCTGGGAAGCGGCCTCACGATCGGGTTCAACACGCCCATGGCCCCGGCCACGGTGAGCGTCCTGCTCAACTCCACAGCAGCCGCCCTGAACTGGTCCGGCGACGGCAAGGAGGCCTCCTTCTCGACCAAGGGGATTCCCGCCGGGGCCCTCGCCGTTGCGCTCGCCCCGGGCGCCCAGGATCGCCTCCAGCATGCCCTGCCAGCCGAGTGGAAGCTGGGGCTGAACCTGGTCTACACCCTTACCGAGCACACGGTGCCGCTGCAGTCGCCGGCGATCGTCCAGATACCGAACGACAACTACGGGGCTCGCGACCAGTCGGGGCTGCAGGCGGCGAGCATGGTCTTCGAGTACCTCACCGAGGGCAACATCACGCGCCTCAGCGCGGTCTTCACCAGCGTTCCCGACGTGGTCGGGCCGATCCGCAGCGGCCGTCTGATCTCGTTCAAAATTACCCGCCACTACCACGGGGTCAACTACTTCAGCGGCCTTTCCAGCGGAAGCTTCGGCGTTCTGACGCACGACGGGGTGCCGACGCTGTTCGATACTCAGGGGGTCTACTACCGGTCCCCAGACCGCGTAGCGCCCAACAATCTCTACATCAAGGGCGATTCGATCAAGGCCTACGAGGACAGGGCGGTACCTGCGTTTGCGCTTCAGAGCGGCACCTCCCAGGCGCTCTCGGGACCTGATGCACCGACCGTCAGCGTCCCCGAGCACGTGTCCACCTACACATATGACCCAGCCACCGCCACTTATCTCAAGGCGGAAGGCGGGAGGCCGATGAACGACGCGCTGATCAACCAGGCACTCCACATCCAGCTTCTGGTCGTAATGCACGCGCGGGAGACGATCACCGGTATCGTGGAGGATGTTGGCGGGGCGCACGGACGCGACTTCGACATGGAGTCGGGCGGCGCGGCCGAGTTCTATTTCCGCGGCAATATGCAATCCGGTCATTGGTCCGCCCCCGACCGCAGGTCGCCCTTCACCTTCCAACTCGACGACGGGCGGATCCTGACCATGCCGCGCAACTTGGTCTGGGTCGACGTTGTCGGTGGGTAGCCGGGACCGTCCTCGGCCGGCCGATGTACGAGGGCGACCTCCTATGGTTAGGTGGAGGTGATCCTCGATTGCCAGGAAATTGTGGCTTGCTAATGGACGCGCTGCGGCCACGTTATGATTGATCCGCCTCTGGATCCGCGATCGCATTTCTATTGCGTCGAACGCGATCGCGTACATTGCGGCGAAAAGCGGTTCGGCGGATGTCGGGTGGTGCGGAGGCTCAGAGGCTTCCCAAATCGTCCCCGATCGAAGCCAGTCCGGCAGATTTGGGGTCGCAACGCCAACCCAAACTCCGCTCAGGGTTCCATAATGCCATCGCGGGACCGATGGAAGTATTGAGGGGACTTCGCCTATCCGATGGATTCGATCAGGACCTTGTTATCGGCGACTCCGTCTGCGCCAGTGAGCCAACAGGTATCCTGAACCGGTCGGGTAGCGTTAGGGGTTCCCGGCCCATCCCATCTCGGAGCTGCGAACGGTCAAGGGCGGAGAACAGATGAGGCTGCCGCGACTCCGTCAGCCAATCAACGAAGAGGTCGCCAGCCGGTGGATTCTGGACGATATCTTCAGACAACTGACCAGCGCGGCCCTAGATTCTGTGGTGATTCTGGCCGCGTTCTACATTGCGACCGCTCTTCGCTTCCTCGACGGTCCGTCACCCCGGCTCGGTTCAGCCCTCGTAGGCCTCGGCAACAGCGTGGTGCTCGTCGTCGCCGTCTACCTTCTGATAATCAAGGTGTGGCGACTCGACCGCCACGCATGGCAATATGCACGTGGATCAGAAATCTTCTCGATCTTCCTGGCTGTTGCCGCCGGGACCCTGTTGTTGTTGCTGCTCGACCTGTGGATGAGCACCAGCGCGGGACGGCCGATCCCCATAAGCATTGTCCTGATCGGTGGCATCCTCACCTCAATTGGGATCGCCCTAGTCCGCTTCCGGTGGCGCTTGCTGGTGCGAACGACGCCGCTCAAGCAGGGCGATAAAAGACTTCGTGCACTGATATACGGCGCTGGCGAGCTCGGCCAACATCTCTCATCCCGACTGCGTGTGGCGCGCGGCGAGGAGCAGAGCTACCAGGTCGTCGGATTCATAGACGACGATCGGAAGAAGGTGGGCAGGATCGTCCAGGGAACTCTGGTCGTGGGGCGCGGGGTCGATCTTGCAGCCCTCGTAGTTAGGTTGGAAGTCGACCTCGTAGTGCTGGCTTTCAACGACATCCCCGGCGATCGTCTACGCGAGATCGTTGCTTCCGTCGAGGCCACCGAGGCTCAGGTCCGCATCGTGCCCAATGTGTTGGACGTTGTTTCGGGCGCAGGATCAGCTCCCCTCACCCGAGATATCCGCGTCAGCGACCTGCTCGGCCGCCAGCCGGCCAGTGTGGACATCGCTGCGGGTGAGGTGGTACTTCAAGATAGGACCGTGGTCGTGACCGGAGCATGTGGATCGGTCGGCTCAGAGCTGTGCAGGCAGGCTCTTGCCTATGGGCCGCGGCACCTGGTTTTGCTCGATAACAATGAGAGCGGTCTGTTCGATCTCGAGATCGAACTCCGGCCGAGAGCCGATACCTGCAACCTGACCGCCATTGTTGGTGACATAACCCAGCGCGAAAGGATCGCCCGGCTGCTTGACGAGATTCGGCCCGATGTGGTGATTCACGCCGCGGCATACAAGCATGTGCCGCTGATGGAGCGCTTTCCCGACGAGGCCGCCCGCGTCAACGTTCTTGGAAGCCTGAACGTACTGAGAGCAGCCGTTGCCTGCGGCGCCGAACGGTTCGTCCTTGTGTCAACGGACAAGGCTGTCGAGCCTCGCTCGATCATGGGCATGACCAAGAGACTGGCTGAGCAGCTGGTGTTGAATACGAAGTTCTTGCCCGAAGCAGTTGCCCGCCTCGCCGTCGGCGAGCAGCTGCCGCTCTGCACGGCGGTTCGGTTCGGCAACGTCCTCGGCAGTCGCGGCAGCGTGGTGCCCACGTTCGCCAAGCAGATCGATATGGGCGGGCCAGTTACCGTGACCCACCCTGAAATGACCCGCTACTTCATGGACATCACCGAGGCAGCTCATCTCATCATTCAAGCCGCGTCCCTCACAGATGGCAACGACCTCTTCATGCTCGACATGGGTCAACGGATCCGGATAGATGACCTTGCGCGTCGAATGATCCGAATGCGTGGGCTAAGGCCCGACATCGACATCCCGATTACATACAGCGGGATTCGCCCTGGGGAAAAGCTGCACGAAGAGTTAATCTACTCTGAGGAGCGGCGCCAACCGACCGGTCATCCTTCGGTGCACAAAGTGATCGGAGTAGATCCTGATATGAACGTTTATGATCGGATTGAATGGCTCGCAGAGCAGATTCGTCGCGGCGATCAGAAGGAGCTAACAGTCGCCCTTCGTCAGATGGTTCAGACATCGGACCAGGGCCAGGAATCACAATCATCGGCTACCCTCTGATGGCGTCCTCGATTAAAGCCTGACCGCCGCCCTGTCGCGACATCCCACACAAGCTAAGCCATCAGGCTGGCGCGAGTTCGATGAGTGCATCAGCCACCCGGTCAATCTCTTCGTCGGTCATCTGCGCGTGAAACGGGACCGACAACATTCTGCCCGCCACATCTTCGGTGACCGAAAGTTGGGCGCCTCGGTCACTGTAGATAGGTTGCGTATGAGCTGGCGGAAAGTAGATCCGAGCCTCAATGCTGCGCCTGGCCAGACCATCCAGGATTCGGTCTCGATTATCGGTCTCAGCCAAGAGCGTATACAGCATGTAACCGTGGGTACGATCGGGAAGGCAGACTGGGGCCTTTAGGCTCGTTGCCGCAAGTCGTTCGGCGAGATAGCTAGCGTTGATTCGCTTGCGCTCAAGTATGCCGTCAAGCTTCGTCATTTGGACCACGCCCATGGCCGCCTGCATCTCAGTGATACGCCAGTTGTAGCCGAGGCTGACGTGGTGGTAGAGGTCTGCCTGGCCGTGGTTTCGACTCAGGCGGAGCCGCTGCGCCCATTCCGCGTTGTTGGTGGTCACCATGCCGCCCTCGCCCGTCGTGATGTTCTTCGTTGGAGTGAAGCTGAACATCGCGGCATCACCGATACCGCCCACGGGACGGCCCCTGTAGTCAACGCCATGCGCCTGAGCGGCGTCCTCGAGGAGTGCCGCGCCGGCATGCTGACATACATCACGTAATTCGTCGAGGTCAGCTGGCTGGCCGCCGTAGTGAACCGCCATCACAGCCTTGGTACGATTGGTGAGTCGTTGCTCCACATCGCGCGGATCGAGAGTAAATATATCTGGCCGGATGTCAGCGAAGACGGGAGTGGCGCCCACGTGATTTACCGAAGTGGCAGTGGATATGAAGGTCATCGAGGGAACAATTACCTCATCTCCCGGTCCAATGCCGGCGGCTAATAGCATCCCGGCAAGCGCCACCGTCCCGTTTGCGAAGGCGACCGCATGCTCCACCTGGTGGCGCTTGGCGAAGACATCCTCGAATTCCGCGGTACGCGGCCCGTTAGTGAGCGTTCCGGACTCAAGAACGCCACGAATCGCCTCAAGCTCATCGGCACCGGCGTCCGGACGGGCGAGCCTAATAAGGGGAGGGTTCATCGATGAAGGGTTAGTATGGTCTATTTGATTGGTATCGAATCTCCGTGAGTCCCCGCTCCGTTAGTATCAAGAGGGGTTTTGATCTGATTGCCGCCGCTATTGGATTGATCGTTCTTGCTCCGGCCATCGGACTCACGGCCCTACTCATCCTCTTCCGGCTTGGCCGCCCAGTCCTATTCCGCCAGCAGCGACCCGGTCTGGGTGGGCGCCTTTTCCAGAATCTGAAGTTCCGTAGCATGGACAATGCGCGAGATGCGTCTGGACAACTTCTGAGCGACGCGAGAAGAATTTCCGGCTTCGGCGCGTTCCTTCGCCGAACGAGCCTGGATGAGCTGCCGGAACTATGGAACGTCCTACGAGGAGACATGAGCATCGTTGGGCCACGGCCTCTTCTGCCCGAGTACTTGCCGCTTTATGACTCGCGGCAAACGCGGCGCCATGACGTCCGCCCCGGATTGACCGGATGGGCACAGATCAACGGGCGCAATGAACTCACTTGGGAACAGCGGCTTGAATTTGACGTATGGTACGTCGAACATTGGTCATTCCGACTTGATCTACGCATCATCCTCTTGACCGTTGCGTACGTCCTTCGTGGCCAAGGGATAAGCTACCCTGGAGAAGCTACCATGAAGCCGTTTCACGGCGGTCCCGACCAATGATCCCGCTTGTCATCGTTGGTGCCGGCGGATTTGGTCGCGAAGTCCTCGACATCATCGAGGCGATCAACTCGGTTGACCCCACCTTCGACTTCCTCGGCTTCCTTGATGATGCTCCCGTCCCTTCTCCCTTGATTGGGGAGCGGCGTGCATCCGTGATCGGGAAGGTTGAGCGCCTCGCTCAACTCGACACACACTATCTGATAGGTATCTCGTCCGGCGAGTCGCGGAAGAGAATTGACATTCTGGCCACAGCCGCCGGTCGAACTGCCGCGGTGGCAGTGCATCCGGCGGCGACGATGGGCGCCCACGTACTACTGGGCCCCGGTTCAATTGTCACGGCCGGAGTGCGGCTGACGACTAACATCCGACTGGGTCGTCACGTCCATGTAAATATCAACGCGACCGTCGGTCATGATTGCCGCTTAGGCGATTACGTCACAATCAACCCGGGTGTCAATGTAAGCGGAACTGTGTCAATCGGCGAGTGCGCGATGCTGGGCACCGGCTCTTGCGTTAATCAGGGCCTCTCGATAGGCGCTGAAACGATCGTTGGTGCTGGAGCAGCCGTGGTTCAGGACCTGCCGCCGGGCGTAGTGGCTGTTGGCATCCCTGCGCGACCCCGGTAGGAGCTGCGTCATTGCCCCTTGCCTCGGGAAGTCGCTTCGGACAGAACCTCCGCCAGTCGCGGCAGCACGACTTGGACGGAATACTCGCTCACCACTTTCGCCCGACCGGCAGCTCCCAAAGAACGGCGAAGCTTTCTATCCCGCGCCAGTCTACAGATCGCATCGATCCACTCGGCTTGTGAGCGGGCAAGGATTCCCGTCCTATTGTTGTCCACTACCGATGAGTTCGCCTGGCTTGGATACGCGATAGTAGGCAGACCGGCAGCCATGTATTGGATCAGTTTGTACCCACATTTGCCGCGTACGTAATCGCTTTCGTCTAGCGGCATTATACCTATATCGACGCCGCTTAGTTCCGTGGCTTCGGTTGCCTCGGCCCAGGGTTTGATGACAACTGAGACACCTGGAATCGCGGGATTGCGGGCCCCAATGGCGATCAACTCGAGCGGCACTTGGGCCGACGCAGACCGTAGAGCCTCCTCTATCTGGCCCAGAAATCGCTCCGTCTTCGGCGTGCCTATCCAGCCGAGGAGAATCTTGCCATGATCGGGCCGTTCCTGCACTTGGTAGCGATTAACATCGACAACGGAGGGCATCATGACAACACGTTTCGCGTTGACGCCAGTCGCGTAGGCGAAGATATACTGGTTACCCACTGTTACCGTTGCGGCGCGCTGCATTACTTTTGCAATCTTTCCACCTAGGATGCGACGAACAACCCATCGCGGATGCCGATCATAGTCATGGAAGGTCGCGTCGTCATAGTCGACGACGTATGGGGTCCCCGATACCCGCAACGCTCGTTCGGCCACCGCCGGCAGCCAGGGAAATGCTTCCTTTTCAACCCAGACCAGGTCGTACCCACCCCGAGCGAGGCGCAGCAGGCGATGGCCGAATTCGGTAGCTATCGGCGTCAGACGGCGACGCTGGCCGCTGTAGAGCCGCACCAGATAGTCGTCGTCGACTAACGGGGTCGCGTCTACCTGAATTCCGTACGCACGAAGGCCCGGGATGAATTGGAAGAAGCGGACACGACTGCTGGCGCCGAGGCGAGTGTATCGGCACAACAGCAACACCTTCATGCGCCCCTAAGGATATCTGGCACGATGATCGGTACGTGAGAGCTTCCCCAGGTACGCGTAAACGTGAGTCGGGGTGTCGGCGATCATGGCGCCCCTTATCCCCAAGTCACGGGAGCTAGATTCAGATAACGTTGTCCGATGCGCCTGGTCGAAAGCACCGTCGGCGGATTTTCCTTGCCCCCTAGCGAGCGAATCGCGGTCGTCGGTCTGGGGTACGTAGGACTGCCCGTGGCAATCGCCCTATCTCGCCACTATGCGGATACGGTTGGTTTCGATACCAGCCGGAGCCGCGTCCAGGCCCTGAAGACTGGTATCGATCCTACCGGCGAGGTGCCCGAGGCCGTGCTGCAAGATAGTCGCCTGCACATTACGAGCGACGAAGCTGACCTGAAGGGTGCGAGCTTTTTCGTTGTGGCGGTCCCTACGCCGATAGACGGCAGCAATCGCCCAGACCTGCGACCGCTGACTCGGGCGTCTGAGCTTGTCGGGGCCGCACTGAAGCCCGGCGGGTTGGTAGTGTTCGAATCGACCGTCTATCCGGGAGTCACCGAGGAAATCTGTGGACCGGTGCTGGCGCAATCATCCGGGCTGCGGCGTCAGCTCGACTTTAGGCTGGGCTATTCCCCGGAGAGGATCAATCCGGGCGATCGCGAGCACACCCTTGAGCGGATTGTCAAGGTGGTGTCGGCCGAGGATGCGGAATCGCTAGATCGGGTCGCGAGGGTCTACGAGGCAATTGTCCCGGCTGGGGTTTTCAGGGCCAGATCCATCAAGGTCGCCGAAGCCGCGAAGGTCATGGAGAACACGCAGCGGGACCTGAACGTGGCTCTCATGAATGAAATGGCGATCATCTTAGGGAGGCTCGGACTCTCATCGCGAGACGTACTCGCCGCAGCAAGAACCAAATGGAACTTCCTGCCGTTCGTTCCCGGCCTTGTCGGTGGTCATTGCATCGGAGTGGATCCTTACTATCTGACCCATAAGGCCGAGGAACTTGGCTATCATCCGCAGGTCATTCTTGCCGGGAGACGGATCAATGACAGCATGGGAGCATATGTTGCTCAGTCATTCATCAAGATGCTTACCGAAGCATCGCGGGAGGGAGCGCCGCGACGTTTGCGGGTCGGAGTCCTCGGATTGACATTTAAGGAAGATGTTCGCGACCTTCGCAATAGTCGCGTACCAGACATTGTCCGAGAGCTTCAGGACTTTGGCGTCCAACCACTGGTGCACGATCCGATGGCCGATCGTGCGCAGGCCATGTCCGAGTACGGCATCGAGTTAGTTGCCTGGGAGGCGCTGCGGGGCCTGGACGGGCTACTCATCGTGGTCCCGCATGCCTACTACCGTGAGATGTCAAGTCAAGAGTTACTAAGTCGCCTCCGGCCGGGCGGCGCAGTGTACGACGTCAAGTCGCTCTTGGATCCTGATTCAGTTCCGGCCGAGTTTTCGTACAAGTCGCTGTGACGCCCCCGCGAGCCCTCACCGAGACGAAGGCGGCGCTCCGTGCCGACCCGCTTGTGTGGACCATAACCGGCGTCGCCGGCTTCATCGGCTCGAGCCTCCTCGAAGCTTTGCTGGGTCTGGGGCAAACAGTTGTCGGAATCGACAACTTCGTTACCGGTTCGCCCGCCAATCTTGCCGATGTGAAGGAACGCGTCGGCCAGGCATGGACGCGCTTCCGGTTTGTGGACGGAGACATCGTCGACCCTGAGGCCTGCCGAGAAGTCTGCGTCGGCGCAAACGTCGTGCTTCACCACGCCGCCCTAGGATCCGTCCCAAGGTCGGTGGCCGATCCAATAGCAACTAACAATGCCAACGTAGGCGGCTTCGTCAATATCTGTGTAGCGGCTCGGGACGCAGGCGTGAGCCGGCTTGTCTACGCCTCCTCAAGCTCCGTCTACGGAGATGATCCCTCGCTGCCAAAACTAGAGTCGAGACTGGGCCGACCGTTATCTCCCTACGCTGTCTCAAAGCTCGCTAACGAGCTCTATGCAGGTGCGTTTGCACGAGCCTTCGACTTACCGTCGATCGGCCTCCGATACTTCAATGTATTTGGACGTCGCCAGAGTCCGGAGGGGCCCTACGCTGCGGTTATCCCGCGATGGATAGCCTCGCAGCTGCGAGGCGAGTCGTGCGTGATCTACGGCGACGGCGAGACAAGTCGTGACTTCTGTTACGTCGAAAATGTGGTCCAGGCAAACCTGCTCTCAGCAACCTGCCCAACGGCTGCCATTGGCGAAGTGTTCAACGTCGCTGTGGGTCAGAGGACAACCCTCAATAACCTCCATCAGCTGCTCTGGGATGTCGTGGCGCCCCACGCCAAGACTAGTCATATGCCGCAGCCGGTTTACGCGCCCCGCCGCCAAGGAGACATACTTCACTCCGAAGCGGATATCCGCAAAGCTAGCGAGATTCTTGGATATGCCCCAACGCACGACGTCAGTGCTGGCCTCGCGGAGACGACTGACTGGTACTGCAGAGTGCTGAAGCCAGCAAGCTAGGCCGCGGCCAATGGTGATCAAATCGCGGGCCCGCCCAAGCCTCCTCGTGGTGTGCGCCGTCGACACGACGGCCTGGATACTCCTTGGCAACCAGATTCGAGCAATTCGAGACAAGGGCTGGCAGGTTAGCGTCGCGTGTACGGACGGCCCCATGCTGCGCCGCTTTGAAGGCGAGGGCATCCGCACGTATCCGGTCAGCATTTCGCGGGCAATCGCACCGATCAGGAATCTACGCGCCGTGCTCACTCTGTATCGCCTCCTCCGCAAGCACGAGTTCGACATCGTGCATGTTCACACTCCGGTGGCGAGCCTTGTGGGAAGACTTGCCGCTCGCCTCGCCGGGGTCCCTCTCATCCTGTACACCGCGCACGGCTTCTATTTTCACGAACACATGAACCCCTGGGCTCGGTCCATGCATATCCACCTCGAGAGGCTATTCGGAGGCTGGACGGACTTTCTCTTCACCCAGAGCGAAGAAGACGCGGCTACGGCGGTCGCGGAGCGGATAATGCCCGCAGCCAAGGTTGAGGCGATCGGAAACGGCGTCGTAATCGCTGAGTTCGCCAACGTTCCAAGGTCCGCCGTAGAGGATTGGCGCAAGCGCCTCGACATGCCACGTGACTCGATTGTGGTCGGAACGGTAGGTCGCTTGGTCGAAGAGAAGGGCTATCACGAGTTCTTCCAGGCCGCCAGCCTTGTGGCGGCTTCACAGCCTTCAACTCTCTTCCTGGTCGTTGGTGACACGGCCGAAGGTGACCGCGATCCATTCAGCAGCAGGATGGCTGACATGGTCTCGTCCGACCCCAACTTGCGCGACAGGGTTCGCTTCGCCGGCTTTACGCACGACGTCCCACCACTACTACAAGTCATGGACATTTTTGTGCTGGCCTCATATAGAGAAGGTATGCCGCGCTCGATAATAGAGGCGATGGCGGCGGGCAAACCTGTCGTCGCAACGGACATTCGGGGTTGCCGCGAGGAGGTGATCGATGGCATAACCGGCTTCTTGGTTCCGGTACGTGATGCCCCCGCGCTTGCAAAAGCCCTCGAGGCTCTGATCAAAGATCCAAGCTTGCGCAAGAGGCAGGGAGTCGCTGGACGTTTCAGGGCGGAGCAGCTGTACAACGAGACGATCGTGATTGACCGACTGATCCGTAGAATCGACCAGCTGTTTGATGGCGTGAGCCACAGCAAACAGTAGACTATCCACTGAACCAATCGGTCGGGAGTCAGAGAGCCCCGCAATCGAAGCACTGCCGGCACCACAGTTCAAGGATCAGCAAGCGGTATCCCGTCTCGGCCTTCTCATCCGTCTCAAAGGCCCCGACGTTGCGGAGGACAGCCGACAGACCCGCATGGTCAAGCACTCCACGTTGAAGTGCAGTGCCCCCAAGTAGCGCATCGCGCGCCCATCGCGCGGTCGCTTCAGCCGACATCCATTCCGCCAACGGCACCGAGAAACCACGCTTTGGAGCGCGAGTTACTGATGCTGGTAGGTGCCTCGTCGCGAGCTGGCGCAGCAGGATTTTGGTTCGCCCGAACTTGGCCAGCTGCTCGTTCGACAGCCGGAGCGCGATGCGCGCAAGATCGAGGTCAAGGAAGGGGACGCGAGCCTCAAGCCCAAACCGCATCGTAGCTCGGTCTCCTTTCTCTAGGTAGGACTCCGGCAGATGGCGATCAAGCTCCAACCTTCGTAGCGAATCCGGTCCTGGATTCGCGAGGGCGGGAGTGTCATACCGACCCAATACACGAGGCACGAGCGCGGTTGCCGCATCTCCGCCGGAAGCGACGATGGAATCCCAGTGCGACATCGTTAACATACGCGCATACGCGGCAGCACCTGAGGAGTTGGCGGCCGATGCCATCTGCCTAAGGCGGCGTCCACCAAGTCGGAAAGCAAACTCACCGACGTGTCCGTGCGCTGCGAATCGCATCAACCGACCCCGAGCCATCGGAAAGGCCCAATAGCGCCGGTAGCCGCCGAACATCTCATCACCGCCCTCGCCGGTCAGGACCACCTTCACGTCTTGGCAAGCACGTTTACTCAAGGCAAGCATCGGCAAGGCGGCGGCATCGGCATGAGGCTCAGGGAAGGCCTCGACGGCTTCGTCCACCAGTTCTCTGAGATCTCTCGAACCAATCCTCACGGTCTCATGTTGGGAGCCTACGGCTCTCGCCATCGCCTCAGCCATGCCCGACTCATCGAAGACGGATCTGGATTCAAAGCCAAGCGAATAGGTGCGCAGACGAGTGCCCGCCGCACGAGCGGCCAAGGTGACCACAAGGCTACTGTCAAGACCGCCGGAAAGGAAAGCACCTACCTCCACGTCGGCAGTGAGATGCCGAGTAACAGCGTCGCGAATGCCGGTCTCGACCTCATCGGCAGTCGGCGCACCGATTAGGCCATCACGAAAGGGCTCCTCCCAGCTGCTCACATTGGTTCCGGCCGCACTGATTACGGTCACCGAGCCAGGCGAACAGCGATGAATGTCTGACCACATGGTGGCGTCCCCCGGTGCGTATCCGAGCATGAGGTAGTGGGTAAGGGCATAAGTGGAAATCTCTAGCGGAAGCCCAATGCGCTTTCGCCAAATCGCGAGAGAACGCGGATCGGATCCAAACAGGACGCCGCTCTCGACGGGTGTCCAAGTCAGCGGTTTGATGCCAAATGGATCCCTTGCGAGCCAAAGCCGTTCCGCGTTCACTTCCCATGCTGCGAACGCGTACATGCCCCTCAACTGTCGGTGCGCTTCGACAACTCCGATCCGGCCGACAAGCTCCAGCAGGGCCCAGGTGTCGGAGCGATGAGCCTTTTCGCTCAGCCCGTGATTATTCGCAAGATCGCGATAGTTATAGATCTCTCCATTGAAGATCAGTTCCCACGCGCCATCCGCACTTCTCAGCGGTTGGTCCGCTTCTGGGTCGAGGTCGATGATGGCAAGACGCGCGCTGGCGAATATCCTCCCATGGGAGCCTTGTTCCTTATATGCGTCCGGCCCTCTCCAGCGAATCCTCTCAGAGGCATCGGCGGGAATCTGCTCAATTGGGCGTCCATCGAAGTGGGCCGCACCTATGAAGCCACACACTAGTCGCTCGTACCAGTGACACGAGCCGCATGCGAGGTAAAATGGGGCATGTTCACCTCAACCTCCGCAATCGTTCTTATAGGGGCTGAACGAACCTAACTCCAGGCCGGTGGTCGAACGCGCACGCTGAGAGCTGCGGATGTGGTGCGGGCCGGGCTTATCCTGCTGCTCGCCGATGGCGTTCCCTAAACCACCATCCCTGACAAGCTCGACTGGAGTCAGCAGGTCATTAAGTTGTGGCGCAGCCGGTTCCTGGGCGAGGGTTTGGAGGGGCTGTACGGGCGCCACCAGGGCCGGAAGCGGACTGCCGACGCGCCACAGCTGGAGGCCCGAACCGTCATTGCTGGCCGCCACGCCCCGGCGGACAGTAGCAGCCATTGGACCGGCCGCAAGCGGGCTCGGCACTCGGATGTCCCGCACATGCGAGTGGCTCGGGCCTGGGCTCGAGTCGGGCTGCAGCCGTATCGGGTAGAGCGCTACATACCCTCTAACGATTTCAAGGGCAAGGCCGACGACGTGATCGCGCTCTATCTGTACCGTCCCCAGCATACAGTCATATTCACCCTGGACGAGAAGACCGCGATCCAGGCCCTTGATCGGCGCGACCCAGTGCTGCCGATGTCGCCCAGCCGAGCCGAGCGCCATGGCTTTGAATTCGTCCGTAAGGGAACCCTTTCCCTCTTCGCCGCTCTCAACACCAAGACCGGCGCGGCGATTGGACAGACAGCGCCACGACACACCAGCGAGGAGCTCGTGGCCTTCCTCGGGGCAGTCGTCGTGGAGCAGCCGGCAGGTCAGGAAATGCACATTATTCTCGACAATGTCTCGGCTCAGACGAGACGGGTGACCGAGTTCTTGACCCTGCATCAGACCGTCCACTTTACCCCCACTTATTCGTCCTGGCTCAGCCAGGTCGAACTCTGGTTCAGCAAGATCGAACGCGACCTCATCATAGCCGCGGTGTCTTCACCTCCACCACTGACCTTCACCACAAACTCATGCGCTAAATCACCGAGCACAAAAGCCGCCCAAGCCGACAAATGGAAGTACTCCGACACAGCCGCCGAATCCGGTCGACTCATGCGGCTACCTCATCCGGTACGAGCAACTAGGCTAGCAGGCCGTCCGCATAACGCCTAGCAGGCTGTTGAAATAGCCCCGCGTGCGTGCGCTTGCGCGCGCGAGGCTGTAAGCTGCCGGCAACCGCTTCCACTTCCGTCCTGCTCACGTCCTGGAGGCCTCCCGCATGCGCGGTTCCACAGTCCGCCAGCTCTCGATGCTGAGCGCTGTCACGCCCGACGAGCTGGTTCCAGCCGTCCATCCCATCCGCCGCATTCGACCTTTCGTTGACCAGGCGCTGGAGAGCTTGGCGCCCACCTTCGACGCCATGTATGCGGCCGAGGGTCGGCCGTCGATTCCGCCCGAGCACCTGCTCAAGGGATGCCTGCTGATGGCGCTCTATTCGATTCGGAGCGAGCGCCAGTTCTGTGAGCGGCTCCAGTACGACCTGCTCTTCAAATGGTTCTTGGGCCTCAACGTGAGCGAGGACGCCTTCGACCACTCCAGCTTCGCCAAAAACCGGCGCCGGTTGCTCGACCACGGCGTCTCCCGAGCCTTCTTCGAGGCGGTCCTCCGGCAGGCTCGCCAGCAGCATCTGCTCTCCAACGATCACTTCACCGTCGACGGCACCCTGCTCGAGTCCTGGGCTTCGCTCAAGAGCTTCCAGCGCAAGCCCAACCTGGGCGGCCAGCGGAAACCGAAACGGGGCCGGCGCGGTGGTGGCCCACCCGGCGCTGCCGGCGGCGGACGCAATCAAGAAGTCAACTTCCGAGGCGAGCGTCGTTCCAACGAGACCCACTATTCGGCCACCGACCCCGA